>CALUOT010000006.1 GCA_944322355.1 uncultured Bacteroides sp. | reverse complement strand
ACCCCGAAAGGTTTGCATTGTGCGGACTGCCCGTAGTGAAAGTGGCTATCAACTTCGACAGTGAAAAACGAAACATGGCGGAATGGAGCATCGCGTAGTTCCTGAAGGAGTCTTGGGTTACTATCCGAGACTCCTTCAGGAAAATACGTTTGATTTTGTAATGAACAGATATCATTCCTTAATCAACTGAATCTTATAGTTGTAAGAATATTTTTCATCAAACAAACGATATGCTTTATGAAGCAACATTCCCCAACTATTGTCTCCTCCCAGCCCACGCTGTTTCAGGTCGACGTGTAGAAAGATATTCTTTTGCGGAACAACATCTACCTGATGTTGCATCTTACGGGTTAAGCCCGGATCCAAATCTTCCGGAGTAAAATGCAAAGCAGAAAAAGCCAAAGGCTGAAGTCCCGTTATTTTTAGCCCGAAGCCATCCTTGTCCAACAGAGTCAACCAACGGACGTCGGTCTTATTACCCGTTTCCTGCGGACGTATATAAGGATAATACTGATCTGTCACTGTGCTTTCGTAACGACCTATTAAAGCACTGTGATATCGGTCGATATAATTCTCCTGAGGTCCCCGTCCATAGTAGGCCAAGTGTTCGTAGTCGCGCTTTAACTCCATCCGCATGCCGAAACGGGGCAATTCCGGAAGCTGTTTCCCTGTCCTATCCATACTTGCTGTCACCGTAACTGAACCATCATTGCCAATCAAATATTCAACCGTATAAGGAACTTGAATGTCCGTAAGCAACCATTCTACTTTTACCAGCAGTCCGTCCACCTCCTTTTCACCCACCGTTACACTTTGTACCGAACGATTGACATGCGCCGTACGCCATACCCCGGCAAGGGAAGGTAGCTTGTTGCCGAAGTCATTATCAGTCGGAGCACGCCAGAAAGCCGGTTCAGGATACTGCACTAAAGGAGATTTGCCATCCCATGTATAATCGAACAACAACCCTTTCTTTAAATCAATCTTACCTGCAATGTTGCCCGATTCAAACGAGAGTACGTTCCCGTCCACCTGATAGACAAGCTCGCCGGGAAGCGGCTTCGTAGATTCGAAGAAGTCTCCTTTTCCTATCTTAAGCTGTTCCTTGGCTACCTCGTAATGTTCCGGAACCAGATCGGTAGCATGGCGTGTGTAAGCATAGAGATTCAAGAAATACTCGTTCCCGTCTTGGGAAACGGTCGGCAATTCTAATTTGACTTCTTTACTCTGATGGGGTTTCAAGCTAATAGCGAAGTCTGCGGAATCCACCGGCACTCCATTTTTCAGCAGCCTCCACTGAAAAGAATAGTCGGCAAGATCCGTAAAATCATACAGATTGCGCACCGTAATAAGACCCTGCGACAAATCTTTCTCCTTAAAGTGAATATACTGATAAACTTTCTTCACCTCATAAGCTTGAGGCTTAGGTACCCCATTGGCCGAAATGATACCATCTGTACCTGTATTCAATTCGCTCTTCTTATCTTCCAACCATTTATAAGCACCTAACTTCCCGTTATACATCCAGTAGGTCCTGCCATCCTGTAGATCTGTAGATGTCCTAATCCCCTGATCCATAAAGTCCCAAATAAAACCACCTTGCATGTTCGGACTGTCATAGATAAGATCCCATAGGTCTTTTAAATTCCCGTTACTGTTACCTTGCGCATGAGCATATTCACACATAATGTAAGGACGCGTCTTTCCTGAATTACGATAATCCGCCATACGGCCTATGCTTGGATACATCGGACAAACAATATCAGTATTCCCATCCTCCCATGCCTGTTCGAACTGCACAAACCTACTCGGATCGTAAGCTTTCAGCCTATGGTATTCATCATGAAACACTTTTCCGTTGCCACATTCATTACCTAACGACCACCCGATGACACAAGCATGATTTTTATCCCTTTCCACCATACGCGAAATGCGGTCTACATGTGCGTCATACCACTCCGGACGATAGGCAGGATGCGAAATCGTATCTTTGAAATAAGGGACAGATCCCATCCCATGGGTTTCAATGTTCGCCTCGTCTATTACATAAATGCCATATTGGTCACATAATTTATAAAACAAAGGATGATTGGGATAATGACACATACGTACCGCATTCATATTCAAACGCTTTATCATCTTCAGATCATTCATCATAATTTCCGCAGTCTGTACATGCCCTAAACTGTCATTGTGTTCATGACGATTGACTCCCTTTATATAGAGGGGTACCCCATTTACATGCAGTTTCGAGTTTTTAATCTCAACTTTGCGGAAGCCTACTTTATAAGAAGTTATCGCTAATTCCTTGCCAGCTTCATCCGACAAAGTCAGCACACAATCATATAAATAAGGATGTTCAGCGTTCCACTTCTTTACATTCTTCACCTTACCGGAAAAAGACAAAGTCTTCTGTCCCTGTATCCTGTTAAAGGATTCTGATTGTGACCAAACGGTTTCTCCATCTTTATCTAACAAACTTAATTTTAGCCTACCATTTTTAACGTTATTCCCTTCAAACTCACGCAAATCTACCACACCTTGAAACACACCATGTGTATACTTCTCATCTAAAGTAGGTTTCAAGAAGAAATCCCAAATAGTCAATTTCGGATAAGCCTGCAAGAAAACGTCTCGTTCAATACCTGTTAGTCGCCAGAAATCTTGGTCCTCCATATAACTACCATCGTGCCAACGATATACCTGCACTGCTAAAAGATTCTCTCCTTCCACCAAATACGATGTAACATTAAACTCTGCAGGAGTCTTGGCAGCTTTCGTCATACCCACTTGCCTACCATTGACATAGACACGGGCATAACCGGAAATGGAGCCAAAATGAAGCATCACTTCCCTGTCTTCCCAATTTTTCGGTACAGTAAAGCTTGTACGATAGGTACCTACAGGATTCTCCACATCAATATAGGGAGGATTCGGTGAAAATACATATTGTATATTCCGGATAATGGGTTCACCGTATCCCTGTAACTCCCAATTGGAAGGTACCGGAATCTCATCCCAATCCTTATCCTCCAAATCCGTCCGATAGAAATCCTTTATACTCGTTTCAATAGAAGGAGCATATCGGAACTTCCATTTCCCATTAAGCGATTTATACCAAGGGGACAAAGTATAGTCCTCTGTCCGGGCATCATCCACCGATTCATAAAACGCAAAGTCCGCATGAGGTTTCTCTTTGTTCCATTCATACCGGGTAGGATCTTCCCACTCGCTTTGTTGAGCAAAAACTCCATTTACCAGACCTAATAAAAGGGCCGCCATCATTCTTACTTTCTTATTCATATCAAACTGGTTATTTTTATTTTGTAATACGTACGAAGATTCCATATCCCCTAACTCAACCCAACAAAATAAATTTGGCATTCTCTCTATTTTTTCCTACATTTGTATCAAGTTTAATCTTTTATAATGTACCAGCAGCAATATGACGACACGCAGACGGTATCCGATAGGCATTCAGACATTCTCTGAAATCAGAAACAACAACTATGTCTATATCGACAAGACGGAATATGTATACCGAATGACACATTCCGACAGCAAGTATATGTTTCTCAGCAGACCCAGACGGTTCGGCAAATCACTGCTGACCAGCACCCTGCAAGCCTACTTCGAAGGACGCAAGGAACTGTTCAACGGATTGGCCATGGAGAAACTGGAAACCAAATGGACTGCTTATCCCGTGTTGCATTTCGACATGAGTACTGCCAAACATATGGACAAGGAGGCTTTGGAAAGCGAACTGAATCTGAAATTGGCAAGATTTGAAGAGATATACGGACGAGGAAAAGAAGAAAAAAACACGAACCAACGTTTACAAGGTTTGATTATGCGGGCTTATCAACAAACGGGGAAACTTGTCGTAGTCCTTATCGACGAATACGACGCTCCCTTGCTCGACGTGGTGCATGAAGATGAACAACTACCCACTCTGCGCAACGTCATGCGAAACTTCTATAGTCCGCTCAAAGCATGTGACCCGTATTTGCGATACGTGTTCCTTACCGGAATCACCAAATTCTCACAACTCAGCATCTTCAGTGAACTGAATAACATACAGAACATCAGCATGAATGAAGAATACGCTACCATTTGCGGCATTACCGAAGATGAAATACGTACGCAAATGGATGATGGTTTGAACCTGTTCGCTGAAAAACTGAACACTGACAAAGAAGACGTGCTGAACAAGCTAAAGGAAAATTATGACGGCTATCACTTTACCTGGCCCTCACCGGACATCTATAACCCATTCAGTTTGCTCAATGCATTTGCCAACAATAAAATAGACTCTTATTGGTTCGGAAGCGGTACGCCTACCTATCTGATAGAAATGATACGTAAGTTCGGTATGACGGCACTCCAATTGGGAGGGGAAGCAAGGGCACGCAAGGAAGACTTTGACGCACCGACCGAACGGTTGACCAGTATCATACCTCTGCTATACCAAAGTGGATATTACACCATCAAGGAAGGAAATCCGGTATTTGAATCCTATACGTTGGGAATCCCCAACCGGGAAGTACGGCTGGGACTGATGCGAAGTCTCGTACCCTACTGCCTGACACCCGACACGATGTCCGTATCATCCGTCTTGCTGACTATGGCCGAATGCTTATACAAAAATGACATGGAAAATGCCTTGAAAGCGATGCAGACTTTCTTAGGAACCATTCCTTATTGTGACAATACCGATTATGAAGGACATTATCAACAGGTACTTTACATCATTTTCAGTCTGATGGGACTATACACCGATGTGGAGGTACGAACGCCACGCGGAAGAGTGGATGTAGTGATGCGTACCCCCTATACTTTATATATTATAGAAATAAAGTTGGACCAAAGTGCCGATGCCGCCATGAGGCAGATTGATTTGAAAAACTACCCCGAAAGGTTTGCATTGTGCGGACTGCCCGTAGTGAAAGTGGCTATCAACTTCGACAGTGAAAAACGAAACATGACGAAATGGAGCATTGACTAACATTTTGTCCTATAACGTAGTGAAGCATCTCCCAGTATGTTTGGGAGATCCTTCGCTTACTACCAATGACGAATTTACAATTTGCCATAATCGAATGGGGTTCTATAAGGAATGAACACTCTTGCTACTTTCAATCAAAAACAGACAAATCCCATTCATCATACCAATGCAGAATAAATTTTCCGTCTTTGAACTCTACGGGCAGCCAGATATAGCGTCCATCAATAGCGTTTTCCGGTGTCCAGCGGTCGCCCATGTAGATGATTGCATCTTTCTTTCCTGCCACAGGCAAAAAATAAGTGCTCTGTGAACGATAGGTGGTTTCCTTGTCCGCATCTACACACGGATTTCCCAATTCGGTCCACGGTCCCCAAATAGAAGGAGCGACAGCCGAACGTGCCTCATTAGGACGCCAGCCCGTACAACCGGATCCCATGAAGTAGTACAATCCATTTTTCTTAAAGATAGCCGGTGCTTCCATTCTTCTGCCCACAAACGCACGTACCCATTTCCCTGTAAAGTCCAGATAATCATCTGTTAATTCCGCAATGTGTATCACGCTATTCGATTCCGAAGAGCAAATGTGGTAGGCTTTTCCGTCATCGTCTACAAAGAGTGTCATGTCACGCGAATGCTGTCCTTTCTCAAAATCACGTCCCAATGTGTTCACCGAGTCAGGATGTTCAGTCGGATTCAGATTAGCCCTTTCAGCCCTGTATTTCTCTGGAACGGGACGCTTGTGCAAGTCAAGTACATTCACCGGCCAACTTTGGGGCGTAGCACGTGTACTCCGAATAAATGTATAGGGTCCTGTAACTTTGTCAGCTTGAGCTATTCCTACCAATGCTCCTCCATAACCTTTACCTTTCGGTTCCAGATGAAACCACATGACATATTTTTCCGTTTTCCGGTTGTAGATAACTTTAGGTCTTTCCAATATGCAGCCTTTCACGATGTCACTCGTTGGGTCATTGCTGACCGAAAGAGCTATGCCTTGATCTGTCCAATTGTATAAATCTGTAGAAGAATAACAATGCACACCTACTTGAGCCACATTGCCGCCTTTACCTTCCGTCTTATGTTCCCCAAACCAGTAATACGTTCCTTTCTCATACAGAATCCCCCCTCCATGGGCGTTAATATGCACCCCATTATTATCTTTCCAAAGGGCACCGGGGGTGAAAGATTTTAATTGATTTTTTATTTCTCCGTTTTGTGCCTCTAAGGGTTGGCATAGTATCCATGCCCATAAACTTGCTGCAAGAAAAATTCTTTTCATACTCTTACATTTTTAGCATTATAATTCAATGATTAATATATAAGAATACGTTTAAGAAAAGAAATTCACTTAAATCCATGAGGATTTTCCTTTTTCTATTTGTTTAGGGTAGAAGACGGTAGATTCAACAGATTTCGATTTTTCAATACGATTTCCTGAACAGTCTGTTGAACATATTCGGCCAGTTCCGTATCTAGTCCGGCTGTAAAAGTGGTCTGATAGGGCTTTTGAAAGAAAGTGGTAAAGATGGTGTTTGCCGCAATGTATGTACCCAATACGGAAGGATGGCTACGGTCAGGCCAATACAATGTTTGGTAAGGCCGTTCTTTACGTACCCTCTGCCATACCATACCTACTGGAGCACACCAGGCATCGTTTTGATAAGTCATTTCCAGATAACTTGTAATCAGACGGGTTTGCATCCCCTGGTAAGTGGATATGAGAGGGTAACCGTCAGGAGTCTCTTGACAACCGTCTTTATGTCCCCACGTCATATAGAAGATAACACGGGCCTGCGGGTTATGCACATGGACTAAGCTGTCCAATTGACGGGCGTAGGGGTAGGTCTCATGTTGTACCACTTCAGTGGGCATTGCAGGCAATGAACTCTGTTCTTGCAGTACTACGTAATCCCAATGGCCTTCCCGGATAGCTGCCATTTCTTCCGGTTGTTGCAGGTGACGTTTGAAAGTGCAACCACCGGGAGTATAAGCCTTGTAGCTAATTTCCATGCGGAAATCCTGTGCGATATTGGCAGCTATAGACTGCACCATTTGCGGCAAATCATGATAATATGTATAGCTGTTGCCAATGTAGAGAATACGGATGGAATCTTGTTGCTGGGCAAAAACCATCGGCGTTAAAAACAGCACTGTCGTCAATACACAGATATAATATTTTAAAGCATGTGCCATCTCGTAGACATACGCCGTCTTGTCTATGTACAGATAGTTCTTCTCACGCAATTCGGAGAAGGTCTGTAGTCCTACCGGATATCTTTTACGTATGAACTGCGTCATAAGTTCCCTCATTTATTGATTATCGTACAAAAATAACATTTTTGCGTGAGAATAAGAACGCTTCTACATCATTTTGCCGATAAACTTTTATTTATCTATTCCTATCCAAGTTCAGAGCCTGCCAAAAAGTCAGTTGTATGCTGCCAAAATTTCTTATATATTCGTGGTCCATTTCATATAAGTGCATGAGCCATTTTATATATATTCGCGAGCCCACGCACTTATATTCCTTTTTTAGGATAATAAATCCACCAAAAATGACTGAGTAATGAAGAACGGATGAAATATAACGAAAGTATCAAAATTTATAGGGAAAACTCAGCCTTTATGACTTTTGAAAGGATCGGCCCTTCAGCATATACGTACAGATCAATTTACAAAAAGATTCCGCAAACTTTGCTTAACAAAGCTGCGGAATCTTTTTACATGTGAATTTATGAAATGATTACCATTGAGGGTTCTGCAACAACTGTCCGTTTAACTCGATCTCATTGGTAGGAATAGCCATCAGGTAATTCTTTTTGGAGAAGTTACGGTTATTTTCCGCTTCTATTATCAAGCTACCAGCTTTCACCGGCGGCATACCGGCAGTGTAAGTAGATTGTGGCATGTCGGAAGTTACAATATTATTTACCCACACAGACGGAACATACATCGGCTCACCGGGATATCCGGGTCTGTCTTCTGTACCCATGGCTGTCGGCACACCTTCATACTCTACATAATAGGTACAGATAGGACGCGATAACTCAATTTCGGCAATGCCCCAACGACACAAATCTGTGCGGCGGAAACCTTCTCCCCAAAGTTCCAATGTACGTTCACGACGGATTTCTTCTTTCATATCCAATCCATAAGTATTCACCAACGAATTAGTCAGATTAGCAATATGGGCACGTTGACGAATCACGTTAATGGTGTTGTTCAAGTCACCATCGCTGATATTACCATTCAGTTCGATAGTCGCTTCCGCATAAACCAGTAACATTTCCGGATAACGAATCAGCATCAAGTCGGCACTTTCCTGATTGGTCGGACGTTCACGCTCTTGGGTAAATTTACGTCCGGCATAACCATTCTGACCATTGTACTGTCCGGCACTATAAGTAGCCAAGCTCGGTGAGAAGACCGTATTATTGGGATCTTCATCCGGTGCGATACTGTAATTTGCCACCAAACCGTATTCAGCGTTAGCACACCAATAATAGTGACCTACCTGCTTGAAACTGGCAATCATACGAGCGTCGCGATTCTGAAACTCACTATCGAAAGTACCATACCCTTGGAATAACGGAGAAATATGAATGGGCAAACCATCCGTGCAAAGGTACATATCCATCAGTTTGCGGGAACCACCGCAAGGCTCGCTATGGGTAATATTCGAACTACCGTATACTTGCAAACTGTAATCATAACATTTACGGAAAATCGCCTCGTTATTGGAAGCCTTGGTAGCTCCGTAAGGATTGGAATCAGCCTCTTCCAAAGCAAACAGATAATAATAAGACATACGGTCGTAAGCATCAATCTCGTGCTCTTCACATTCCATCCAGATGGAATATTCACCGGCATAGGTCCCGCCCGATACGAACTTGGCAGCTTCCGTCTGCGCCATCTGTAGCAATTCATTGACCGAGGGATAACCTTCCGGCATGGCCGTACCGGCACCTACTGACGTACCATCGCCATTGGTCTCATCTTCCGAACCACGTCCGTTGTACTTTTCCCAAGTTCCTTCAAACAGACATACACGCGCCTTGAACGCACATACGGCTTCTATCGTCAGCGAACCATCATTTCCCGTAGCGGCTTTGGTTTCTGAAGCCATCAGTCGTTGCGCTTCTTCCAAGTCCGATAAAATTGAAGCAATCACTTCATAGCGGGAATTGCGCGGTCCCCATACTATTTCAGAATTCGTATTGGGAGCTTCCAATGCCAAAGTAATACCACCAAAACGTTGCAACAAGTTGAAATGCCACCACGCCCGGAAGAAGTAAGCCGTACCAATGGAAACATCAATACTTTCCGTTCCCGTGTACTCGGCAGCCCGCTCCAACAGATTGTTCACATGACGTAATTCTTTGTATGGTTCTTTATAAGTATCGTCACTCGCCAATGCTGCATCGTTACCGGTCAATTCTGACTTATACAAATAACTCAAATCCGTTCCATTATCCCATAAATCATAACTAGATTTAGAGTTGTAGCCTTGTACCCGGCTATAAAGGTAATTAGCCGCACTCTCAAACTCGGCCGCAGTCCTGAAATAAGTTCCGGTCGACACATTCGACAACGGTTCTTGGTCTAACCAATCCGCACAACTTGTTGTAGACAAAAGTGCAATAGATGTTAATAGTAATATGTTATTTTTTATTTTCATGATCGTCAATTATTATAGTTAATCAAACTTACATTTTAGAACGTAACATCCAAACCAAAGGACACCGAGCTGGCAAATACATCTACGCCTCCGTACGTACTCATATTGGCAGCTGCTTCAGGATCATATCCGTCTTTCACGTTGGAGAAATCGAACAAGTTTTCTCCGGCAATCCATACACGCAAATTTTGGATTCCCACCTTGGAAGTCAAATTCTTCGGCAGCGTATATCCTAATTGGATTTGTTTGCATCGAGCATACCAAGAGTTCACCACGTTGATGTCATTATAGTGCTTGTAGTTCCAGTTGTTACGGTTCCCGTTACGAGAAATCAACGGATTCTTGGCACTCGTATTGGCTGCATGATAGCCATTAGGATCGCCTGCATACCATGTGTTATCCATGAAATAACCATTGGTATTAGTCCAACCACTCCAGAAAGCACAACCCATCTGGCCGTTACGTACATTGTACTGCTGGCCTACGCCCTGGAAGAAGACGCTGAAATCGAAATCTTTATAACGGGCACCGATATTCACACTGAAATTGTAGTGCGGAGCCGTATCACCATAGTAATAAAGGTCGGCTGTCGTAATGTCGTTATCACCGTTCAAGTCCACACGGCGTACGCTACCCGGTGTCAACTCATTGACCGTACCGTTGGCCACATTACCCAACAACGAACCGGATACATTACCGTTCATCTGCGCATAGTAAGCATCTACTTCAGCCTGATTCTGGAACAATCCGTCCGTCTTGTACACATACAGTGCATTCAGCGGTTTACCTTCCACAATTGCATTTACCCCGTGCGTAATGGCAGTACGTCCTTCATACGAAGTCACTTCCGTGCGTGCATCCGACAACGAGAAACCTACATTATAGCTGAAATCCTTGTTCACCTGGTCTTGCCAATTCAGTGTCAACTCCCAACCATGTGTTTTGTACGTACCGGAGTTGGTAGAAGGTGCGGTTCCACCGTATACTTGCGGATACGTAATGTTAATCAACATACCGTCGTTCTTACGCCAGAAGTAATCGAACGTACCGCTCAGACGGTTATTAAAGAAACCATAGTCCACACCGATGTTGGTAGAAGAAACGGTTTCCCACGTACGGGAATCATCCGTAATGCCGGATATCCAGCTGGTCGGAACTCTGACACCGTTCAGTACGGTTGTTCCTGTGGAAATCTGCGGATAGGCTTCGTAATTACCGATGGTAGACACGTTACCCGACTGTCCCCAAGAAGCACGCAGTTTTAAGTTGCTCAACCAGTCCAGATTCTTCATGAAGGCTTCCTCCGACATTCTCCAACCACCGCTGACTCCGAAGAAATCCTGCCAACGGTTGTCTTTCACCAAGCGGGATGACCCGTCATGACGCCAGCTACCTTCTATCAAGTATTTACCGGCATAATCATAGTTCACACGGCCTACCAACGAAACGTATGCCCACTTATAAGCACCGCGACGTTTATCATCTCTGTTAATGACATCAGTCGTTGTATCATACACGTTAATATCGTCCAATATCACAGTGCCATCACTGGATCGGTACATGTTAGTCTGGTAGTTGTCACGCAGCTCATTGGTATTACCAAACATACCGGCCACATGATGTTGTCCAAAAGTGCGGTCATAATTCAAGAAGAACTCATACAACTGATACAAAGCACGCGTATTAGCTTCTGACAACGATTCCCGATTGGCTTTTGCACCAGTAGTAGCACCATTAATTATTTGTGGTCCGTTTGCTACATCGTAATAATCATACATTTGTATTTTATGAGATTGTTCCTTTCTGTTCTCATGATACTGACGGATGCTACCTTTGGCATAGAAAGACAAACCGTCCAATGCATCGTCAATGAAACTCAAATCCACCGTAGCCTTTCCACTGGCACGCAACATGTACATGTTAGTCACCGTCTTACCACCTTCTGTCAAGTGGGCGACTACATTGTTGCCTCCGAAGTTGTCATAATAGTGTTCCCCGCTTTCGGTATACAATGGGAATATCCACATGTCCTGCAAACCATAACCGATACCGTAGGTAGGCACATCACTCTTCTTATAGTCATAAGAGATACTGGTTTCCAACTTCACATACTTACCCAGTTTATAGTCCACATTATTACGGAAGTTGTATTTCCGCTGTCCATCATAGACGACCTTAATCAGTGAACGGTCATTGGAGTATCCTAACGAAGTCACACTCTTCAAATTTTCCGAACCACCTTGAATGCTGATGTTATGCGAAGTACCCCATGTCGTACCATATACCAAATCCACTTGGTTCGCATTCAGCGGATCTATTCGCAACACATTCGTTCCATTCCAATCAAAGGCTTCATTATTCATCACCCGTTCGTAGAAGTCCACGTTCCAGCCTTGAAGTGTCCAAAGCGACGAAGCTCCGTTAGGATGGTTGGTATCGTTATAGTCGGCCATCAACATCATACGTGCCCATTCGCTACCCGTAGCTGCCGGATAGTCTTTCCCCTTGAAGTTTGCTGTCACCGAACCGTTATAAGTCACCGTAGTCTTACCTTCCTTAGCACGCTTGGTCGTAATCAAGATGACACCGCCTGCTGCACGCGCACCATAAATAGAAGCAGCCGCATCTTTCAATACAGAAATGCTCTCAATATCGTTCGGGTTCAATGAGTTCAACTCCCAAGCGTATGCATCCACTCCGTCAATAAGAACCAACGGATCGGAAGAGTTGGCCGACACGCCACCACGAATACTGATGGTTGCATTCTCCGTCGGACGAGAAGAAGAACGGGTAACAGTCAATCCCGGAACAGCACCTTGCAAAGCCGTACCAATATTGGTCGCCGCACGTCCTTTCAATACTTCATCGCCTTCCACCATGGCTACAGACCCAGTCAACGTCGCTTTCTTCTGCGTACCATAACCGACAACCACTACTTCATCCAAAATCTCCGCATCTTCCTTCATGGTCACATTAATCACTGTCCTTCCGTTTACCGAAACCTCCTGTGTCTGATAACCCACATACGAAATAACCAATACGGCATCTGATGCTACATTGCTCAGGGTGAAATTACCGTCAATGTCGGAAATAACTCCCGTACCTGTTCCTTTCACTTGGACACTGGCACCGATTACCGGTTCGCCCATGGCGTCCACAATTTGTCCTTTCACCGTTCTGGTCTGCATCACGGTTTGTACCTCTTCTGAATCAGCCAACATCTGTTGCGGACAACCTACCCACAAAGCAGAAGCCACAACTGCTGAAAACAGAACTCGTCTTGATGAGAATCTTACTAAATCATTCCTCATAAATGTATGACTTTAAGATTAAAAAATTAGTAAACACATATTATTTTAATTATTGAATTTCTCAGATGCATTGCCGCATGTAAGCGCGAACTTCCTTGCGGCTGATGCGCAAATGGTTTTCCACCGTATGGACAGAGAGTTGTAACTCGGCCGAAATATCGGCCACCGATTTGTCTTCATAGCGGCTCAAGCGATAAATCTTTCCACGCTGAGGAGGAAGCAGACGCATCCTTTGCCGTTCGCAAGCGGCCAAATCATCGGCCAGGATGCGGCTTTCTGTCTCATTGGTCACGGTCTCGCGCGTATCATATATATAAGAGGTCACCTCCTGCCGTTTGTAGTAACGGCGCAGGTAATCGGTTATCAAGTTGCGGGCTATGGTAAAGATAAAATCTTTGATGGTTTCCTCACGAAGCATGGAGCGACATTCCAGTAAACGCAGATAGACATCTTGTGTCATATCTTCCGCCTCCAGCCAATCATTGATGCGGGAATAGATGTACCGATGGACTTGCGGACGGTAGTCCTCATAAGTCCAGGCAATCAGTCGGGTGGTTCTTTCATTGATGTTTTCCATGATACAAAATGTGTTTTCGTTTCACTTTTCACGATGCAAAAATAAAGACTGTACGACAAAAGACCTCGGAAAAAACAGGCACATCTATCTCAATCCATTAGCCTAGACCCAAAAACGAATAAATCACTGATTAACAATGCTGTACATACATCCACAGTAGAGTCTCAAATGATTATATGAGACTCTAGAAGCGTGAAAGCACCCGGTGAAAGGGGGGTGAAAGGTGCATGTTTCACCGGATTGCGTTAGTCATCAAAAAGTTACAAGCTTGTGAAAGCGTGAAAGCAGATTAAATGGAACGACCGCTCCCTTTAAATGGAATGCATCGTCCCATTAAATGGAATGAGTGAAAACAAAGTATGTTTTCCACCCGAACATACTTTGTTTTCACTCAAAAGATACGATGTTTTCCGTCATCCTATGCTTCGTCCTTCTCCAGACTGCGGATATATTCGTTGGGCGTGATACCGACTGCTTTTTTGAAATAACGGAAGAAAGAAGCGCGTGAACTGAAGCCGCACCGTTCGGCCAACGCTTGGAGCGTGTAACGGGCATACTCCCCAGTGGCTACCAGGCGCTTGAACTCGGCGATACGATAATCATTGATGTAGTCATAGTAATTGCGCTTCAGATACTGATTAAATACATACGACAGGGTGTGAGCCGAAGTGTCTAACGTAGCGGCCAAGTCGGCTATCTTCAGTTCCGAACGGATGTAGGGTTTGTCCCGAAGCATGACCTCTTCCAGTTTCTCGGCCAGACGGGCACATTCCTCGGCCGAAACCTTGACCGTTTTATATTTCACCTCCTGAACCGACTTCTCTTCAGGCAGCGATTCTGAGGTTTCCGAATCTTGCGGAGACAAAAGAACCGGAGCAACGGAAGCTTTCCGATGCCGGCTATAATAATAGTAACCGCCTCCCAACGCCGAAAGCACCAGACAAACGCCCCATGCCATCCCTGTGGGGAATCGAGAAGCAACCTCTATAGCCAGGGAAGTTTCCGAATCGGGCTGGCCTATGCGTCTCACCTTGAAGGTATATCGCCCGGCCGGCAGGTTGTAGTACGTCACCTCCGACTTACCTTCCAACATGAACCAGGACGCATCTATTCCGTCCAACTGATATTCATAGGACATGGCCGTAGGTGCGGTATAAGAAAAATCGGACAAACGGAACGTGACATTATTCTCGAAAGACTCCAATACAACTTCATGATTCTCTTTTGTATTCCCTTCTATCCCCGTAACGGAACGTTTACCATTGACCCACACATCCGTAATCCGCACCGGATAAGTCCCTCCAACCTTTTCTCCGACCCGATCAGCATCCAGTAACAGCAAACCTTTCGAGTTTCCAAACCAGAAATTACCCTTCTCGTCACACACTGGCGGACACAGTGTGAACATGGAAGCCGGTATGCCGTCCATGAAGTCATAAGGCACAAAGTTCTCTTCCTTGTCATAGTAAAACAGACCGTCATTCGTGCCCATCCACAGTCCTTTGTTCCGGTCTTCGATGATGAACATGCCATCGCGCCCTTCCAACGGAGTACCCGGTTGCAAATAATGGAAATGATTCATCGACAAATCAGAAAAGAACAAAGCCCCTTTATCAGGAAAGAAGTAAAGCTGATGAGCGGAGTCTTCGTAGACGACCCGAATTTTTTCTTTATGAATGAATCCTTCGGGAAACACATCGGTACGCAAACTGCCCGACGTAGGCTCCCACAGACACAAACCATTCTCCGTACTAATCCAGCCTCTCCGATTGGAATCAAAAAAGATTTCATAGACATTACCCGCCGGAAGCTTGGAATTGGTACTGGTGTAGTGAGCCGTCACCCGGCCATCCCGATAACAGAACACACCATCCGAGGTACCTATCCACAGGGTATGTTCCGCATCTTCCGCCATGCAAAAGATATGCCCATTCAGGAAAGGTTCTTCCTCCAAGAAGTCCGCCGGCTCCAACGTCGCAGGATCGATGACATGCATGCCCCCTCCGTAGGTACCGACAAGGTATCGGCCTTCGAAACGATGAATACAAAAGACCATCCCCGAACGGATCTGAGGAGTGTTGAACACCCGGAACAGGTTCTTTGCCTCGTGAATGTAGAAGAGGCCTTCGCGTGAGCCTATCAGTTTTTCATCCCCTTGTATGGCAACTGCCCGCACAGGCACATCCTTGGAATGAAAATAAGGAGGAAAGGAATACGTGGTAAAAGTGTCTCCCTGATACAAGGTATAATCGAGTCCCGACTGGTAAAACCCTGCCCATACAATCCCTTCCCGATCGACCAACAACGAATAGACGGAGTTGGAACGCAAACTGCCTTCATTGCCGGCTTCATGACGCAAAGAACGGACCACTTCTCCGCGTTCGGTATCGATAAAGTGGACACCATTCCCGTCCGTCCCGACATAAAGCATCCGCTCTCCATCGCCCGAAAGAGACATAATCACATTGCACCCGACAGAAACATACGGAGAGAACGACTTCGAACGCCGGTCGAAACGAACAATCCCCCGATCCGTAGTGCCCAAATAAATCTGCGAACCTACCAATGCCAACTTGTTGAACGAACAAACGTGGTCCGCACCTACTTCATTATGCCAATGACGCACCTGATTGTCGGCCAAAGCCAATGCATAAAGCCCGTGACGGGTAGCCATCCACAGCTGTCCCTCTCCGTCCAACGCCATGTCGGTTATCTGGTTAGCCACGGAGAATGTGCTCGAGTCCAGCAACCGATGGCTGAACTTCCCGTTGCGGTAGATGTAAAGTCCTCGTTCGCTGCCGATATAAAGCGTGCCTTGCCCATCGCTTACCAACGACAGCACCGGACCATGGATGACATCGGGAACCATCCGTTCAAAGGTTTCGGTCTGTTTGTTCAGCCTCCACAAGCCCGTGCCGTTACCCATCCAGATATCATGGCCCGCCAGTTCGGCCAAAGCATAAACCCACGTCCGCCGCGCATCGGTTCCTGTCAGCGCATAATGCTTCAAGAAGACGCCGTCGAAACGTTCCACCGAGCTCCCGGTACCCAACCAGACAAAGCCGGCAGAATCTTTATGAATCGTAGTGATAGTCAGGTCTATCAGCCCGTCGACAGCCGTCAAACCGCGCAACACACGGGACTCCGCACCCAGTTGTACAGACCAGAATAGAAGAAGAAGAAACGAAAGGTATAGTCGAATGTTTTTCATATAATCTGCATGTTTGACACGCAAAATTAATGAAAAGAGGTAAATTTCCAAGCTTTTGGACAAAAAAACTTAGAACTACACCACTAAATACAATTGACAATTGTCAGAGCCAGCAATAAGACTACCTTAGAGCTAGCGATAGGATTATCTCACAGCTAGCGATGGGACTCTTTCAGCTTAAAATCTGAAAGAGTCCCGGAAAGAAAGGGTTATCCATCACTCTCTTTTTACCTTAAATAAATATGAAAAACACGATGTATGCCCGATACTAATCATGACGGAACTTTACTCCCTCTACAAACTCATTGGTTGTCCAACCGCTCAAGCCGGTCAGCCATTCGCCGTTCACGCGGACATTCTCGAAAGTCACATTCTTCACCCTTCGCATCTCGTCCCAACCCATCACCAAAGAAGGATTCTCTCCTACTCCTGTATAGGTAATGTTGCGAAACGTCAAACGTTCAATGCTATTACCCGGTTGTTTGTCATACTTTTTGTTGAAATTGACACGAATACAAAAGAGCCGACCTTCCTGAATACTCTCCACCCGAATATCCTCGAACAGCACATCAAATATCCGATTTTTATCACCACAAACCACTGACATACAACCTTGATAAAGCGGGTCGTCCTCGTCGTGCTCCAGGATGTCGATGCCCCGGAAAGTGAGACGCTCCATGACCTCACCTTCGGCTGATAGCGGATCGCCATGCCCTCCGATGTTGATGGGATGTGCCACATCGGCCCACAGCACAGCATTACTGATACTGATGTCCGACGAACCTCCCCACCAATTCCAGCGATGGTTATAGAGAGCGATGCAGTCGTCGGAATTACGCATGAAGATGTTCTCCACCGTCACCCTCCGACAGCACATCAGGTCAATGCCATCGCTCCAGCCCTTGCAACTGAATGACTTCAAATTGCGGATAACTACATCCGACGAGCCTGCCCCGAACACCGTATAGTGGTCGGGATTGACCACGGTGATGCCATCTACCGTCACTTGCTTCGAGTCGGTAATCTCGATGCCACGAATGGGATGATCTAAAATACCTCTTCCCACAATACGCACATTTTCAGCCTTATCTACCAACAACTTGGCTTTCACCACGGCACCGGGCGCCAGATAAACCGTGGTATTGCT
Source organism: uncultured Bacteroides sp. (assembly GCA_944322355.1). Classification (GTDB taxonomy): domain Bacteria; phylum Bacteroidota; class Bacteroidia; order Bacteroidales; family Bacteroidaceae; genus Bacteroides. The sequence goes on along the minus strand of CALUOT010000006.1, from coordinate 58,606 downwards.
AGGGATGCGAATCTGATTGTTGGGCAAGTCCGCTGGCCGATGCACTCCGGGACCGAAATACATCACGCCCGCTTCCGTACCGTCGTATCGTTCTGTCTCCGGTGGATTGGCAAAGAGGTGCAAATTATGCAGCCGGTCACCATCGAACTCCACTGAAAGATATTGCGGCCTATCCAACGTGAAGTAAATGGCATTCTGAACCTGCCGGTACTCCACTCCGTTGCGCAAGGGACGGATAGCTACCTCACGCACCGTACCATTGTTCTTCTTCACCATCACTTCCACCGTACCGTCCATGTCGAACTGTACCATCGAAGCGTCCTGTACCCGGTCCATATCGACCTGCACATTATATTCGAACAAGTCTTTCCATTCCCCGCCCGGCACTCGCACCCGAACCGTATAATCATCATTATGAGCCATGCCCACAGACAAAGTTTCAGGATATACCCATACCTCGGCATGCAACCACCCGCTACTTAACAGGCATAAAACACCTATTATCCAATTTTTTGTATGTATCATCATTATTCAGTTTTTATCCTTTATACGAATGAAAAGGCTAAAACACTCACAAGAAAAGAAAAAAATAGCCTCATCAATAAACCAACGAGCCGCAAACTGTCACAGCTTGCAGCCCGTCCTCTCTATTATTATGAGTAAAAAAGAAGCTCCTTATTCTTCCGGTGCGAACATGGGGTCCCATGCAGGAAGCTTAATCGGCTTTTGTTCGAAGAGCTTCCTAATCTTTTCCGGCACATACTTGGTCTCTACCACCAAGCGGAACATATACTCGTCAAACCACTGGTCGGTCATGATGAGATGTCCCTGATAGCCGGCTTGTGCCCCCCAGCTGTTTTCCACCATCCACTTCGTAGGCCGGCCCTCCTTGTCCAGGTCCACCGCCATCAACGTCATGGCATGACTCGAACCGCTGGAGAATGTTTGGATACGCTCCTTCTTGTCCATACCGAACGTAGTGCCCATCAGCGACTCATAGTCATAGTTATTCACATCAAGCAAACCACGCTTAGAATCGAGAAACTTACCTACGTCGCACGAGAAGTACATCATCGTGCTGTCCTTCAACGAAGCAATAGCCATTTCCTTGATTTCCTCGATAGGTAAGTTGACATACGTCCAGTTCTTCCCGTCGTAACGATGCCGATCGTAGTCAATCTCATAACACTGATAGTATTCACGGCTGGGGTCGTTCATCAGCATCACATAGTCGGACAATAATTGGGTATCCCCATACTTCGCCAAAAAGGTCATCGGAGTGTGGTGCTCGGTCTCTACCGGATTACCTTTCGCATCCTTACGCACAAAGTCGAACTCTGTAGGAGGCACACCCAAATTGAGCACCAGCATGCGGTAGACCGTGCCCAACATCTGCGTCTTTTCATCCAGCAAGGCCGAAGGCTTCGCCCCCTGTGCAGCCATCTCACGCAGTTGCAAACCATATTCTTTCAACTTGAGTGAAATCAAATTAGCCATCTGTGAAGTGTTGTTGCTGCTATGTGTTTCGGGCATGGCCTCTTTAGGCACCAAACCATACTTGCCTACAATATCAGCCACTCCCGTAAACGTTCCTCCATCACTCAACGGATGCTTGAAAAGCCATTCTACCGTCTGGTCATCCATCGGCCTTTCGCTCGTATCAATAATCCCTTGAAGGAACAAATTGGCTTTCTCTAACTGATCCCAAAAGAAAGGATAAATCTCGGAAAACTCAAACGACTGAAATCCGTATCGGGCAATGGCCTTGGCACGCATCACATTCAACCCCGTAAAAAGCCAACAACGACCGGAAGATGCCTGGTCGGTGATGCCTTTGGAATTGACCTTGATAGAGAAATGGGTATCCATTTCTTTTAAGTTCTCCTGATTCAGAGCCAAAGCACGGATACTGTTATTTCCGATAGCATTGCGCAAAGCTTTGTCGGCCGGTGTACCCTGATAAGCCTGACTAATCTGCTCCAGCATTTCGGGCGTGATTCCTCCTTTAGCCTCTTGTGCCTGTACACCCAGCAAAGCCATTGCACTGAATAAAATGGTTGATAAAAACTGTTTTTTCATTCGAATATACCTTTATATTATTTATAATAGCCACAAATGTAGCCTTTTCTCTGGAAATTTTGATACCTTTGCCAAAGATTTTGAACAGATATGAAGAATTTCATCCTATTCCTCCTTGCCTTGGTACTGACAACAGGCGGGCTTCGGGCACAAGAACAAGAACAGGCTACCACCAACGATAGCACACAGACGCTATCGAAGAAAGAATTGCGCAAACTACGCAAGGCCCAGCGCAACCTACATTATAATATACTGGGCGGCCCCAGCTATTCACCGGATTTCGGATTGCTGGTAGGAGGAAGCGCCTTGATGACTTTCAGTATGAATCCCCAAGACACGACATTGAAACGTTCCGTAGTCCCCATGGCTATTGCTTTCATGTTCGACGGAGGCATCAACCTTTTCTCCAAGCCCCAACTGTTCTTCCGAAATGATCGATTTCGTATTTTCGGTAAATTCAGCTATAAGAACACGGTGGAAAACTACTACGGCGTGGGATACAGCACCAACAAGAATTATTTGCGAAGCGATTCTACCAGCCAATACCGATACAGTGGCGTACAAATTAATCCTTGGTTCTTATTCCGCCTAGGAAACAGCAATTTCTTTGCCGGACCGCAAATCGACATCAATTATGACCACTTCACCAAACCCGGCAAGTTCCTGGCAAGCGAAGAAAACTATGTATCCGCCGGTGGGAATAAACATGGCTATAAGAACTTCAACTCCGGCTTGGGCTTCCTCCTGACTTACGATAGTCGTGACGTACCTGCCAATGCGTATAAAGGAGTCTACTTAGACTTCCGAGGCATGATGTACCACAAGGTATTCGGCAGTGAGAACAATTTCTACCGACTGGAGTTGGACTATCGACAATATAAAGAAGTGGGCAAGCGGAAGGTCATCGCCTGGACGGCACAAAGCAAAAATGTCTTCGGTAACCACATCCCGCTCACACAATACGCTTTGACCGGAACCCCCTTCGACTTGCGAGGGTATTATCAAGGACAATATCGAGACAAGTCCTCGCACGTCGTCATCGCCGAATATCGACAGATGTTCAATACCGACGAGGAGTCATGGCTGAAGCGTATCGTCAACCACCTGGGCTTCGTCGTATGGGGTGGATGTGGCTTCATGGGACCGAACCCGACCAAGATAGAAGGCGTACTTCCCAACTACGGAGTAGGCCTGCGCATCGAGGTACAGCCCCGCATGAACGTACGCCTCGACTTGGGGAAAAACACGGTGAACGACCAGACTTTGTTCTACTTCAATATGACAGAAGCATTCTGAGAGAATCATGCAAGCGCTCGAAATCATCTTTTGGATCAGTGTCTTCATCGTATGCTATACCTACGTGGGATATGGCCTGTTGCTCTACCTGTTGGTCAGACTCAAAGAATGCTTCATCCCCAAGAAGGACTTCCCCACGCCCGCTGACAAAGACTTGCCCGAACTGACCCTCTTCATTGCCGCTTACAACGAGGAAAGCATCGTGGATGCCAAGATGCAAAACTGCTTGGAGCTGGACTATCCGGCAGACAAACTACACATTCTGTGGATAACCGATGGAAGCACGGACAGCACCAACCAACGCCTCTCCCGCTGGCCACAAGCCCAGGTACTCCATCAGCCTTTAAGACTGGGGAAAACCTCAGCCCTCAATCGGGGAATGCGCTCGGTACGGACTCCTTTTGTCGTATTCACGGATGCCAATACCTTCCTCAATCGGGAAGCCCTGCGACACATGGTGGAAGCTTTTGCAGACCCCAAGGTGGGATGCGTGGCCGGTGAAAAACGCATCGCCATGGATACCCTAAACAATGCAGCCGGCGGAGGCGAAGGACTCTATTGGCGTTACGAATCTACACTCAAGGCTTGGGACGCCCGCTTATACTCAGCCACCGGAGCTGCCGGAGAACTGTTTGCCATCCGAACCGAACTGTATGAAGAGATGAAGGCCGATACGCTGCTGGACGACTTCATGCTCTCCCTGCGCATCGTCATGCGGGGCTACACCATCGCCTACCGCGCGGACGCCTATGCTACCGAAAGCGGATCGGCCGACATACACGAAGAACAAAAGCGAAAGATACGCATCGCTGCCGGCGGATGGCAATCCATCATGCGCCTCCTTCCGTTGCTCAATCCCTTCCGCTACAGCGTGTTCACTTTCCAGTATGTATCCCATCGCGTACTGCGTTGGTCGCTCACTCCCGTGCTGCTGTTCGCTCTGCTGCCACTGAACACCGCCCTGCTCTTCTCGCCGGAACGGCCGATGCTTTATGCCGTTCTGTGGCTGCTTCAAGCACTATTCTACTTGGCGGGAAGCTGGGGAGCCTACTTGGCAGGAAAGCGAATCAAAAACAAATACCTCTTCGTCCCCTACTACTTCCTGTTTATGAATGCCAACGTCCTGCGCGGCTTCCGCTACCTGCGCCAACGCAAAGGACAGACCTCCGGGGCTTGGGAAAAGGCCCGGCGAGCCTGACGGTCCAATAATGGTAGCTAAAAAGAAAGAGGGCGTGCCCATTCCGACACGCCCTCTTTCATATCACCCAAACTCATCCTCTTATACTTCCCTGATCAGCTCCATGCCTCGTCTGATGGCTTCTTCGTTCATCGGGATGAGGTGATGGTGACGCTCGGGCAGGGTCTTCTTCAAGCCTTTGACGACGTTGTCCAGTGATACGATCGGCTTGAGTTTCAGCAATCCGCCCAATACAATCATATTGAACGCCTTCGAGTTGTTCATCTCATTGGCCGCATCCATGGCGTCGATGCGATAGACGTGAATGTCCTTGCGGGTGGGCGGATTGATGATGCCATAGCCGTCATAAATCAGGATTCCTCCCGGCTTTACTTTACTTTCGAACTTCTCCAACGAAGGTTGGTTCAGGATGATGGCCGAGTCGTATCGGCTCAGGATGGGCGACGAGATTTTCTCATCGCTCACGATGACGGTCACATTGGCCGTACCGCCCCGTTGTTCGGGACCATAGGCGGGCATCCATGTCACCTCTTTGCCTTCCATCAGTCCGGAATAGGCCAGGATTTTTCCCATGGACAATACTCCTTGTCCGCCGAAGCCTGCTATAATGATTTCTTCTGTCATTGCACGAATGTGTTAATGTGTTGTTTATTTATCTTTCAAGTCACCCAAGGGATAGAAGGGGAACATGTGCTCCTCCATCCACTTATTAGAATCGGCCGGAGACATCTTCCAACCCGAATTGCACGTAGAAACAATCTCCACCAGATTGCTTCCTTTACCCGCCATGGAGTTCTCGAATGCCTTGCGGATGGCTTTCTTCGCCTTGCGGATGGCGGGTACCGACTGTACGCTCTGTCGCGTCACGTAAGCCGTCCCTTCCAACTGGGCAGCGATGTCGGCCATCTTCAACGGATAGCCATGCAAATGAACGTCGCGTCCATAGGGGCAAGTGGAGGTCTTCATACCGACGAGCGTGGTAGGTGCCATCTGTCCGCCGGTCATACCATAAATGGCATTATTGATAAAGATAATCGTAATGTTCTCGCCCCGGTTCAACGCATGAATGGTTTCGGCCGTACCGATGCAAGCCAAGTCGCCATCCCCTTGATAGGTAAACACCAGACGGTCGGGCCACAGACGCTTGATGGCCGTGGCCAGGGCAGGAGCACGTCCATGAGCCGCTTCTTGCCAATCTATATCCAAATAGTTATAGATAAACACCGCACACCCTACGGGCGAGATGCCGATGGCCTTGTCTTCCATTCCCATTTCTTCGATGACCTCAGCGATGAGCTTGTGTACCACACCATGGCTACATCCCGGACAATAGTGCATAAGGTTGTCGTTCATCAGAGTCGGTTTCTTATAAACCAGATTCTCAGGCTTGATAATATCTTCTTTTGTCATAATCGTTTTCACTTTATCGGTTGCTGAATCGTATGAAAAACTCCATCACCTTCAAGAATATGGCCGCTCCGCACGTATAGAGGAACACGGTAAAGTCATCGACCGTGAAATAAACAATCACGGAAGCCACGGCCAACACCAGGAAGAGGATATTCAGTACGTTTCTTATTTTATCGGTTTCCATCACTTGACAAGTTTTTCTTTCAGGGCCATTACAATCTCATCGGGGTCAGGGACAATGCCTCCAAGACGTCCGAAATGCTCTACTCTTACTTTCCCATTGACGGCCAAGCGGACGTCTTCCACCATCTGACCGGCATTCAATTCAGCCACAAGCATTCCTTTCACTTGTCCGGCATAGTGAGCGATGATGTCTTTAGGGAAAGGCCACAGCGTGATGGGGCGCAGTATACCCACTTTGATGCCTTCTTCACGAGCCAACTCCATCGCCTTCTGACCAATGCGGGCCATGGAGCCAAAAGCCACAATCAGATAGTCAGCATCCTGACAATCTATTTCTTCATAGCGCACCTCGTTTTCTTCAATCAATTTATATTTGGCTTGGAAGCGAAGATTGTTCTTCTCCATTTCTTCGGGCTTCAGTTCAAGCGAAGTAATGATGTTAGGCTTACGACCTTTGGTTTTCCCGGTAGTAGCCCATGGACATTGTGCTATGACTTCTGCATCAGTTCGTCTGGGCTTGGCCGGTGGAAGAACCACTTTTTCCATCATTTGCCCGATGACACCATCGGCCAGGATAATGGCTGGATTGCGATACTTAAACGCAAGCTCGAATCCCAATCCCACAAAGTCGGCCATCTCTTGCACGGATGCCGGAGCCAAAGCTATCAGCCGATAGTCACCATGACCACCTCCCTTTACAGTCTGGAAATAGTCTGCCTGACTGGGCTGAATAGTACCCAAGCCAGGACCACCCCGCATCACGTTGACCACCAGACACGGCAACTCGGCACCTGCCAGATAAGAGATACCTTCCTGCTTGAGGCTGACACCCGGACTGGACGAAGAGGTCATCACCATCTTTCCACTTCCGGCACCGCCATATACCATATTAATTGCCGCCACTTCACTTTCAGCCTGAAGCACTACCATGCCGGTAGTCTCCCACGGCTTCAGTTCGGCAAGCGTTTCCAACACTTCAGATTGAGGGGTAATCGGATAACCGAAATAACCATCGGCACCACAACGGATGGCTGCATGAGCGATGGCCTCGTTCCCTTTCATTAATACAATTTCTTCTGCCATATTTACACAGATTTACATGTTATTCGACTTTTACTTTATAAACGGAGATGCATCCGTCGGGACATACCGTGGCACACGAGGTGCATCCGTTACAGGTATCTTCCAATATCTGGCGGGCATAGTTATATCCTTTTACGTTCACTTCCTTGGTGAGGGCTATCACATGGAGTGGACAAGCCACGACACACAGGTTGCATCCCTTGCACCGCTCGGTGTCTACTACAATTGCTCCTTTGATCTTTGCCATAATTTACGTTACTTATTTTATTGATTGTACATGTCTTTATGATAGAACTCCAGAATGTCCATCACCATACGTCGGGCTTCCTTGGCCGGACTATCCGGATTCAAATCAATGGCATACTGATAGTTGTTCAGCGCCTGTTGCCAGTTACCTTGCTTGCGATAGGCATTCCCCCGCAGATAATAGGCTTGATCCTTTTCAGGAAATTCGTCCTGCTGGAGCAAGGCATCAAGCAGGACCACGGCTTGCGCCACATCTCCTTGATTAATCAGCTCTTTGATATGAATTAGTTGTTCCATGCGGCTCCATCTACAGTTATTGTCCCACAAAGATAGTTCTTATATCGGAAAATAAACATTCACTTGACAATTTTTCCGTTTATATACAGATTCTTGTACGTGATGTTTTGTGCTCCGGTCACTTGGTTGACACCGGTGGACACATTATTAAAGCGAGAGTCCTCCACATTAATGTTGGAGACATGACGCTTATCGTCCAAACCGGTGATGTACACGCCATACTCACTCTTCTCGCAAGTGACGTTCTTCAGGTAGACATTACGAACGGCTGGCGGGAAACTGCGGTCGCAATTTTCATTGGTTTCGTACTGAAGATTGATGCGAAGTACGGCCTCACGGCATTGCCCCACGGTAATGTTGCGCACAAAGACATTCTCCACAATGCCACCCCGACAGGTATTGGTCTTGATGCGGATGACGCGTTCCAACTCCGGGCTGTCCATGTGACAATTCTCCACGTACAGATTACGGTATCCGCCGGAGATTTCGCTACCGATGACCACCCCACCATGTCCGTTCTTCATGACGCAATTGCGTACGATGATATTCTCGCTCGGCACATTCCACTTGCGCCCGTCGGCATTGCGCCCCGACTTGATGGCTATGCAATCGTCTCCCGTATCGAAAGTACAGTTCTCTATCAAGACATTCCGGCAAGACTCCGGGTCGCACCCATCGCCGTTCGGCCCCCGGTTGAAAACATGCACACCGCTCACCACCAGGCTCTCACAAAACAACGGATGAATCACCCAGAAGGGAGAATTCAACAACGTGACGTCCTCTATCAGCACCGTGTTGCAGGCATACAGGTTGATGAGTTGCGGGCGAAGTCCATCCTCCGGTGTCATGACACGCTTGTGGATGGGGGTAAACGTCTCGCCATACATCAGCAGACGGTCGCGGCCCCCATTGCGTTGCGACACCATGCCTTCCTTCCAACCATAATGGGCTGCCCCACACATGGGCCACCACGTGTCGTTCGAGCCCTGCCCGTCGATGGTTCCCTTCCCTGTGATGGCGATGTTCGTTTCGCCATGCGCATAAATCAGCGGATGGGCATTGTAGCAATCCAACCCCTCCCAACGGGTAAGGACGGCGGGGAAGTAAAGGCTCTGGTCGGTACAGAACTTCAGCACCGCCCCCTCGGCCAGATGCAGATTGACGTTGCTCTTCAGCGTGATGGGGCCGGTGTAAAACGTGCCCGCAGGGATGAGCACCGTCCCGCCCCCGTTCAGGCTGCAAGTCACGATGGCCCGGTTGATGGCTTCGTGACAGGGCGATTCGGGCTTGTCCGGCTTGGCGCCATAGTCGGTGATGGGATAAGTCACGTCGGGGAAACTGACGCGGCGAATGGCCTTTTCTATCCGGATGCTTTCAGCGAAAGCCTTGTCCATATCGAAGGGTTCGGCGTATCCTTGTGCGATGGGCTGCCACAGGATGAGTAGCAGTAGCCAAGTCTTTTTCAGGTATTTCATACGCTATACGCATTTATAAGGTGAAACAATAATGGGGCGAATTTACAAAAAAATGAATAACCGACGGTCAAAAAAGCTCCGAAATCGTGCAAAAAGCTCTATAATTCCCCGCCCATGCTTCGACCTCGGCCTCCCCTTCTCCCTATCACGAAACTCCCGTCTGGCTACCATGGGCTTCTCTTCTTCCTATCAAGATATAGTCTCTAAGCCTTAGAGAGAATGGCTCCAAGGCTTAGAGAGAATGGCTCCAAGGCTTAGAGCCGATTTCACGATAAAAGAAAGCGGAGGCGATAGCACGATCAAGCCCCTTTGATGAAGATTCGCAGGGACATGAAAAAGCCGGGAGGAAAACCGCCTTCCGACGTTGTTTTCCTCCCGGCCTGTAGATTCCTATCGGTTGTTACGCAAGTCGCGGACTCGCACCGCCTTGCCTTCGCTCTGCGGAAGGGAGCCTTTCTTGACCAGCTTCACCTTGGGGGTGATGAGGATTTCGTCCTTCAGCCGATGGGTGATTTGCTTGCAGACCCGCTCTAATTCGATGTAGCTGTCGGTCGAAAGGTCACTCAACTCGACTTCGACTATCATTTCGTCCTTGTTGTCCACCGTATCCAGCGTGATGAGGTAGTTGCTGCCCAGCTGGGCGTATTGCACCAGAATCTTCTCAATCTGCATGGGGAAGATGTTGACCCCCTTGATGATGAACATGTCGTCGCTCCGTCCCTTGATGCGGTCGATGCGTGCATGCGTCCGTCCACAAGGACACGTCCCGGGAAGGATGCGGGTCAAGTCGCGGGTGCGATAGCGTATCAGGGGCATCATTTCGCGGTCGAGCGTGGTCAAGACCAATTCCCCGATTTCGCCTTCGGGCACGGGTTCGCCCGTCTCCGGGTCGATGATTTCCACCAGATAACAGTCTTCCCACACGTGCATGCCGTTCTGCTCGGTACACTCGAAGGCTACGCCGGGACCGTTCATCTCCGTCATGCCGAAGCTGTTGTAGGCTTTGACATTCAGCATCCGTTCAATTCGCTTGCGCTGTTCGTCCGTGTGCGGCTCGGCACCGATGACTAATGTCCGCAGGCTGGTCGTAGTAGGGTCTATGCCTTCCTCCTGAAAGACCTCCGCCAACCGGACCGCATAACTGGGGATGGCATGCAAGGCCGTCGTCCGGAAGTCGGTGATGAACTTGATTTGCCTCTTACTGTTCCCGGCAGCAGCAGGTACAGTCAGTGCGCCCAGGCGTTCCGCCCCATATTGGAATCCCAGTCCGCCGGTGAACATGCCATAGCCGGAGCTATTCTGAAAGACATCCGTCTTCCGGATACCGACCATATAGAGGCATCGGGCCACCAGATTCCCCCACGAATCCAAGTCGTGTTGGGAATGTACGATGACGGTAGGAGTCCCCGTTGTCCCGCTGGAGGAGTGGATGCGTACCCCGTCCTCGCGCATGTTGCCTGCCACCAGTCCGAAAGGGTAATTGGCCCGCATGTCGGCTTTGGTGGTGAAGGGTATCTTCCGTATGTCTTCTACTGACCGGATGCTGTCCGGTGTGATGCCGTGTGCTTGAAACACTTTCCCGTAATAGGGCGAATGGGTAGCAATGGCAATGGTCTTTTTCAATCTTTGCAATTGCAGTTCGCGCAATCGCTCACGGGGCATGGTTTCTATCTCTTCTTCCCAGTATTTGCTATTCATGGCTCTATGTTCTGATTTTTGGATGTTAGATTCGTTTTTCTGCAATCTCTTTACCGGCTGCCAATGCCTTCAAGTTCAATTCGACAATGGCCTCCCCTTTGCGTTGGAAAATGGTTCGCACGCTTTCCCTGATCACTTCATAATCCATCTCTAGGAAAGGCACAGTAGCGCCAAGCAGAACGATATTGGCCACTTTAGGAGAACCTACCTCCCGAGCCACGGCATTGACGTTCAACACAATCTTATGCGGAAGTTTCTCCAGTTCGGCTTTCAGGCATTCTTCCGTCGGATAGTTGGGAATGTTGATGAAAGGCGTCTCGTTGGTAATCAGCCATCCTTCCGGTTGCAAGTAAGGCAGATAGCGAAGCGCTTCCATGGGTTCCAGAGAAAGGATGATGTCGCATTTTCCCGTCGGGATCAAGTCGGAAGCAATGGGACGATCGCTGATGCGCAAATTGGACTGCACATCTCCTCCCCGCTGGCTCATGCCGTGCACTTCGGCTTGTTTCATGTAGAATCCGCTCTTCAAAGCAGCTTGTCCAATCACGGTGGCGATGGAGAGGATACCTTGTCCTCCCACACCGGATAATATGATGTCTTTTTTCATGGCGCTTTACTTATTTCTTTTTTTACGGGCAAGGGTCTGGATACATTCACGACGCGGAATGATGACCGATACACCTTTATAATCTATCTCTTCACGAATGATTTGCTTCATTTCCTCGTAATTCTTCTTCAGGGGAACTACTACACGGATATGTTCGGGCGCTACCCCGACACCGGCACAGATGGATTCCAATCGGCCCGTCCCTGCTGAATCTTGTCCGCCGGTCATAGCCGTAGTCTCGTTGTCCGAAATGACGATGGTCACATGGGCATTCTCATTCACACAATCCAACAGACCCGTGATGCCGGAGTGAGTAAAGGTTGAATCGCCGATAACGGCTACCGCCGGATGAAGGCCTGCATCCGAAGCCCCCTTGGCCATCGTGATGGAAGCTCCCATGTCCACGCAGGAATGGATGGCATTAAACGGTGCATTGGCTCCCAACGTATAACAACCAATGTCACCAAACACCTTATGCGCAGGATATTCCTCTTGTAGGACTTGCGTCAGGGCGGTGTACATGTCACGATGTCCGCAGCCTTCGCACAAAGCAGGCGGACGCATCTCTACCAAAGAAGGAACAGAGAAAGCAGCCTTATTGGCCTTGCCTACAGCCTGTGCCACGCTGTCCGGTGTCAACTCCCCATCCTGCGAGAGCGTACCGTCCAAGCGGCCTTTTACCTTGATGCCCATGCCCAGATAGCCTTTCAGTTGTTTTTCCACGAAAGGTTGCCCGTCTTCCAGCACCAGAATCTCGTCACAACTTTCCACCAGTTGCTTCAATTGTTTCTTGGGCAAGGGATATTGGCCGATTTTCAACACGGGATATTCGCATCCTTCCGGATAGTTCTCCATCAGATAATTATAGCCGATGCCACAAGCCACGATGCCCATCGTCTTGTTCGGCCCGTCGGTATATATATTATAAGGTGAAGCCTCCGAAGCACGGACAAAGTCATCCTGATGCTGCAACAGGGCTTTGTATCGCCGACGGGCAATGCCCGGCAACAAGATGTATTGCTTCGGGTCGTCGCTGAACGAAAACGGGTTGGGCTCCTGTGCTTCTTTCCGCTCTACCCCGGCACGCGAATGAGCCAAGCGGGTAACGATACGCAGCAGGATGGGTTCACCGATTTCTTCGGAAAAAGCAAAGCCGTTGTACACCATGTCATAGGCTTCTTGCTGATTGCTGGGTTCGTACATCGGTATCAAGGCAAAGTCGCCATAAAAACGACTATCCTGTTCGTTTTGCGAGGAGTGCATGCTGGGATCGTCGGCAGCCACCACAATCAGCCCTCCCTTCGTGCCGGTAATGGCTGAGTTGATAAAACAGTCGGCGGCTACGTTCATACCCACATGCTTCATGCACACCAACGAACGCTTGCCGGCAAAGGACATGCCGAGCGCAGCCTCCATGGCCGTCTTTTCGTTGGCACACCAATGATGGTGGATGGAACGCTCCGGTGTCACCGGAGCAGCCTGAATATATTCGGTAATCTCGGTAGAGGGCGTACCCGGATAGGCATATACGCCTGAAAGTCCCGCATCGAGCGCGGCTTGAGCTATGGCTTCATCGCCTAATAGGAGTTGTTTGGTCATTTTTCTTGATATTAGTAATGTTATCAGTTTTTCTAAGAAGAGGCAAATATAAGTTTTTACTCTTATTTAATCAAGTCTATTTGAAAATCTTTCTTCGATTCAGTGCATTCCAATACCTACGGGCATTGCGCATGTGCTCGCCATAGGTAGCGGCAAAGTTGTGCGTGCCCGAAAAATCTTCCTTGGCACACATGTAAAGATAGTTGTGCCGGGCATAGTTCAGGACAGCATCCAGCCCTGCGGGAGTGGGGATGCGGATGGGACCGGGAGGAAGACCGGCATGTTGATACGTATTATAAGGAGAATCCACCGTGAGGTGGGCATTGGTAATACGCCGCAAGGTGAAGTCTTTTAAAGCAAACTTGATGGTCGGGTCCGCCTGAAGAGGGATGCCTCGACGCAGGCGATTGATGTAAAGTCCCGCCACCAAAGGCTTCTCGGCTTGGTTGTTGGTTTCTTCCTCGACGATGGAGGCCAACGTACTGACTTCGACCGGCGTCATGCCCAGCGAATCGGCCTTAGCCCGACGCTCGGCATTCCAAAAGCGTTTGTGTTCCTTCTGCATCCGCTTGAAGAACTCTTCCGGACCGATATTCCAATACACTTGATACGTATCGGGGATGAACAGCGAGGGCAATGTCTCCGGCGTATAGTTTTGAGTTTGCCAATAGACTGTGTCATTCAGCCCCTTCATCACTTCGGCCGAATCCATCATCAGTTGCTCCCCCACGAGGCGGGCCAGCTGATCCAGCGTACGCACACTCCCGATAGTCAGGTTCATCGGCTCTTGATAGCCCCGCAGGAAACGACTGAAAGCCTGATAGGCATTATCCTCGGGATGAATGGCATAGCGCCCCGTCTTGACATACTTCGCATAGTCCTTATAGCGTGCCAACCAACGGAATCCCGCCATCCGCTCACACCGGGTGGCTCGAACGATTTTATGGTAAACGGAATCTGCCGTATCGTCACGGTCGACGTACACATACGCCGTCTTCGCCAACCGGAAGGGAGGAACGAACAACTGATAGTACAAAACGCCTGCACACGCCCCCCCGAAGCAGAGCACAACCAGCAGGAGGACTATGATGATTTTCTTTTTCTTTCTCATTGTACTTATAATAATGTATCCGCCGCAAAGATAGGGAAACTCGCCCACATACGGATAGGATACTGACGGATTTATGCCCAAGAAACGCCCAGCCGAACAATCAGACAGCCGTGCAAGCGGGGCTGCCAAGTTGTAGTTTGCCTTCACACGAATTCCTTTTAAAACACTTATATTCAATTAGTTATCAAATCACACTTGTCCGCTTGCTGCTGCACAGTTGTGCAAGTTCAGCTGCACAGTTGTGCAAGTTCGGCTGCACAGTTATGCAAGTTCGGCTGCACAGTTATGCAAGTTCGGCTGCACAGTTGTGCAAGTTTGGCTGCACTACTGTGCCGACAGACGAGGAAAAGAAAACCGCCTGCCCGGCGTGTGTCTTTGCACGCGGGGCAGGCAAGGGGATGTGCAAGTTTTTTCTTGGACAAGAAGATTTTTCCGGCCAAAAGGTACTTGTTTTGTGAAAATAATTCTAACTTTGTCTCTCCTTGATAAGCATATAGCCAAAATGATTAATAAATCCCAGAGAAGTATGAAAAGAATTTTATTAGTAGCAGCTACGGTGGGAATGATCAGCTGTAATTCGGGAGAAAAGCATGTGTCGCAAGCTCCCTATTCACAACGCATGGTAGAGTCGCACGGCTTGGTCGATTTCTATTGCAACCGCCATCATCAGATGGAATTGGACAGTGCCGCATGGGACTATGTATCGGGACTGGTAGCTAATGCCGTATTGAAAGCCTGGACACTCTATCCGGAGAAGACAGCCTATTACGAAGCCGTGAAAGCCTTTGCCGACAACAGTACGACACCCGACGGTTCGGTCATCCTGAACGCCAAAGGCCAACCGGCCCTCCGCCCCAGCAACATCGACGACCTGCCGGCCGGCAACGTCTTCTTCACCCTCTACCGGGAAGAACAGAAGAAGGGAAACCAGCCAGATGCCGAACGGTATAAGACAGCCTCCTCGCTGATACGCAACAAGCTGAAATATGAACACGCACGCATTGCGGAAGGTTTGCCGGGAGCCGGCGGCTTCTTCCACAAAGCCCAATACCCCAACCAAATGTGGCTTGACGGGTTGTACATGGGTTCCACCATCTACGCCCAATGGCAACACGCCTTCGGGGGAGAGAATCCGGAAGACAATGCACAGAGTTGGGCCGACATCGCCTTGCAGTTCAAGACCATCAACCGCTATACGTACGATGCCGACAAACAACTGAACTATCACGCCTGGTCGGCTACACCGGAAGACGCCAACTCTTTCTGGGCCAACCGGGAAAAGCCGCACCAAGGATGCAGCCAAGAGTTCTGGGCACGAGGCATGGGCTGGTATTTCGCCGCCTTGGTCGACGTACTGGAGTATATGCCGCAAGACCATCCCGACTATCCGGACGTACGGGCCATCCTAAACCAAGTAGCCGCCGGACTGAAGCGTTGGCAAGATCCGACATCGGGCGTTTGGTACCAGCTATTGCAATACGACGACCAAATGAAGGCCGATGGCAAAGGAGACACCATCCAAGGGAAAATATACAACGTCGGTACAGCTTCCAACTACCTGGAAGCTTCGGCTTCGTGCATCTTCACCTATGCCTACCTGAAAGGCATCCGCTTGGGACTGTTGGATAAAGAAACTTACCTGCCCGTGGCCGAGAAGGCTTACCAAGGACTGCTGAAAACCTTCATCCGCGAAAGAGCCGACGGTAAACTCGACATCGTGCAGACCTGTGCCTCGGCAGGACTAGGACCGGCCAAAGACCCCTCACGAACGGGAACGGCCAACTACTACCTGGCAGGCAAGGACGTGACGGTCGTGGAGAATGAAGGAAAAGCCATCGGCACCTTCATCATGGCATCGGTGGAGTACGAACAGCGGAACTGACCGCATCCCCGCCATTAAGTGACCGCCCTGAATACCGGGGCGGTTTTTTGTATCTCCGATTCGAAACCGAACCATTGACCGTGCTCCAAGTCCCCCTCGTCCGGCAGGAAACAAAGCCGTAGGCCGGGCTTATAGGTTCCGTACAGCACTGTCCACCCGGCGGGAGGCGTCTGATGTTTGGTGCGGACACGCTCGGCGGGAAGTTTCTTCAGGGACATACCCGCCTCTATCCAGGCAATGCTGACCGCACGGGCAAAGGTGGGATACACCTGCTTGCAATAGGCATACAGCACCAATCCACGCTTCTCCAGACTCATGGGTTGGTCGATGAGACGGGCTTGAATCAGATGCTCCAGAAAACGATGCAGGAAACAAGCGTCGTGCAGAATCAGTTGCCGCGTGACTTCTTGCCAAGCCGCCGTGTTGTAGTAAGCATCGAACAGACGGGACAACCGACGAGCCGTTTGCAATTCAGCTGCCGTAATCTCACGGGTCTGCAACACCTCGTAGGGAGGATAAGGCGAATAACAAATGCCCAACTCGGCCGCCCGACGACGCATCTCGGTGCCGGGAAGAACTTTGAGCGACTCCAACTGAATCTCGCCTGCACGATACGCAGCCAAAGTACGGACATCGTCGAACAACTGCGGCAAGGTGTAGAGCGGCAGGCCGGCTATCAGGTCGGCATGAGTCTCCATGTTGGGCAGCGAGCAGAGATAGCGCAAACCCTCCAAAGCCTCAGTCAGCCCACCCCGGCGACTACAAGCTTGCAACACCTCTTCATGCAGGCTCTGAATGCCCGCCTCCAGATGCAACAGTCCGGCGGGAAGCTCCCTGAGCAGCTGCCTCAACTCCGCCGTCAGCAGCGCGGGGTGCAGCTCCAGGTGGAAACGGATGTCGGGATGATATGTACGGAACAACTCCAGCAAAGCACGCGCCCGGAGGGGGTTGTAGTTGAATGTGCGATCAAGCAAGCGCACCTGCCGGATGCCATGCGCACGGATGACGTCGAGCCGCTGCCTGATAGCCTCCAGCCCCAGTACCCGGACCGGCTTCTCACCACCGCTGACGCAAAAAGCACATGTGTTGAAGCACCCTCGCGTCGTCTCCAACTGCACGAAAGGTTTCCCCCACGGGAAGAAGCGGCTCTCCTCCGGCGGCACCAGCGCGTCGAACCGCCCCACACGTGCCGTCCCGTTGTCCACATAACGCCCGGTTGCCCGGTCGATGTAGCACAGACCGGCGATGTCTCCCCACGCTGCCGGACGGTCCCAACACGTCAGCCAGCGGGGGAACGACTCCTCCCCTTCACCCCGGAAGAGAGCATCCACAAAGGGGTGCGAACGCAGATAGTCCGCATTGTCACCCAGGAACTCAGGCCCGCCCAGCACCACGAGGCAACTCGGCATCAAAGCCTTCAGGCGAACCAGGAGATGGAGCAAGGGCTCGTGGTTGAACAGCCACGCCGTCGCCGCCACTACGTCGGGCCGATGGGCATAAGCCTCCTCCACCACCGGGCCGAGGCACTCGTTAATGGTGGCCGACACCACCGCCCACTGCACATCGTCCCGACCCGTCACCTGCGCATGCAGGGCCGGCAGCGCCAGGGAGGCGTGGGCATACGAACTGCTGAGATCTATCCAAAGAATCTTCATCACATCATTCCGTTTCAGGTTGTTAAGGACGCAAAGGTAGAACAATAATTCCGAACGGCCGAACCTTTGCGGCGCAAAATCGCCTTTTCCCTTCCGCCCCAAACTGGAAAAGAAAGCAAAAGAAGAGCCGGGCACGAAGCGCGGCGAGGGGGGAGGTCCTGCCTGGCGCACCGCGTCCGGCTGCTTCAAAGAGTCCGAAGTGGGGTCAGATGCCGAGCGACTGGCGTACGGCTTTGACTTTCTCGTCAGCCTCGGCCGTGGCACTGGCGTAGCACTTGGGGCATCCCATGGTGCCTTTCACTTCGATGTAGAACTTGATTTTCGGCTCGGTACCCGACGGACGGACAGAAATCTTCGTGCCATCCTGCGTGAAGTACTGGAGCACGTTGGAGGTTTCGGGCATGTCAAGCGGCGTGACGTTGCCTTGAGCGTCGGTCTGCTGCAGGGTCTTGTAGTCCTTGACGAGAACCACAGCGGAACCTCCGATTTCACGCGGCGGATTGGCGCGGAAGTTGTCCATCATGGCCTTGATTTCCTCGGCACCGCTCTTTCCGGGCTTCACCACGTTGACGGTCGTTTCTTTGGAGAATCCGTATTCCACGTAGATGCCCATCAGCACCTCGTAGAGGGTCTTGCCCTGGTCCTTGGCCCAAGCACAGATTTCGGCCAACAGCGAGCAGGCCGATACGGCATCTTTGTCGCGCACAAAGTCCTCGGCCAGGAATCCGTAACTCTCCTCACCGCCGCCTATGTACTGTTGCTTGCCCTCGCGCAGACGTATCTCACGGGCTATCCACTTGAAGCCGGTGTAGCAGTCGAGCATCTCGATATGGTTCCGTTCGGCCACGGTCTTGATGAGGTCGGTGGTAACGATAGTCTTCACGATGAAGTCAGTGGGCTGCATCTTGCCTGTGGCGATGCGGTTCTTAATAATATAATAGAGGAAGAGGAGACAAGTCTGGTTGCCGTTGATGAGTACCCACTCCCCTTTGTCGTCCTTGCAGGCCATTCCCACGCGGTCGGCATCGGGGTCACTTGCCATGACAATGTCCGCATCAATTTCCTTCGCCAACTTGATGGCCAGTGTCAATGCCTCAGCATTCTCGGGGTTGGGCGATACCACGGTGGGGAAGTTTCCGTCCTTCACCATTTGCTCTTCCACGCAGTGTACGTTTTCGAATCCCCATACCTTCAGCGAAGCAGGTATCAAGGCACGTCCGGCTCCATGCAACGGTGTGTAGACGATGCTCAAATCCTTCTGCCGACGAATGACTTCGGGGTCGATGGAGATGGAATGTACCTTCTCCAGATAAGCCTTGTCAACGTCTTCGCCAATGATTTGGATCAGGTCTTTATTACCTTCGAACTTGATGTCGGCCACCTTCACCTTATTCACTTCGTCGATGATAGCCGTATCGTGCGGAGCCAACACCTGTGCACCGTCGTCCCAGTAGGCCTTATATCCGTTATACTCACGCGGATTATGACTGGCCGTGATGTTGATACCGCTCTGGCAACCCAGGTGACGGATAGCAAAAGATACTTCGGGCGTAGGACGCAGGTCGTCGAACAGATAAACCTTGATACCATTGGCCGAGAATATGTCAGCCGATATTTCAGCGAACTTGCGACTATTGTTACGGCAGTCATGTCCTACCACTACCGATATAGACTGACCAGCAAAACACTTATTCAGATAGTTGGCCAATCCCTGTGTGGCAGCTCCCACCGTATAGATGTTCATGCGGTTGCTTCCGGCACCCATGATACCGCGCAGACCTCCGGTACCAAACTCCAAGTCCTTGTAGAAGCACTCTATCAGTTCGGTTTTGTCCTCACTGTCCAACATGCGTTTCACTTCGGCCTGTGTCTCGGCGTCATAGGCCGGACCCAGCCATTCCTGAGCCTTCTCAGTTACTTGTTTAATTAGTTCTTGTTCCATAAATATGATATTATGTGGTTAATGAATTTTCAATCGATACGGGCAAAGATAATCAGAACTTACGAAACGACAAATTATTCGGGGATTTTATAACGATCACCCGTTTGTTTTACATACTCTTCAAGGAACGCCTTCGGATACCCCGGACGAATGACTCCCGCCGGCTGGCCAATAGCATTACGCTCGAACTTTCCGTCCTTCACCCGCTTCACTACGCCATCATTATACTTCACCACCAAGAACTCACCCAGACGTCGCCACGTGTCGTGTGTGCTTTGGGCTGTCATCAGCGTATAGTTGGTCAGCAAAGCTTTGGCGGCAACCGGATCGGTGCTCAGTAACTGCATAGCGGCAGACTCAATACCGGCCTGTGCCTGGTTGAAGGTAGTTTCTATCTCGGTCTGCGCAGCACGCACGTCATCTATCATCAGGTCATAACGCGGATACACCATATTGGCCACCCAGTTGAATACCCAGAAGGATGATTTCCACGAAAAAGTAATGTAGTCAGCACCATCCACACGTGTATAGCATTCGGGAACCCGGTCGGCACAGCAATACACAGGCGTAAACACCGTCATATTGGCATCGTCCAGACCGAACCATAACACACCACCCACCGCATCGGGCAAGTCAGCACGCATCTGAGCTACAAAAACAAAACCGCTCTGTTGGGTCGAAATGGGACGCTCGTTGAAGTACTTCTGTCCATTCACTTCGAAGTCTAACGGCGAAAGGCGATAAGGCGAATGGTAAGGACCGGCACCGAAATCACGGCTTAAATCGAGCGGTGTACCTTCATAATGATCGCGCATGGCATTCTTCACATCCTGCACGGAGATCTTGCGATTGGGTTTTACAAAAAGAGGCATAGGCTCGTCCGTTGTTCCTTCGATATAAGGCAAAAACTCTTCTCCCCGGTCAGTAAATAGGTTGTAGTAGCTCCACACACGAGCCTCGCAATAACGCCGGGCACCGAAATCCAATGGAGCATAAGCACGCGAGAAACTGAAGTCACGGTTCATTCCGTCGAAGTACCCCTTCTCACGGGCAAAAGAAATGACATCCGATGAATACATACAATTCTCTTTGTCACTCATATCGAACTGATGGATACGACTATGGTTGGCATGCGCTGAAATGCAATCATCGGGTACTCGTACAGCTACCCACACAGCTCCCCGCACACCGGGTCCTTTGCCTATCATTTCCATAATCCAGATTTCATTAGGATCGGCAATGGTAAAGGACTCACCGCTGCTGCAATAACCGTATTCTTGCACCAACTCTGTCATTACTTTGATGGCCTCACGGGCTGTACGCGAACGTTGCAGTCCCAAGTAAATCAGGCTTCCATAGTCTATGACACCCAGTGTATCTACCAGTTCCGGCCGTCCGCCAAAAGTCGTTTCGCCAATGGTCAATTGGAATTCGTTCATGTTACCAATGACGTTGTACGTCTGCCGAGCCTGCTCTATCTGCCCCAGGTAACGTCCCGTATCCCATTCATACACATCCACCATCGTACCCTTGGGATACACAGCTGCCGGATAGTGATACAACTCGCCATACAGTCCATAAGAATCGGCCGAGTAAGAAACAATGGTAGATCCATCAGCCGAAGCATTCTTACCCACAATCAGGTTGGTGCAAGCCGTGGATTTCGTCACAAAAGCCGCCAGAAGCAAGACGGCCATGGTTAATGTTTTCAACTTTATCATAATGTATCTATTTAAATGAATATCTATTTTCCGCTTGTTATTCGTTTACCACGTGAAATGATACTGTCGCACGGTAGTGTTTCCGCATCCATCGGTCACCATCAGTTTCAGTACATGGCTTCCTCCTCGTTTCTGCCGTTCGGGATCGAGCCGGCATACTAAATCCCCTTTGATGGAATTCGGTTTACCAAAGAGGGCATACTTACCGTCGATGGTTCCCCGATAAGAAGCAATACCCGTTTGCGTATCTTTAGCCTGAATCACAATGCGCCCTGTACGTCCCCAACGGCCGGGATTGACAGGAATCAACTGAGGCGGAACGGTATCCACACAAACGGTGTATGTAGCAAGGTCACGCACCTGTACTTTCATATAGCCATCTTCATACGTACCCCCCATGTTATACTTGCGTCCCGTACGGCTGACACTGGCTACATAATACTTCGTACTGTCCTGCACAGGATGATGACGCAAACCTATACGCATTTCACAGGCACGGTGCAAAGGTATGTTCCGATCGTTCAGTTGATACGTATAAGCCACATTCTCCTTATCGGCTCGGACCGCATAGTTCAGATACACATCATCATACAATACATCTCGTGGCAATATCAATTCCAATCCCGGCTCTTGCAAGTAGTTCACACGATTCCAACGAAAGGTATATTTCTCCGGATGATCCATCGAAGCAATTTCCGTCCGTTTTCCCTGCACAGTAAAATCTACTTTCGACGTATTGCCTAATGCATCAACCAATGTATAGACAAAACGGTAAGGACGTTCCTCATCAATGGTTATCAGTCCCCGATTACCATTCGAAACATGCAGCATACGCAGCCGATTGCCCGGCTCAACAAACGATTTCATATATTGCCCGTAGGTCCATGAGTTGATGTAACGGTTTTCTTCGTAAGCAAATCGATCTACTACGCTACGAAACACCTCTTTGCCATCTACTTCCAGGATAACGGTATGTACTCCATATCTATTAGAGACACCATCCATGTAATCGTAGGCGCGGATACCTACCCCTATCTCGCCCCAAGCCGTAATGTCCTTCGTCCGCCCTACTTCAAAAGTACAGCGAGACAGGGAACCATTCACCACTCCCCTACCCGCTTGCGGGAAAAGCATAATACCCTGTGCCCGAGGTGCCGTATGGTCATTCACTTGTGTATGGAAGAAAGGAAGCGGATCCACGTAATCCCCCGTTGCCTGTTCGATGAGATCCAAATGTAAGTGAGGCCCAAAGGAATAGCCTGTATTCCCGCTAAGAGCGATCACTTGCCCACGCTTCACTGGATATTCGTCCGGATGAGGTACGATTTCCACCTCCCAGCTTTCCTGCTCGTACTGCAAATCTTCCACACGCTTGGCTACTTCGCCCACAAAAGCACTAAGATGCCGATTGATGGTTTCGTATCCACCATACACCACATGAAGCACATAGCCCGAACCATGCGTCACCCGGATGCGCGAAATATATCCATCGGCCAATGCCCGCATTTCTTTTCCTTCCACCCCTCCGGTCTTAAAATCAAGTCCGCCATGAAAGTGATTGGCCCGAATCTCCCCGAAATTACCACTGAAAGTAATGGGATGCGCAAAAGGATTGTCAAACGCCGTGCTGTCTGCCCCAACAGCAAAAGCCCTGCACCAACCCACTATCCACAGAAATATAAGGATATATAAATGTCTCATCAGTCTGTTTCTCATTAAATAATACGATTTGCAAACATACCAAAAATCCGTGAGATTATGGCAGGAAACCGAAAAAATAAACTCACCTTCGGGTGTGCTGTTCGACCTCTCCAAGAGGCACTCAACCTTTTTTATATCTTTTTTCGCTTTCACCGGAGATACAGCAGGTTATCAAATGAAGTTTCACCAGAATAGATTGGTTATCAACGGTTTGTGGTTAAACATAGGATTGAAAGGTGAAAGATAGGTGAAAGATGAATGTTTCACCATATTATACTAATTATCAAACGCTTATGCTCGGGTGAAAGGGTGAAAGATACTTAATAAAAAATGAAGAATGAAGAATTATACGTTTAATGATACAGGGAGTTTCTTTAAAGGGGACGAGGCGGAACATTTAATGTTATGCCGGATAACATCGTATGTTATCTACCGGAAGATAGTATGTTTTGCATCCGCAAATTCATACATATAAATAGTAAATTTCAAGAAGGGGTTTGTGGACTCTAAACCCATGGTTTAGGGTACATAAACCGGCAGTTTAGCGAGCTAAACTGGCACTTGAAGGAAGCGAAAGTGGGGGTTATCGGAAACTTCAGAATGATTCTTCTGTCGTTATTTGTTTATATTTATAACTATTCCGAATATCTTTTTCCTTACCCTGCCTAGAAGGGCTTCTGAGGCCGTCTCCGGAAGGTTACTAACATTCGGGCCGAAGGTTACTAACATTCCCCCTCTATGTTACTAACATTCGACCCGTAGGGTAGTAACCCAATTTCCACCAGATTCTTTTCTTCCGGCAATATGTAAACATAAAATACCTCATCCTAACTTTGAATACACGAATCCATTAACATAAATATGTACCTATCATAAATGTATCTATTAGTTAAGACTCAAGAAGGTTTTGAACCAATTATCCTGCATAAAGCCACCCTAAAGTTTGGAAAAACCAAGAATAAACCTTATCTTTACTCCCAAAGGATTAAAAACTATGATGAAAAAAGAAGACTTTATGCGAAAAGCTATTGAGCTTTCGCTGGAAAATGTAAAGAACGGAGGAGGCCCCTTTGGAGCAGTCATCGTAAAAGACGGAAAAGTTATAGCAACCGGTGTCAATCGGGTTACGGCCAACCATGACCCTACGGCTCATGCCGAAGTAAGCGCCATCCGCGAAGCTTGTACTAAGCTACACACGTTCGACCTCTCAGGTTGCGAAATCTACACCTCGTGTGAACCATGTCCCATGTGCCTGGGAGCCATCTATTGGGCACATTTGGATAAAATATATTATGGTAACAATCAGGTAGATGCTGCCCGCATCGGCTTCGATGACTCATTTATCTACCACGAATTGGCATTGAAACGCGAAGACCGTCACAAACCTATCGAAGAACTTCTGCCAGAAGAAGCCAAAGTCGCCTTCCGGGAATGGGAAGAAAATGCAGACAAAGTAACCTATTAATTTTTGTGCCATATCTGACAATGTGGCACAAAAATAGTATCTTTGCGCCGTTTTTCACTACAGGAAGCTTTTTGGCAAAGTTTTTGTCCGATTAGCTTCATAGTATAGTATAACAAATAGAGCAAAGAAAATATGGATCCGAAAAAAGAAACTATCAACGAAGAAGAACTGAAGGCTCAAGCTACCCCCGAGACCGAACCTCAGGAAAGGGAAGAAGAGCCGACAAGCCCCCAGGCGGAAGAAAAAACACAACCCGCTGAGGAAGAAGCAAAACTTCAGGCAGAACTGGATGCTATGAAGGACAAATATTTGCGTTTATCAGCCGAATTTGACAACTACCGCAAACGCACCATGAAGGAGAAAGCAGAACTTATCCTGAATGGAGGCGAAAAAGCCCTGACCAGCATCTTACCCGTAGTGGATGATTTGGAGCGCGCCTTGAAAAATATGAAGAGTGCAACCGATGTAGATGCCGTACGCGAAGGCGTAGAACTGATATACAACAAGTTTATCAGTGTGCTTGGACACAATGGCGTAAAAATCATCGAAACCCAAGACCAACCTCTCAACACAGACTTCCACGAAGCTATCGCCGTAATTCCGGCACCCAAAGAAGAAAAAAAAGGAAAGATATTGGACTGTGTACAAACGGGCTATACGTTGAACGACAAAGTAATCCGTCATGCCAAAGTGGTGGTAGGCGAATAAAACGTACTTTTTAATACGAAATGGGAAAAAGAGACTACTACGAAGTGCTAGAGGTCGATAAGAAAGCATCGGCCGACGAAATTAAGAAAGCTTATCGCAAGAAAGCTATCCAATATCATCCGGATAAGAATCCCGGTGACAAGGAAGCAGAAGAAAAATTCAAGGAAGCCGCCGAGGCCTACGAAGTGCTAAGTAACCCGGAGAAACGTGCCCGCTACGACCAGTTCGGCTTCGCGGGAGTGGGAGGAGCCGCAGGCAACGGAGGCCCTTACGGAGGATTCAGCGGAGGCATGTCTATGGACGACATTTTCTCTATGTTCGGTGATATTTTCGGCGGGCGAGGTGGATTTAGCGGATTTTCCGGAAGTTTCCATGGCTCAAGCAACATACGTCAATACCGAGGTTCCGACCTGCGGGTAAAAGTCAAACTGACTTTAAAGGAGATATCTACTGGCGTAGAAAAAAAGTTCAAACTGAAAAAATACGTTCCCTGTTCTCACTGCCACGGCACAGGTGCCGAAGGAAGTGGAGGTACGGAAACGTGCCCCACGTGTAAAGGTACAGGTTCAATAATTCACAACCAGCAAACCATCTTGGGCACCATGCAGACCCGTACAACCTGTCCTACATGCGGAGGAGAAGGACACATTATCAAAAATAAGTGTAAGGAATGTTCGGGTGAAGGCATTGTGTATGGAGAAGAGGTGGTAACGGTACGTATTCCTGCCGGAGTGGCCGAGGGCATGCAACTCACCATGAATGGAAAAGGTAATGCAGGGAAACGCAACGGAGTAGCAGGCGACCTCCTTATTTATATAGAAGAGGAAGCCGACAAGGAGTTGATTCGCGATGAAAACGACTTGATATATAACCTTCTGTTGAGTATCCCCACTGCTACATTGGGAGGAGCCGTAGAGATTCCTACCCTTGACGGAAAAGTAAAAGTGAAGATAGAACCGGGAACACAACCCGGAAAGGTACTCCGCTTGCGTGGAAAAGGTCTGCCACAAGTAAACGGATACGGTTCGGGCGATTTACTGGTGAATGTCAGTGTCTATATCCCCGAAGCCTTGACCAAAGACGAAAAGAAAACCTTGGAAGCGTTAGCCCAATCGGAAAACTTTAAACCCAACACGTCCGTCAAGGAGAAAATTTTCCGCAAATTCAAGAGTTTCTTCGATTAAACATCAGAAAGAAGAAAATGATTCATGACCTACGAGAGAAAAATTATCAATGATCCCGTATTTGGGTTCATCCCCATTCCCAAAGGGTTGCTTTACGAATTAGTGAAGCACCCTTTGCTTCAACGTTTGACTCGCATCAAGCAATTGGGCCTCTCGTCTGTGGTCTATCCCGGTGCCCAGCATACCCGTTTTCAGCATTCGTTGGGTGCTTATTATTTAATGACAGAAGCTATTCAACATCTCACAGCTAAAGGAAACTTCATTTTCGATAGCGAAGCTGAAGCTGTTAAAGCTGCCATTTTAATGCACGATATCGGACACGGTCCCTTTTCACACGTATTGGAAGATACTATCGCGCAAGGGGTATCCCACGAAGATATCTCCCTAATGCTGATGGAGCGCATCAATCACGAAATGGATGGTCAACTAAGCCTTGCCATTCGGATTTTTAAAGACGAATATCCCAAGCGTTTCCTACACCAGCTGGTAAGTGGACAACTGGACATGGATCGTTTGGATTACCTAAGGCGCGATAGCTTTTACACCGGTGTCACCGAAGGCAACATTGGCTCGGCTCGCATCATCAAAATGCTTGATGTAAAAGATGACCAATTAGTCGTAGAATCCAAAGGTATCTACTCGATTGAAAATTTCCTCATGGCACGCCGTCTGATGTATTGGCAAGTGTATTTGCATAAAGCTTCCGTAGCCTATGAACGAATGCTCATCAGTACATTACTTCGAGCCAAAGAATTAGCTTCACATGGGGAAGAACTCTTTGCTTCGCCCGCTTTGCGATTTTTTCTCTATCAAGACATCAATCGAGAAATATTTTATCAATCTCCCGAATGCTTGGAAAACTTCATTCTGCTGGACGATAACGATATCTGGACTTCCCTCAAAGTGTGGTGTACCCATCCTGACAAAGTGCTCTCTACTCTCAGCCAAAACATGGTGAACCGCAAGGTATTCAAAGTAGAAATATCCACTGAACCAGCCAGTGAAGAACGAAAAGAAGAATTAGCCCGACTCATCAGCCAAGAACTGAACATTTCCATACACGAAGCTAATCGGTACTTCATCTCCGTCCCCAGTATCGAGAAAAACATGTACGACCCGGCAGACGATAGTATCAACATCATCTACAAAGACGGAAGTACGAAAAATATCGCCGAAGCTTCAGATATGCTTAACATATCCCTTTTATCGAAAAAAGTAAAAAAATACTACCTATGCTACCAACGTTTGCATAGATAAATAGAAAATATTCCCCCAAGGGCAAGGATATATCAAAAAAAAATCCGTTATTTGTATCCTGAAAACCATCTAAAAAGAGAATTTATGGAATTTTCTGCCCAAAAAATAGCATCCTATCTCAAAGGTGAGATTGTGGGAGATGAACATGCGACCGTGCATACCTTCGCCAAAATTGAAGAAGGCATACCGGGAGCACTTTCGTTCTTGTCCAATCCGAAGTACGAACACTACCTCTATGAATCAAAAGCCAGTATCATATTGGTGAACAAGGACTTTAACCCACAGCATGAAGTAAAAGCAACTCTAATCAAAGTAGATAATGCCTACGAAAGCCTAGCCAAGTTGCTCACCCTTTACGAACAAAGCAAACCCAAGCGAACAGGCACTTCCGCAATGGCTTTTGTGGCCCCTACGGCAAAAATAGGTAAGAATGTCTATATCGGCCCATTTGCCTATGTAGGTGAACAGGCAGAAGTTGGGGACAACACAGCCATATACCCCCATGCCAATGTGGGGGACGGAGCTAAAATTGGGAAAGATTGTATCCTTTATCCCCATACCACCATATATCACGATTGCCGCGTGGGAAATCGCTGTATTCTTCATGCAGGGAGTGTCGTTGGAGCTGACGGATTCGGTTTTGCTCCCACCCCTGATGGTTACGAAAAAATTCCACAAATTGGCATTACCATCTTGGAAGATGATGTAGAAATAGGAGCTAATACGTGTATAGACCGTGCTACCATGGGAGCTACGATTGTACACAAAGGAGTCAAATTGGATAATTTAGTGCAAGTAGCTCACAATGACGAAATAGGTTCGCATACGGTGATGGCGGCTCAAGTAGGCGTCGCCGGTTCCACGAAAGTGGGGGAATGGTGTATGTTCGGAGGTCAGGTAGGCATCGCGGGACATATACATATAGGTGACCGGGTGGTGTTTGGTGCTCAATCGGGCGTACCCAGCAGTACCAAAGGAAACCAACAACTAATCGGTACCCCACCTATGGAAGAGAAGCCTTATTTCAAGTCGCAAGCCATCTTCCGCAAACTGCCCGACATGTATTTTGAGCTTCACGCACTGCGCAAAGAATTAAATGCATTGAAACAAGAATTAAATAATAAAGAGAAGTAACCCATGTTAAAACAAAAGACTCTGAAAGATAGCTTTTCGCTTAGTGGAAAAGGTCTTCACACGGGCCTTGACCTGACCGTTACTTTCCAGCCGGCACCCGAAAACCACGGGTATAAAATCCAACGCATCGACTTAGAAGGGCAACCGATCATTGATGCAATAGCCGATAATGTAGTAGAAACGACACGTGGCACTGTCCTGGCAAGGAATGGCGTAAAAGTCAGTACGGTAGAACATGGTATGGCAGCTCTCTATGCATTGGGCATAGACAATTGCCTGATACAGGTCAATGGTCCTGAGTTTCCCATACTGGACGGTAGCGCTCAATATTACGTGCAAGAGATAGAGCGTGTAGGAACCGAGGAACAAAATGCAGTGAAAGACTTCTATATCATCAAATCCAAAATAGAAGTACGAGATGAAAACACCGGCTCGTCCATCATCGTATTGCCCGACGAGAATTTCAGTTTAAATGTATTAGTTTCCTATGAATCGAACATCATCCCCAATCAATATGCTACATTGGAGGATATGACTCTGTTCAAAGATGAAATAGCCGCCAGTCGTACCTTCGTTTTTGTACGCGAAATAGAACCTTTATTACAAGCAGGACTCATTAAAGGGGGAGACTTAGATAACGCTAT
Organism: uncultured Bacteroides sp.; assembly: GCA_944322355.1. GTDB lineage: Bacteria > Bacteroidota > Bacteroidia > Bacteroidales > Bacteroidaceae > Bacteroides. The sequence goes on along the minus strand of CALUOT010000006.1, from coordinate 29,031 downwards.
TGTTATCTACGAACGCCAGATGTCACAAGAAAATTTCGACAAACTGGCTGACGTAATGGGAGTTCCCCACATGGATGCCAGCCAATTAGGTTATATCAACCATAAGCCGCTCGTATGGCCTAATGAATGTGCACGTCATAAGTTGTTGGATGTTATTGGAGATTTGGCACTGATAGGCAAGCCTATCAAGGGACGTATCATCGCTACGCGACCAGGTCACACCATCAATAATAAATTCGCTCGTCTGATGCGAAAAGAAATCCGTCTGCACGAGATACAAGCTCCTACTTACGATTGCAATCGTCCACCGGTGATGAATGTGAATCGCATTCGCGAGTTGCTTCCTCACCGTTATCCCTTTCAATTAGTGGATAAAGTCATCGAAATAGGTGCCAACTACATCGTAGGCGTAAAGAATGTTACCAGCAACGAACCATTCTTCCAAGGACATTTCCCCCAAGAGCCGGTTATGCCTGGCGTACTCCAGATAGAAGCTATGGCTCAAGTAGGAGGCTTGTTAGTACTAAACTCTGTGGATGAACCCGAACGATACTCCACTTACTTCTTGAAAATTGACGGAGTAAAATTCCGCCAAAAAGTAGTTCCTGGCGACACACTCCTTTTCCGCGTAGAGTTAATGGCTCCCATCCGCAGAGGCATATCGACCATGAAGGGGTATGTGTTTGTTGGAGAGAAAGTGGTATGCGAAGCAGAATTTATGGCACAAATAACGAAAAACAAATAATCAGGATTTAAAAAGAAACATGGAGCAAAACAATAAAATCAGTCCGTTAGCTTACATACACCCTGAAGCGCAAATCGGTCAAAACGTGGAAATTGCGCCTTTCGTTTTCATAGACAAAAATGTAATCATAGGGGACAATAACAAAATCATGGCAAACGCTAATATCCTGTACGGAAGCCGCATCGGCAACGGAAACACCATTTTCCCGGGTGCCGTTATTGGAGCCATCCCACAGGATTTAAAGTTTAGAGGAGAGGATACTACGGCCGAGATAGGTGATAATAACACCATCCGCGAAAATGTAACCATCAACCGAGGAACCGCTTCAAAAGGACGCACCGTAGTGGGTAGCAATAACCTTTTGATGGAAGGCGTACATGTAGCACACGATGCTACCGTAGGTAACGGGTGTATCATCGGAAACAGCACAAAGATGGCCGGAGAAATCATCATCGACGATAACTCTATCATTAGCGGAGGGGTGCTGATGCATCAATTCTGTCGGGTAGGCGGTTATGGCATGATACAAGGCGGATGCCGTTTTAGTAAGGATGTCCCACCCTACATCATCGCCGGACGTGAACCCATTTGCTACGCTGGCCTCAACATCGTAGGCTTGCGTCGCCGGGGATTCTCCAATGAAACCATCGAAACCATCCATAACGCTTATCGCATCATCTATCAAAGTGGTATGAACACTACCGATGCTTTGAAGAAGATAGAAGAAGAAATGGAAATGACACCCGAAATCACCTATATTGTAGAATTCATCAAGAACTCCTCGCGAGGTATTATCCCCGGAGGAAAATAAACTTAGCAACAATATGATTTACAGATTTACCATTATCTCCGATGAAGTAGATAACTTCGTAAGAGAGATTCAAATAGACCCGGAAGCCACTTTTTATGACTTTCACGAAGCCATCTTGAAATCGGTAGGGTACAATAATGATCAAATGACTTCTTTCTTCATCTGTGATGAGGATTGGGAAAAAGAAAAGGAAATCACTTTGGAAGAAATGGACGACTCATCCGACATTGATAGCTGGGTAATGAAAGAAACCCGTATCGATGAGTTGGTAGAAGATGAAAAGCAAAAGTTACTCTACGTATTCGACTATATGACCGAACGTTGCTTCTTCATCGAACTTTCAGAAATCATTACAGGGAAAAGCATCCAAGGTGCTATATGCACCAAAACGGAAGGTGAACCTCCTCAACAAACCGTAGACTTCGACGAATATGAAGCCAAGAATAACTCAACGGCTTTAGATTTGGACGAAAATTTCTATGGAGATCAAGACTATGACATGGACGATTTCGATCGAGACGGATTCGGAGGTTTCGATGAAGGTTCCGGAGGCAACCCGTATGACGAAGACAGATACTAACCTGATTGTACTCATCGGCCCCACAGGCGTAGGAAAGACTGAACTCAGCCTACGCCTGGCCGAAACATTCGACACCTATATCCTTTCAGCCGACTCACGTCAACTATATGCCGACCTTAAAATAGGAACGGCCGCTCCTACCACCGACCAACTTAAACGGGTAAAACATTACTTTATAGGCACATTAGGACTAACAGACTATTACAGTGCTGCCCAATACGAGGCTGAAGTCATCAAACTACTCGATACATTATTTCGCGAGAAAAAAAACATACTCCTGACAGGAGGTTCCATGATGTATGTAGACGCTGTATGCAAGGGCATAGATGACATTCCTACTGTAGATGCCGAAACCCGCTCCTTGATGCAGCAACGATACGAAAAAGAAGGGCTCGAACCTCTTTGTGCAGAACTTAAATTACTCGATCCGGAATATTACCGAAAAGTGGACTTAAAAAACCCCAAGCGCGTCATACATGCACTTGAAATCTGCTATATGACGGGGCGAACGTACACCTCATTTCTTACCCGAAGCATCAAAGAACGACCTTTTCGTATCCTTAAAATAGGCCTGACCCGTCCCCGAGAAGAACTCTACGAACGTATCAACCGACGCGTTGACCAAATGATGGAAGAAGGATTGCTCGAAGAAGTCCGCCAAGTCTATCCACACAAAGAATATAATTCATTAAACACCGTAGGCTACAAGGAATTATTCAAATACTTAGATGGAGAATGGACGTTGGATTTCGCCATTGAAAAAATAAAGCAAAACACACGAATTTATTCCCGTAAGCAAATGACATGGTTCAAACGTGACACAGACATACGCTGGTTTCATCCTGAACAAGAAACGGAGATACTGACCTACCTCCGCACAACCCTACTCCAACCCTGACAACTCTTCATATAAACTCCAAAGAGTGGGTGTGTCAAGTTCTCGATAAAGCTCCGTCATTGTTTCACGGTGTCTTCGCTTCGCCTTGCGCCATTCCTCCAATACAGAAAGTGTACGTTCGAAAGCCCAAGCTTCCATAGGAGCCAAACGTTGCATATACCCCTCTCCCTGCTCATTGTAAAGTAATGACCAATGCATGTACCGCTCACTCCCCATGCCCCAATCTCCACTGAATACTTTGTCCTTCAGGAGCAATGACCAATGGGAAAGCGGAGAAGTGCTCAATGAGTCATCCCAGCAAACCATACGAGGTAAAGCCTCATCTACCCACAGAGGAATAGCAATACCCGTAGGAGGATAACCCAATAGTGTCCACATAGTAGTAAGCTCAGCAGGTTCACCCAACTTCACTCCTTGCACCACCACCGAACAAGAGGTACTACTTCGCGAGATAAAATCTTGGTCGACGAACCATCCGGAAGCTTTTTCTCCGGTAAAAGGCGGTTGACGCAAATCTATGTCCAACAAGGCATGATGAAACGAACGCGAAAGGTCATCGAATATCCGTTTAGGCGTAATAGCATGTACCTCAGCCAAAGGATCAAGTACCCGAACAGCCTCCTGATAGCGTATTACACCGGCTCCCGGTCCATACTTCCCCGACACAGAAAAGTTAGTGCGGGCCACATAGCCTAAAGGTGCTTCTTCCGGATCGTTGGCATCATACATCCGATATCCCTCCTCACCTACCTCAAACATCACTGCCCCACCCTGTGCGTCTATCACACCAAAGTTGGCCTCAATGCCGCTGGGTTTGGTCAGTGTATCCAAGTACTGGCAGAAATCATCCACCGTAGCACAAAGTTCAAGAGCACGATAAATGACACGCCCATTAGCCACGCCTCGCTCCTCCCCGTCCTTCACTTCCATCAAATTATAGCTCTGTGTATTCATCAACGCGAAGCCAGACGAATTGGTTCCTATCCAAGCCTCCCGCTTTGAATAAAAATCTGCACTATTCACCACTGCCATAAAATCATAGCGTTCACCTTGTACATACTCCACATGGTTTTTCAGAAAATCTGTATCCCTATGCTTCCATAGCAAGGGACGCCCATCAGGCGTAGCCTTACCCGACACCACGGCCGAGGTACAAGCACAAGCCGGCACTAAACCACCTATTAGTATCCCTATCGCCAATAAACCGTATTTCTTCATTCTAAATTAGTTTAAGGCTACAAAGATAAGACTTTTTCAAGAATAAGCAATCATGACAAATTGTCACTCATCACACATTTCGTTCAGACATTTTGACCGTTTTCGCTTCTTGGCAAAAGTTTTGTGCGAAGAAAGGCGTGACTATCAACCAAGAAAAGAAAGGAGACACAGATATGAATTTCAACAACTTTACCATCAAAGCCCAAGAAGCGGTGCAAGAAGCTGTCAACTTGGTTCAACGCCGGGGACAACAGGCTATCGAGCCCGTACACCTTTTGCAAGGAGTAATGAAAGTAGGTGAAAACGTCACCAACTTCCTCTTCCAAAAATTAGGCATGAATGCCCAGCAAATGGCACTTGTACTCGACAGGCAAATTGACTCTTTACCGAAAGTGTCAGGCGGCGAACCTTATTTGAGCCGGGAAACAAACGAAGTGTTGCAGAAAGCTATGGACTACTCCAAAGAACTGGGAGATGAGTTCGTATCACTGGAACCTGTATTGTTAGCCCTACTCACGGTGAAAAGCACTGCAAGCAGCATTCTGAAGGACGCTGGTATGTCGGAAAAAGAACTGCGCGCAGCCATCCACGAACTTCGTCAAGGTTCGAAAGTAACATCCCAATCGAGTGAAGACAATTACCAAGCTCTTGAGAAGTACGCCATCAACTTGAACGAAGCCGCTCGTAGCGGTAAGTTGGATCCAGTTATCGGACGTGATGAAGAAATCCGCCGAGTACTACAAATCCTAAGCCGACGCACAAAGAACAACCCTATTTTAATCGGTGAACCGGGTACCGGTAAAACAGCCATTGTCGAAGGCTTGGCACATCGTATCTTACGGGGAGACGTACCCGAGAACCTGAAAAACAAACAGGTCTATTCGCTGGATATGGGAGCATTGGTAGCCGGTGCCAAGTATAAAGGTGAGTTCGAAGAACGACTGAAAGCAGTCATCAACGAAGTCAAAAAATCTGAAGGGAACATTATCCTTTTCATCGATGAAATCCACACGCTGGTAGGAGCGGGAAAGGGAGAAGGAGCCATGGATGCTGCCAATATTCTGAAACCGGCTTTGGCTCGTGGCGAATTGCGAAGTATCGGTGCCACCACCCTTGACGAGTATCAGAAATACTTCGAGAAAGATAAGGCATTGGAGCGTCGTTTCCAGATTGTAATGGTAAACGAACCGGATACGTTAAGTACCATCTCCATCTTGCGAGGATTAAAGGAACGCTATGAAAACCATCATCACGTACGTATTAAAGATGATGCCATCATAGCTGCCGTAGAGTTAAGCAATCGGTATATCACCGACCGTTTTCTACCGGATAAGGCCATTGACCTGATGGATGAAGCCGCTGCTAAACTCCGAATGGAAGTAGACTCCGTGCCCGAGGAACTGGATGAAATATCCCGTAAAATCAAGCAGCTGGAGATAGAACGCGAAGCCATCAAGCGTGAAGATGATAAGCCTAAGTTGGAACAAATCGGCAAGGAACTGGCTGAATTGAAAGAGCAGGAAAGCTCCTACAAAGCCAAATGGCAGAGTGAAAAGACACTAGTCAACAAGATTCAGCAAAACAAAGTGGAGATAGAAAATCTGAAGTTCGAAGCCGACAAAGCCGAACGCGAAGGAGACTATGGCAAAGTAGCCGAAATCCGCTACGGCAAGTTACAAGCTTTAAACAAAGAAATCGAGGAAACGCAACAGCAATTGCATAAGTTGCAAGGTGACAAAGCGATGATAAAGGAGGAAGTGGATGCCGAAGACATCGCTGACGTGGTATCACGCTGGACTGGCATACCGGTAAGCAAAATGTTGCAAAGCGAAAAAGACAAGTTGCTCCATTTGGAAGACGAACTGCATAAGCGAGTCATCGGGCAAGAAGAAGCTATTGAGGCTGTAGCCGATGCAGTACGTCGTAGCCGGGCAGGCTTGCAAGATCCTAAACGACCTATCGGTTCGTTCCTCTTCTTGGGTACGACCGGTGTGGGTAAGACAGAATTGGCCAAAGCATTGGCGGAGTTTCTGTTCGATGACGAGACGATGATGACTCGTATCGACATGAGCGAGTATCAAGAAAAGCATAGTGTGTCTCGATTGGTCGGAGCACCTCCGGGATATGTAGGCTATGATGAAGGTGGTCAGTTGACGGAAGCAGTCCGACGGAAGCCCTACTCGGTAGTACTGTTTGACGAGATAGAGAAGGCTCATCCGGATGTGTTCAACATCTTGTTGCAAGTATTGGATGACGGACGTTTGACCGACAACAAAGGACGCACGGTGAACTTCAAAAACACTATCATCATCATGACCTCGCATATGGGAAGTCCGTATATCCAAAGTCAAATGGAAAAACTGAGCGCTTCGAATAAAACGCAAATCATCGAGGAAACCAAACGCGAAGTGATGAACATGTTGAAGAAGAGTATCCGCCCCGAATTCCTGAACCGTATTGACGAAACCATCATGTTCTTGCCATTAACGGAACCGGAAATCAAGCAGATTGTAACACTGCAAATCAATGGAGTCCGCCAAATGTTGTCGGCCAACGGAGTAGAATTACAACTCACCGATGCAGCTATTGATTTCTTGGCCAGTGCCGGGTTCGATCCTGAATTTGGTGCCCGTCCTGTGAAACGTGCCATCCAACACTACTTGTTGAATGACCTTTCAAAGAAGTTGTTAGCTCAAGAAGTAGACCGCAACAAGGCCATCATAGTTGACGTCAATGCCACTAAAGACGGACTTGTATTCAGGAACTGACCTCGAAAGTAAATATCCTATGACAGAGGGTGTGTCGAAACGGACATGCCCTCTGTTTATATTCCCCCTGCCGGACTTTCACACCTGATGTTTCATGAAATGTGAAGCTTTCACACCCCTTCACGATTTTAATGTGAAGCCTTCACAGTGCTGATGTTACACCTTCACATCCCTACTGTTACATCATCACAGTACTACTGTGAAACCTTCACACTCCTATAGTGAAAGGACGAAAATCAAGAGACATACCCTCTTTGGTATGTAGAATAATTCCACATTTCCACAATCTATCGCTACACCTGTTGAGAGTAACCCTTCTCTTATTTCATTTCACAAAACATTAAATAGCAATACTTTACATTACTGAAAACGAAACTCATTCATTCATGGCACGGTGATTGTTTGCCTTTTGTCCGGAAAATAGGATAACCAGCTTATTTAAATAAATTATATATGCGTTTTCTTACAATTATGTGTTTATGGGCTGCCTTGTATGGCATCCCTATCGAGTCAAAAGCTAATGGCATCCCCGCCATACAACAGCAAGAAACTCCCTGTACAGGTACTGTAACAGACGAATCGGGAGAAAGCCTTATCGGTGCAGCAGTAGTGGTGAAAGGTACCTCAAATGGTGGCATCACCGATATGGATGGAAAGTTTTCTTTACAAGACGTGAGAAAAGGTGATGTCATTGAAATTTCCTACATGGGCTACGTAACCCAAGATTTCGTATGGGAAGGAAAACCGATTAATGCCCGACTGAAAGACGACACACAAGCTTTGGACGAAGTAGTGGTCGTAGGTTATGGCGTAAAACAAAAACGCTCCACTATGACTACGGCCATTTCTAAAATGGATGACAAAGTATTGAGCAGTGCAGCCATGTCCAATGCTGCTCAGGCTTTACAAGGTTCGGTCAGCGGCTTGCGTGTAACCAACACCAATGGTTCACCGGGTAGTTCACCCACCATTATCTTGCGCGGAGGCGCCGGTATTTCCTCGGTCAGCCAACCGTTAGTAGTGGTAGACGGAGTGATTCGTTCGATGGACGATATCAACCCGGCCGACATCGAGTCTATCCAAGTGCTTAAAGATGCTGCTTCCACAGCTATTTATGGTGCGCGGGCCAATAGCGGTGTCATTCTGGTGCAAACCAAAAAAGGAAAAGCCGGGAAGGCAAGGGTTAGCTATAAGTTCAAATTCGGTATGAACTTCGCCCGCACCGGATACGACTACATGGATGCGGAAAACTATATCCGTTACGGTCGTATGGGCTATGTATACAGCAACGGGGAAGACATCACGGGATTGGACAACATGCGAGGCTATGGAGCAGTATATGGCCAGAACAATCCGGAACAATTCTCCATACGCTATCTCGACGGAAACGAAAATCTCCTTTCACAAGGTTGGAAGCAAATGACCGATCCTGTAACGGGAAAGCAGATCGTATTCAAAGACTATGGTACGGCGTTGCGCGACGCGGTTTACAAAGACCCGGCCATTACACAAGATCATTACCTCAGCTTTACGGGAGGTAATGAACGAGGAGCCTTTTCTTCTTCGTTAGGCTACTATTCGGAAGATGGCACCGTACGGGGAACGAAATATCGGCGTTTCAGTGGCACTATCAACGGAAACTACAAACTGTTTCCCTTCCTGAACGTCAAGGCGGGACTCAACTTCAGCACCTCCGAATCACCGGAACTTTATTACGATGACCCGGCCGACTTGTTTGAACGTATGCAGAGCATCGAACCTACGTGGAATCCATTTTTGGAAGATGGAAGCCCCAATTACGGATATGGCAAGCGCGACGGTAATCCGTTGTATTGGCTGGATAAGTTAACAAACAAAAACAATACACGACGCACAACCATGAACATCGGTTTCGACCTGGAGTTATGGAAAAACAAACTCTTCCTGCGCGAAAACAGTTCGTTATATTATCTGGATTATACCCAAGAAACATTCGACAAAGAATATCGGGACTATTGGAGTGTCAACTCTACCCGCGCTGCTTCTTACCAATACCAACGGACCATCCAGCACCAACACAGCCTCCAGTTGGAATACACCGACACCTTTGCCGACAGCCACAACCTCTCGGCCATGGTGGGAGGAGAATATTTCGAGAATCAGGAAACAGAGTATAGGGGAAGCGGAGACGGAGCTGCTTTCGATGATATCCCTACCATGAATGCTTCAAGTGACGACAACATGAGAGCCTATTCCTATCGGGAGGGTTATCGCATCGCCTCTGCCTTTGCCCGTGTCACCTATGACTATCGCCAACGATACCTCTTTACGGCCGTGGCCCGCTACGACGGTATATCTAAACTGTCGGACAACCGCTGGGGTTTTTTCCCTGGTGTATCGGCCGGTTGGAACATCCACGAAGAACCCTTCTATAAAGGAAGTCACTTAGCCGAAATTATTTCCACCATCAAACCCCGTGTCTCTTACGGTCTTAACGGAAATGTAAATGGTATCGGAAATTATGATGTTTACGGCATTTATGGCCAATGGAGCGGAACCAACAAATATCAAGGAACCACAGGCTTACTAAACACGGGGGTCATCAACTCGGCACTTCGGTGGGAAAAGAGTAAGTCCTTCGAAGTGGGACTTGACCTGGGATTTCTGAACAACCGCTTCAATCTGATATTGGATTACTATAACCGTACCACTTCCGACCTGCTGACCAACGTCAACCTGCCTGCATATACGGGCTTCGACTCTTTCATGACCAATCTGGGAACATTACGCAACAGTGGATTCGAAGTGGAAGGCGACCTGCACCTGCTGACCAATCCCAAAGGATTCAGTTGGGATTTTTCCTTCAACGCTTCCTATGTATACAACAAAATCATCAAGTTACCGGACAACGGCAATGAGAATAACCGTCAAGGCGGTTTCCAAGTCTGGGATCCCGAACAAGGCAAAGCCGTATGGGTGGGAGGCTACCAGGAAGGACACACTTTGGGCGACATGTACGCCTATAAACAAGTAAAAGTGTTGCGCGACGCTCAGGAAGTGGCCGACCTGGCCGGCAATTACATGGACCTTATTGCCGGCTTATACGGACCGAATGTCAGTGAGGCAGATCGTCAGAAATACGGTCTGACTAAACCCATTGAAGAAGGCGACGTACTGTGGGCCGACCTGAATGGAGACCACATTATCGATGAACTGGACCGGGTGAAGGTTGGTAACATGTATCCGAAGTGGACAGGAGGATTCTCCACGACCTTGACCTATAAGAACGTTTCACTCTACGGACGTTTTGACTATGCCGTAGGCCACACCATCCTGAACATGGTAGCCATGCGCTCATTGGGACAATCCGTAGGATTCAAAAACATCATCAGCGAGGGCTTGAACAGTTGGACGCCCGATAACCGCGACACCGACATCCCCAAACTCTACTACGATGATTCCAGCAATAAAAAGAATATCTATCGAAATTCCACCGGCTCGGACATGACAAGTGCCGACAATCGCAGTTCCCGTTTCTATGAGAAAGGCGACTATCTGGCTTTGCGCGAACTCACCTTGAGTTGGCAAATTCCTGCCCAATGGACAGCCAAAGCGGGCATCAGTGCAGCGTCTGTCTACGTCACCGGACAAAACCTGTTCTATCTGACAGGCTACTCCGGTACTTCCCCTGAAGCCCCCTTGACTTATAGTGGAGGAGTCGACATGGGACGTTATCCCACCCCACGCACCGTATTGTTCGGGCTCAACCTCACCTTTTAACAACAAAGTAAAAGAAAAAAGTTATGAAACATCAAATTATCTCGATAGCTTTGGCAGCTTCCTCCCTATTCGCGTTGGAGAGTTGCCTGGATATGGACCCGGTGAGCACCATCACCGATACAAACATGTGGACCAACGAAGGTCAATTCACTTCCTTCGTCTATGGTGTACACAGCATGATGCGTGACATCGATGCCCACACCTTCTTCATTTTGGGAGAATTGCGTTCAGACATCTATAGTCCGACTTCCTCAGGTTGGACTTCGGAAAGCAACCATGCTGAGGAAATCACTGCAAACCTGCTCAGCGAGCAACGTCCCGGTCTAACGAACTACGGTAACTTGTATACCAACATCAACCAAATCAATCTCTTTATCAATCGGGCAGAGGAAACCACTCTGCTTTCTCCTTCCGACAGAGCCTACTACCTGGGCATCATGTACGGACTCAGAGCCTACTACTACTTCCACTTGGTCCGGTCATGGGGCAAAGTCGTTTGGCAAGACCAGCCCAGCCTGGGATTTGAAGTAGGCGACTTGGCCAAACCCGCCGCTTCGGTTGAAGAAATTATGACCCACATCAAAGCAGACATAGCCGCTTCGGAAGCCGCCTTTGCCGACGATTATTCATTCCGCGAAGACCGTACATTCTGGTCAAAGCCAGCCACCTTGATGCTGAAGGCTGAAGTCTATCTGTGGTCTTCCCGCCAAATGGGAGGAGGCACTGCCGATGCACAGACCGCTCTCGAAGCATTGAACGACGTTCAAAGCCGTACCTCCAACCTGAGACTGTTAGAAAACTATGCCGACGTATTCGACTACGACCACAAAGGCAATGACGAAATCATCTTTGCCCTGCACAACGAAGAAAACGAATCGCAACTCTTCAACGGAGAATGGCGTAACAACATGGTTCCCCAACAAAACACGTTGAATAGCTTTTATGCCTCCCCGCAAGGTGACCGTTTCGATTTAAATTTCAACGGCAACATCTACTACCCCACCCACACAGCCCTTTTCTCTCTCTTCGATGCGGACGACACCCGACGGGATGCCACCCTGAAAGCCGTCTACGAGCAACAGGGTGACGGCAGTTATGCCTACCGGGGATGCTTTGCCTACAAATTCAAAGGGATGACTTCGGAAGGCGACTCCTATCGCACATTTGCCGATGACTATCCCATCTACCGCTATGCCGATTTGCTGTTACTGAAAGCTGAAGCCAAGGCCCTGACCGGAGGTGACCCGGCTGAAGAAATCAACCAAATCCGTCAGCGGGCGTACGGCGAACATTACGAAGCTTCCACACAAGCCTACGGACAGATGCCGGAAGACAATGACGGCATTGAAGAAGTATTGTTGCGCGAACGAATGAAAGAATTCATGTTCGAGGGAAAACGTTGGTACGACTTACGTCGTTTCGGCGTCTCTTACGTCATGAAGTATTCTTCCCTGACCAACGAAGCCCACCTTCTGTGGCCGCTGGACACCAATACGCTGACCGACAATACCGCATTGGAACAAACAGAAGGATATTAAGCGCTAATCAACCAGTGTAGATGTAATACACATTCCGATTATAAAGCAAACAGCGGAGGATTCACACTCGAATTTCGAGGAATCCTCCGCCGTTTTGCTTATTAAAATAGGTCTTACTTGATTTCGATTTCTTCCTTCATGTCTATCTCATCTCCTTTAGGATCGTAGAATACATATTGAAGAAAAGCAAGTTTCTGATCCGGTATAACCTTAATGCCCAGCCCGTATTTCATCTGCCATTTGCGCTTTAAGGACACGAGGCCCTGATTGACATAGGCAGCCACGTACGGGTGGATGTGTAACGAGAATTTTCTAATCTTCAGTTTGTTGACCAGGTAGTCTATTTTACTCTCCAGTGTATCGGTGAATAGGATGGAGGGTTTGATTTTTCCCTTCCCGAAGCAGGTGGGGCAGGTTTCGTCAGTATCGACATCCATGGCCGGCCGCACACGCTGACGGGTGATTTGCATCAGCCCGAATTTGCTTAAGGGCAGGATATTGTGCTTAGCACGATCCTTCTGCATGTTTTGGCACATGCGTTCATAAAGTTTCTGGCGATTTTCGGCCACTCCCATGTCGATGAAATCCACCACTATGATGCCACCCATATCACGCAAACGCAATTGGCGTGCCAGCTCATCGGCAGCTCCTAAGTTCACTTCCAGTGCATTGGCTTCCTGTCCGTTGGCATTTTTAGTTCGGTTTCCACTATTTACATCCACCACATGCAAAGCTTCCGTATGTTCAATGATGAGGTAGGCACCACTTTTGTAGGAAACGGTTTTGCCAAACGAGGATTTAATTTGCTTGGTAATGCCGAAATTGTCATAGATGGGAATCTGGCCTTTGTAGAGCTTGACAATGTCCGCCCGCTCGGGTGCGATAAGCCTCACGTAATCTTTTATTTCGTGAAAAACGGCTTCATCGTTCACGTGGATGCTGGCGAACGAAGGATTGAACAAGTCGCGCAGCAAACCGACGGCCCGGCTTGTCTCCTCGTATATCAGTGTGGGATACTTAGTGACTTGTTGCACCTTGACCATGGCATCTTCCCAATGCTTCACCAGTACTTTAAGCTCCCCGTCCAGCTCGGCCACGCGTTTGCCCTCGGCCACGGTGCGTACAATGACGCCGAAGTTCCGGGGCTTGATGCTCATCAAAAGTTGTTTAAGGCGGGCACGTTCTTCACTGGATTTGATTTTTTGCGATACCGACACCTTGTCATTAAAAGGTATCAGCACCAGATAGCGTCCGGCAAAGGAAAGCTCGGACGTAAGTCGAGGTCCCTTGGTCGAAATAGGTTCCTTGACGATTTGCACCACGACTTCTTGTCCGACCTTGAGTGTGTTGGACACTGTTCCATCCTTTTCAAGTTCGGGAAGCAGGGTTGCTTTAGTAATGGGGGTCAGTTTCTTCCGATTGCTTAAAGTCTGCTTTACGTATTTTTCCAGAGAGTTAAACTGAGGACCCAGATCCTGGTAATGAAGAAAAGCATCTTTCTCGTAACCCACGTCCACGAAGCAGGCATTGAGGCCGGGCAACAGTTTTCTGATGCGCCCCAAATAAATATTGCCCACCGAAAACGAAAGGTTCTGTCCTTCGCTCTGAAGTTCCACCAGTTGCTTGTCCTCAAGCAGGGCGATGGATACTTCCTTGGGCTGTACGTCTACTACGAGTTCGCTTGTCACTATTCAGAATGCTTTTAAAAATTTCAAAGTTGTCAATTAAACGAAGAACAAACCTGTGCGATGCATTTTTTCATTGATTCTCCGATCCACAAGTTTGTTCTTCGTTATGTCATTTTTCAGACTTCCTGAGCAAGAATATTTACTTTCTGCTCTTATGTCTGTTCTTTCTTAGTCTTTTTTTCCGCTTGTGCGTAGACATTTTATGTCTTTTTTTCTTCTTTCCGCTAGGCATAGTCGTTAATTTTTATGGTTAATACTCTTGTTTATTGTTATTTTTTCACTGCTGTGACAAAGGTCTTGGCTGGTTTGAAAGCCGGTATGTTATGTTCTGGAATAATGATGGTGGTATTCTTGGAGATGTTGCGAGCCGTTTTCTGAGCTCTTTTCTTCACCACAAAACTCCCGAATCCGCGGAGGTAGACATTCTCATCGTTTGCCAGAGAGGCCTTGACGGCGTCCATAAACGCCTCAACCGTTGTAAGTACCGTTGTCTTATCAATCCCGGTGTTCTTCGTAATTTCGTTTACAATATCAGCTTTAGTCATTTTTCCTTAAAAAATATTGTTACTATTATGCTCTTAATTTTTTGGACTGCAAATATATGGCTTTTCCGTGTCTCTGAAAAATATATTTCGGACAATTTTCAGAAAAAGTCGCTTCATTAAGGTTTCTTACGCTGAAATCCATTATTTTTGCCCGACCTTTCCCCTTGAAAGCCTGCTCGGAAGGGGAAGAGCGAAAACTCGATGCGTATGGAAAGATTTACTGAAATATTGATGGATTGGTATCGCCTGAACAAGCGAGACCTACCTTGGAGGGAGACCAAAGACCCGTATCGGATATGGATATCCGAGATTATCCTACAACAAACCCGCGTGGCCCAGGGGTACGATTACTACCAGCGTTTTGTCGAACGCTTCCCCGACGTACATGCCCTTGCCCAAGCCGACGAAGACGAAGTGTTACGCCTCTGGCAAGGCTTGGGTTACTATTCGCGGGCAAGGAATCTGCATCGGGCAGCCCGGAGCATTAGCCCCGGTGAGTTTCCCCACACGTATGCAGGTGTCAAAGCCCTGCCTGGAATAGGTGACTATACCTCAGCGGCCATCTGCTCCATTGCCTACGACATGCCCTATGCCGTGGTCGATGGCAATGTCTACCGGGTACTGGCACGCTATTTTGGCATGGACGTGCCCATCGACTCCACACGGGGAAAAAAAGAGTTTGCCGCCTTGGCACAAGCTATGCTCGATATACACCATCCCGCCCTCTACAATCAGGCCATCATGGATTTCGGTGCCTTGCAATGCACCCCTACTTCACCCCATTGTGCTTCGTGCCCCTTGGCTGACGGATGCCTGGCCTTGGCACAAGGTCAAGTAGAGCTGTTGCCAGTCAAGGCTCACAAAACGAAAGTCACTCCACGATACCTTATTTATATATATGTAACGCAAGCCGAAGATGTGTTACTTCGGAAGCGTGAAGAAGGCGACATCTGGGCAGGTCTTTATGAGTTTCCCCTCATCGAATCCTCGCAAAGGCTCAGCTTTAGTGAAACCGTATCGGCTTTACGTCAAGAAGGTGTCTCGCCGGAGGCTATGCCTCATCTGGTGTGTGAAGATGTAAAACACATTTTGTCTCATCGCGTCCTGCATGTCGACTTCTACACCCTCCACTTACCCAAAGATTCTTCCGCCTTCCCTGCCTACCGGCGCATCCCCCATGCCGAGTTAGAGCAGTATGCCATGCCCCGCCTACTTTTAGGTTTACTTGCCCAAAAAGGCGTTCAGTTCTAAAATTTTGTCGTATCTTTGCACGCGCACAATAAATTTAGATATATCATCAATGAAGAATATACGAAATTTCTGTATCATAGCCCACATTGACCACGGGAAATCGACCTTGGCAGACCGATTGCTGGAGTATACCAACACCATCCAAGTGACCGAAGGACAGATGCTGGACGACATGGACTTGGAGCGCGAACGAGGCATTACCATCAAAAGCCATGCCATCCAGATGGAATACCAGTACCAAGGCGAAAAGTATATCCTGAACCTCATCGACACGCCGGGACATGTGGATTTCTCTTACGAAGTATCACGCTCCATCGCAGCCTGCGAGGGTGCTTTGCTCATCGTCGATGCCACCCAAGGCGTACAGGCACAAACCATATCGAACCTCTACATGGCCATTGAGCACGACCTCGAAATCATCCCCGTCATCAACAAATGTGACATGGCCAACGCCATGCCCGAAGAGGTGGAGGACGAAATCGTAGAACTGCTGGGATGCAAACGCGAGGAAATCATCCGCGCTTCCGGCAAAACGGGCATGGGTGTAGAAGAAATCCTCCAAGCCGTCATCGAACGTATCCCCTGCCCCACGGGCGATGAAAAAGCCCCGCTTCAGGCTTTAATATTCGATTCCGTATTCAATTCTTTCCGAGGCATCATTGCTTACTTCAAGATAGAAAACGGCATTATCCGCAAGGGTGACAAGGTAAAGTTCTTCAATACCGGCAAAGAGTATGACGCCGACGAAGTAGGCGTACTCAAGATGGACATGGTTCCCCGCGACGAACTCCGAACGGGTGACGTAGGTTACATCATCTCCGGTATCAAGACCTCGCGTGAGGTGAAAGTGGGGGACACGATTACCCACATAGCCCGTCCCTGCAAGGAAGCCATTGCCGGCTTTGAGGAAGTGAAGCCTATGGTCTTTGCCGGCGTCTATCCCATCGAAGCCGAAGACTTCGAAGACCTCCGTTCTTCGCTCGAGAAACTCCAACTCAACGATGCCTCACTCACTTTCCAGCCCGAATCCTCATTGGCACTGGGCTTCGGATTTCGGTGTGGTTTTCTTGGGTTGCTCCACATGGAGATTGTGCAAGAGCGATTGGACCGTGAATTCGGGATGAATGTCATCACCACCGTACCCAACGTATCCTACAACGTCTATGACAAGCAAGGCCACGTCATTGAAGTACACAACCCCGGTTCAATGCCCGACATCACGATGATCGACCACATTGAAGAACCCTACATCCGTGCCTCCGTCATCACTACTACGGACTACATTGGCCCCATCATGACCCTTTGCCTGGGCAAGCGTGGCGAATTGGTAAAGCAGGAATACATATCGGGCAACCGGGTAGAAATCTATTACGACATGCCCCTGGGTGAAATCGTGATAGACTTCTACGACAAGCTCAAGAGCATCTCCAAAGGCTATGCTTCGTTCGACTATCATGCCAACGGTTTCCGTCCTTCTAAACTCATCAAATTGGATATCCTGCTCAATGGCGAACCTGTGGATGCTCTCTCTACGTTGACCCACTTTGACAACGCTTACGAACTGGGCCGACGCATGTGTGAGAAATTGAAAGAGCTCATCCCCCGCCAACAATTCGAGATAGCCATCCAGGCTGCCATCGGTGCAAAAATCATTGCACGTGAAACGATAAAAGCCGTACGCAAGGATGTAACCGCCAAGTGCTACGGAGGCGACGTGAGTCGTAAGCGCAAGCTACTCGAAAAGCAAAAACGAGGCAAGAAACGCATGAAGCAGATAGGTAATGTGGAAGTTCCCCAAAAAGCTTTCCTTGCTGTGCTGAAGCTCGACTAAACTTTTTCATCATCATAAAGTAGAAGGGCGTGTCTTTAGAGACATGCCCTTTTCTTTGATTCTCTCAGTCTAACACTTCAACAAGCAGTAATGTATTTACTCGCGTATCTTCTTTCGGTACTCTTCATATCGGGAGGTGATGTCGCGCACGAAGTTATACGTTTCCACACCACGGAAATATCCGTTCTTGCAGACAGGGTCTGTATAGTACTCTTCATTAGATTTCAAAAGCAAATACTTTTCCACATTATCTTTCCACACCGAAGGGTCACGCCCGTATTTCTCGGCTAAAGCCATGGCATCGAGCACGTGACCTATGCCGGAGTTGTAGGAAGCCAACACAAAATAGATACGCTCGGCCTCGGGGATGGACTGAAAACTACGTGCAGTAAGGGCTATGTATTTCGTAGCAGCCTTAATGCTTTCCTCCGGATTTTGTTCTTTTCCGGGGGGCACCCCCATAGCCTGGGCGGTACGGGGCATGAGTTGCATCAGTCCCCGAGCTCCTGCCCACGACACGGCGGTAGTATCAAAATTGGATTCCGTATAAGCCAACGAAGCCAACAGACGCCAGTCCCAACCGATCTCGTGAGCGTACTTCTTGAACAAAGAATCATAGTGTGAGATGATACCTTGGCGCAGAGAAAGAATAGGCGTATGGGGCGTGGCTTTACTGATTTCGAAATAGCGCTTATTGCTGGCTTCATAACGGGGAGAAAGGGTATTAGCTTGATGCCACTCGTCAGCGGCTTGAGCCAACTGGGGACAATCTTGGCGCACAGCCCACGAAGAACGTTGATCGAAGCTAATGGAAAGTCCGATATTAAGATTGGGGAAGTACGTACGATTAAGCCGGGCAATGTCATTATCGCTCACCGTATAAGGAATCTCCCCACGCGCCACTTGTGCAATGAGATCCTCGTGTGTGATACTATCCCCTCTGACGAGGTGTATGCGCAGACCTCCTCCCAGTTCTTTATCCAAGTTGACCAACCGGTCGTAATATTTCCCGGGCTTCACATAAATATCCTTTCCGACGAGCTGGGTGACGTCAGTCAAAGGATTCCGATTGCGTTGCACGATGACTTGGTGGGTGATGAAGCTTTCTCCACAATAAGTCAGGCTATCTTTCCACTCCTTGGTGACAGGCAGCGGATAGGCTATGAGATCTCCCTCACCAGCACGCAACATACGGATAAGTTCGCGCGTGTTCTTGGCTACCTTGATAATGAGCTTCACCCCGAGACTTTGGGCGAATTGCTCGCTTAGTTCGTATTGAAATCCCATGTCTTGACCGCGATACATAAAGTAAGAGGTGGAACTATAAAGGGTGAGTGCCACCAGTTGACCGGAGTCTTTAATTTGGGTCAAGTCATGCGCAAGCTCTTCCTTTGGAGAAGACCGATGCCCTCCCCCACAAGCCATGAGGAAAAAGCATAGCCATAGACTAAAAATACACCTTATCCCAAATGCCATGTGCCATCATCCAGTTTACAATTAACCCATCATCCTTACCCATTAATATGTCGCTTGATATACATAGTCAAGATGTCGATAGCCACCTGGTTGTTTCCTCCTTCGGGCACAATGAGGTCGGCATATCGCTTGCAAGGCTCGATGAATTGCAGGTGCATGGGCTTCAGCACCCGGACATATCGCTCCATCACAGCCTCGGCCGTACGTCCCCGCTCCAACATATCGCGCTGAATGACGCGGATCAGTCGTTCATCGGGGTCGGCATCGACAAATACCTTCAAGTCCATCATCCCGCGCAGTTGCTCGTCACACAAGGCCAAGATTCCCTCAATGATAACGACATCGCGTGGTTCGATATGGATAGTCTCCGGCTGGCGGGTACACGTCAGGTAGGAATAAGTGGGTTGCTCGATGCTCTGTCCCTCACGCAAGAGAGCCACGTGGTGCGATAGCAAAGCCCAGTCGAAGGCATTGGGATGGTCGAAATTAATGTTTTGCCGCTCCTCCACAGGCACGTGGCTGCTATCCTTATAATATGAGTCCTGAGGCAAGAGTACCACTTCACCCGGAGGCAAACTTTCGATGATTTTCCTTACGACGGTGGTCTTTCCCGACCCGGTGCCGCCTGCTATTCCTATTATTAACATCTGTTTATAATGTATATTTGAAACAAAAGACGTATTTTTGCAAGCTCGCGCGCGTTATAGACACGCGGGCTTGATGCGTACAAAGATAGAGATAATTCATTTAAAAAGCAAAGTTATGGTAAAACACATCGTGTTGTTCAAGTTAAAAAAGGACATATCCTCCGAGGTGAAGCACGAAGCGATGCAGGCTTTTAAGGATGCCATCGAAGCCCTGCCCGAGCGCATCGACTGGATACGCCGGATAGAAGTCGGATTCAACATCAATCCCGACGAGGCGTGGGACGTAGCCTTGTATAGCGAGTTTGACACCCTGGAGGACGTACGCCGGTATGCCTCACACCCCGACCATGTAGCCGCAGGCCGCTTGTTGGCTGAGGTGAAGGAGAGCCGGGCTTGTGTCGATTATGAGTTTTGAAATCTAAAAAGTTTGGCCGATGAAGAAAATAGTAGCATTTTTGATGGTTTCCCTTTGGGTGCTTGCCCTACATGCCCAGATTCAGGAACCGGTAAAATTTAAGACGGAGTGGAAAAAAGTGTCCGACACGGAAGTAGAATTGGTGTTCACCGGATCCATCGAACCCGGTTGGCATGTATATTCAACCGATCTGGGAGACGGAGGTCCCATCTCCGCCACATTCAATACGGATCGATTGACGGGAGCCGAATTAGTAGGTAAACTCCAACCCGTAGGCAAAGAAATAAGCTCGTTCGACAAGCTCTTCGAGATGCAAGTTCGTTACTTCGAGCATACGGCTCAGTTCATCCAAAAGCTGAAGCTGACCGGAGGTGCCTATGAAGTGACGGGATACCTGGAATACGGAGCGTGCAATGATGAGAATTGTTTGCCTCCCACCCAAGTGGAATTCAGTTATCAAGGTCAAGGCGAGGCGTCATCTCCTTCAAAGAGTGACGAGGCCACAGCGAAACCGAGTGAAGCACATGCCGATAGCACCCGGGTAATAGGAAGTGCCGATGCCCCCACGTCCATCCAAGTATCGTCCGACGTTGATTGGTGGGCACCTGTCATTAACGAACTGAATGCCTTGGGCGAAACGGTCTCTCAGAAAGACATGTCATGGATTTACATCTTCGGGGCAGGTTTCTTGGGCGGCTTGTTGGCCTTGTTCACCCCCTGTGTATGGCCCATCATACCCATGACTGTAAGCTTCTTCCTGAAGCGTAGCAAGGATAAGAAGAAGGGTATTCGTGATGCTTGGACTTACGGAGCTTCTATTGTAGTCATCTATGTGACACTGGGCTTGGCCATCACGCTCATCTTCGGAGCCAGTGCGCTGAATGCCCTCTCTACCAATGCCCTCTTCAACCTCTTCTTCTTCCTGATGCTGGTGGTATTTGCCGCATCCTTCTTTGGAGCGTTCGAAATCACACTTCCCTCACGCTGGAGCAATGCAGTAGATAGTAAAGCAGAATCTACCACAGGTTTGCTGAGTATCTTCCTGATGGCCTTTACCCTTTCGCTCGTTTCCTTCTCATGCACGGGTCCCATCATCGGCTTCCTGCTGGTCGAAGTCTCTACGACAGGTAGTGTAGTGGCACCTGCCATCGGCATGTTGGGCTTTGCCCTTGCCTTGGCCTTGCCCTTCACCTTGTTTGCCCTCTTCCCTTCGTGGTTGAAATCGATGCCCAAGTCGGGCGGATGGATGAACCTCATCAAGGTAACCTTAGGTTTCCTCGAACTGGCTTTTGCGTTGAAGTTCCTCTCTGTAGCCGATTTGGCCTATGGCTGGCACATCCTCGACCGGGAAACTTTCCTTGCCCTTTGGATTGTACTCTTTGCCCTGTTGGGTTTCTACCTGCTGGGCAAAATCAAGTTCCCGCACGACGATGACCATACCAAAGTCAGTGTACCCCGATTCTTCCTGGCCTTGGCCTCGTTAGCCTTTGCCGTATATATGGTGCCTGGTTTATGGGGTGCCCCGCTCAAAGCCGTCAGTGCCTTTGCACCTCCCTTGCAGACCCAAGACTTCAACCTGTATAATAACGAGGTGCATGCCCAGTTCGATGACTATGATGCAGGCATGAAGTATGCACGCGAACATGGCAAACCGGTGATGCTGGACTTCACGGGCTATGGATGTGTGAATTGCCGAAAGATGGAGTTGGCCGTATGGACAGATACGAAGGTGAGCGATTTGATTAATAACGAATACGTGCTCATCACACTCTATGTAGACGAGAAAACCAAGCTTCCCCAACCCATCAAAGTGATGGAGAACGGACGCGAACGAACCCTGCGTACCGTGGGCGACAAGTGGAGCTATCTGCAACGGGTGAAGTTCGGTGCCAATGCCCAGCCTTTCTATGTCCTTATCGACAATGAAGGCAAACCGCTCAACAAGTCCTATTCGTACGACGAGGACATTGACAAGTACATTGATTTCCTCCGCACGGGTTTGGAAAATTATCAGAAATAAAAAAGAGAGAAAATAGAAGTAAGTAAATGCAAGAGGTGGCCAACTTCCTAGGGGAACGAAGTCATCTCTTGCATTTTTCTTATCTTTTTCATACTTTTGTCATGTCGAAGCGATACTTTTGTGGCCGAATTAATCTATCAGTATAATGCAGACGTCTGAAAAACAAATAGATGAACATACTTTAGTGCTTCGCCTGACCCAAGGCGACGAAGAAGCTTTCTGCGAATTGTATGCGGCTTACAAAAACCGGCTACTCTACTTTGCCATGCGTTTCTTGAAGTCGCGCGAGTTTGCCGAAGACATTTTTCAGGATGCCTTCACCCTCATTTGGCAAGGCCGTAAATTCATCGACCCGAATGCGTCGTTTTCCTCCTACCTCTACACCATCGTACGAAACCGCATTTTAAACCAGCTTCGCGACATGGAGCATCAAGCCCACCTCAAAGAGCAGATACTGGCTCATGCCGTGGACTATAGTAATGAGACAAGCGAGAAGATCCTGGCTAACGACCTGCATCAACTGATATCCGATGCCTTACAACAGCTCACAACTCGTCAGCGAGAAATCTTCCGGATGAGCCGTGAAGAGCAGATGTCCCACCGGGAAATAGCCGAAGCCTTGGGAATTTCCATCTACACGGTGCAAGAACACATATCCTCCTCTCTCCAAGTGCTTCGGACTTATCTTAAGAAGCATGCTGCTTTAAGTGCCGACTTTATCCTCTTACTGATTTGCTTGAATTATTAACTTTGTTTTTGCCAACCTATTAAAATAGGTTAATTACACCCCAGTGTTTCATCTTTGTAGTGTATTATTCATACAAATGTAACAAAGCAACTATTTAAAAACAGATATATGGGTAAAAAGACCATGAAGGATAATAAAGAGAAGAACGAGATGACTGTATGGCAACGGTATTTGGATGGACTTTATACAACACAAGATGTACACCGGCTTCAGGAAGAGTTGCACGATAGTGCCTCCGAGGGCCTTCTGGAAGAGCTATCGGCCGAAGTGTGGGAAGAAGCCGCCCTGCACTCCTGTACCGAAACAGAGCACGAACGCTATAAGGAAGAAGCCCGTCAATTATTACGACGCATGGAGGGGAAAAAACCCGTCCGTTATCGCCGTTGGCTCCTTACTACAGCCAGTATAGCTGCCCTGATAGCCCTGTTATGGGCCGGTGGCAGCTATCTAATGTCCCTCAGTTGGTCTTCTGTTGCCTACCTGGAAGCCTCCACGACCTATGGCGAACACAAAGAAATTCACCTACCGGATGGCACGGAACTGATATTGAATGCTTGTTCGCAAGTGCGCTATCCCGAACGCTTCACCGGCAAAGAACGACACATCAAGCTGGAAGGAGAAGGCTTTTTCCGGGTTTCTCCCGACAAAGAACATCCTTTCCTCATCCATACCTCCTCTTTTGACGTACGCGTATTAGGTACCAGCTTCAACGTGAAGTCCTATTCATCGGATGAAACAGTTTCGGTCAATGTAGAAAGTGGGAAAGTGCAGGTAGAGTTACCCGAAGCCATCATGCGCCTCAAGGCAAACGAACAAATCCTTATCAATACAGCCTCCGGCGAATATGCCAAACAATATGAAAAGCGTCACATTGCCGTATGGAGGGAAGGCAATTTATGCTTTGATGCCACCCCCATACATGACGTAGCCAAAGAATTGGAGCGTCGATATAATTGCCGCATTACCTTTGCCGAACATCAAGACTTCACCAACCTCATCTCCGGTGAGCATGAAAACAAAAGCCTGGAAGACGTACTTCGATCCATCGAATATACCAGTGGCATCCATTATAAAATTTCGGGACGTGACGTAATGTTGTATAAAGAGTAAAGGCTATACAGCGACTGACAAAAAGTCACATTTATACTGACAAATTTTCTTATATATTCATCGGCCCACGAATATATATTCATGGGCTCACGAATATAAGTTCATCAGCCTACGAATATATAAGCTACTGCTATCAAGGCCAGTCACTGTGTGAAAACCGAGAGGAATATCAGCTTCTATCTTGTAAAAATCGAGAGGAAGCAACAAAGTGTACAAAATGACACTTTGACTTTCCTGGTCGCTGAGAATCGCGTATTTCCGACCGAAGTACGTCCCGGTGGATTTCCAACGAAAAGGAAACAAGCTTTATCCTTCATTCACAAGCAAATAAGTCAAAATTTAACACTTTAAAACACGCAAAATAGCGTGAAAGACAGCCTGTAGAAGCCCGAAATTCTCGCATTTCTTTTGGAATCTTGACAAATCTACCCTCAAAAACCGTTTAATTACCCATGTATAGTTGCCCAACTACCCGTGGAAGGTTGCTTATTTACCTATGGAAGAAGCAATGTGATGCCTTGGAAGAAGCATTGTTTTGCCTAAAAACATCGTATGTAACGCATCGAGAACCTGCTTTTAGCAGTCTTTAACGTCTATTTTTCAGGAATGAAGAAACAACAAAGTTAGCAAAATAAACGGATTTATGACTTTTTGAAAGACAATTCTACTTATTAGTTGACAAGACCGAAAAGTTCATGTGATTAGTCACTCAATTAACGAATTGCCATATCATTGATTGCTGAATAGTTACCTATACAAAGAAAAAATCAAAATAATGTTAATAAATCCCCAGTATCATCAACTTCCCGTGTATTATATATAGAGACACATTAGAATCAATGTTTAACTAAAAAAAAGAAGTCTATGAAAACAGTACCTTAATAATTTTAGGAAATAGAGGCAACTCTCAGAGTTACCCCTATTAAGCAGTAACCATTCCTTCATCCATTCGTTTCGACCCGCATGGACATCTCAAGGAATCATTACAAACTCATGTTTTAAATAATTTATTAATTACTAAAACGCACAAACTTATGAATTATCTTTCTAAATCAAGAAAGAAAAGTAAGAATGGCCTATCATTTTTAGCTTTTTTACTATTTGTATGGATGTTTGCTTTGCCGCTTGCTGCACAGCAACAGGAGAACGTTACTTTGAACGTGAAGAATGAAACCGTAGAAAATGTTTTAAAAAGTTTGAAACAACAGACTGGAGTGAAATTCTTTTATGACCAAAATATAGTTACCCTTTCTCCCCGTGTTACAATTCAAGTAACCAACGCTCCTTTACACTCAGTTTTAAATCAAATTTCTGCTCAAACACAATTAAGTTTCAATAGGGATAATAATACAATAACGGTAGGGCCATCCAAGCAAAGCAGTGTTCAAAAACGTAAAACAATTCGTGGCAAAGTCGTAGATGAAGCTGGTGAACCATTAATTGGCGCCAATGTCATAGTAGAAGGGAATGATAACGGCGTAATTACAGATGTAGAAGGTCAATATGTTTTAACCAATATTCTTCCAAATAGTGTAATTTCATTTTCTTTTATAGGTTACGAAACACTTAAGCTAAAAGCTAATAGTAAAGATTTGGCCATGGTTGTTCTAAAGGAAGATGCAAGAATGCTTGATGAAGTAATTGTAGTTGGTTATGGTACACAACGTAAACGCGATGTCACGACCTCAATTTCTTCTATTCGTGCATCAGAAATCGAAGACTTAGCTGTTACAAGTATAGAACAAGCTTTGGTTGGACGTATGGCTGGTGTACAAATTACTCAACCCAATGGTACACCAGGCGCAGGATTTGACATTAAAGTTCGTGGTGTAGGTACAATTACAGCAGGTAGCTCTCCATTATACGTAGTTGATGGAGTACCTTTAAGTGATGATGTCGGTGATGCAACCGGTATCAATGTTAGTCCATTAGCCTCTATAGAAACTTCAGATATAGAATCCATAGAAGTATTAAAAGATGCTTCAGCCGCAGCGATCTATGGATCACGAGGTAGTAATGGTGTTGTAATAATTACGACAAAAAGCGGACAGGAGGGAAAGCCTACAGTAAAATACAACGGTTACGCAGGTGCACAAATGGTAACTGACAAAATAGATGTATTGAATGCTTACGAATATGCTCAACTAGTTTTTGATGGACATAATAATGCCTATTACGACCAATTACGTTTGGCAGGAAAGACTGATTTGTATAATCCTTATGCTACTAATCAAGAACGTTGGAATAATTTACGAATAGGTAATATGGATGACAATCAAGGCTGGATGCTTCCTCCTGAAATTATGCCTTATATAAATGGAGAAACAGGACTAGTAGATACCAATTGGCAAGATGAGGTACTACGTACGGGCTTTGTTACAAAACATAATCTTACGATAAGTGGAGGTACTAAAGGCGTACGTTATTTGCTCTCAGGAAATTATCAAAACGAAGAAGGGATTGTTATCAATTCCGATTTTACAAGAATGGGATTTCGTGCCAAAGTTGATGTAGAGCATAATAAATGGAAATTTGGAGGTAATATCAATTTAACTCGCAATGTTTACGATTTGGTGAATACGGAAGGACGATACGGCGACGATGGTGTATTATCACTAGCATTGGGTGCGGCACCAATTTATCCAGTATATGATGAAAATGGAGATTTCAATTATGAACATAACAATACTAGTTATGGACAATCAAAATTAAATAATCCAGTAGCTGTAGCTACACTGATAGAAGATCAAATGGTATCCATTCAGATGCTTGGAACTGCATATTTGGAATACGAATTAATGAAAAATTTTAAATATAGAATGCAAGGTAGCTGGAATTATAATAATTATGTTCGCGATTATTATCGACCTGCAGCATTACCTAATTCCACAGACCGTATGCCGCCATCTAATCCAACAGCAGAATCTCGTACAAAAAATAAATATACGTGGGTTTGGGAGAATACATTGAATTATCAAAAAGAATTCAATAAGTTACATAAATTAAATGCTTTAGCCGGTTGGACAGCTCAACGTTATCAATCCAATGCAAACAGATTGACTGCAACAGATCTTCCTATGAACGATTTAATACATACAATACCCAATAATTCTACAGCAACAAATTATGATTCCAACAAAGAAGCATGGGCATTGCTCTCCGGTGTAGCGCGTATACAATACAATTATTCGGACAAATATTTATTATCTGCAGCCATACGTGCTGACGGTTCTTCCCGATTTGGGAAAAATAATCGTTGGGGATATTTTCCATCTGTATCGGCGGCTTGGTATTTGACAGAAGAGAACTTTATGAAACCTCTTTCTTCATGGTTGACCAATTTAAAATTAAGAGCTAGTTGGGGTGTTACTGGTAATATGAGTATTGGGAATTATGCTTCTTACGGTATCATTAGCGGTGATAACTACGTATTTGGTGGTGTATATACAATAGGTTCAAGAGAAAGCTCTTTTGGAAATCCGGATTTAAGTTGGGAAAAAACATCTCAAATAAACCTTGGTGTTGAACTTGGATTATGGAAGTGGCTGAATATTGAATTAGATATTTATAAAGGACGTACCACTGACATGTTACTTGAAGTTCCTGTTATGGAAGCATCTGGTTTTTCAACGATCTTACAGAATATCGGGGAAGTGGAAAATAAAGGATTGGAATTAACAGTAAGTACCAATTGGAACATAGGATCTGTCCGTTGGACTAACAATTTCAATTATTCATTAAATCGCAACAAAGTAATATCTTTGGGAGGCGCCACAGAAATGATAACACAAGCAAATAATGTTATTGATTTTATCACTAAAGTAGGTGAACCTATCGGAAATTATTACACCTATGTTACTGACGGAGTATATAATAACCAAGCTGAGATAGAAACAGATATAATGAATGGTATCATTGTACCTAACGCACAACCGGGTGATTTTCGCTTTAAAAAGTTTGGCGAGGATGATACAATTAATGCTGATGATAAACAAATAACAGGCAATTATTTACCAGATTTCACTTATGGATATTCCACTTCTTTACGTTACAAGACATGGGATTTTAGCTTAGCACTACAAGGTGTTTATGGTAACGAAATAGCTAACATTAATCGGCGATATTTAGCCAATATGGAAGGAAATGCTAATCAACTCTCTATTGCAAAAGATCGCTGGAGGTCAGAAAGTGAACCTGGTAACGGGCAAATATATAGAGCCAATCGAAGCGCAACAGGTATGAACTCTCAAATTTCCACTTGGCATATTGAAGATGGTTCTTATATGCGCATTCGTGAAATTACTTTAGGATATTCCTTACCCAAAGAATTATTAAAACGTATAGGAATTAACACTTTACGAATATATGCTTCAGCATTTAATCCGTTTACATTTACTCAATATAGCGGTTATAATCCAGAGGTAAGTACTAATTCCGATCCTATTATGCAGGGAGTAGATTATGGTACATATCCTTTAGCGAAAAGTTTTGTAATAGGTATTAATTTCAGTATGTAAATAAAATCTTTATAATTGTATGAAGAACGTTTTTATTTTATTAGTTTCATCCTTATTGCTTTTATGTAGTTCATGTAGCGACTTTTTAGATGAAGTACCGCAAGGAAATACAGGAACAACAGAGAATTTCTATAAAAATACGGAAGATATAGCATATGCACTTACTGCAGCTTATGCAAATCTACAGACAACTTCCATGTATCGTGAAGCAATGGTTTTAATGACAGATGTACGTTCTGATGATTTGGGTTCTTTCGCTAATACAGGTGGAAATGCAGGACGTGAATATAGCATTAAAATATTTACTGCACAGTCTGACAACCAAATATTTCGCAATGTTTGGCAAAAGACGTATGAGACTATATACAGATGCAATAATGTAATTTGGCACACTACTGTCCACTAAAAATGGACAAGGTTAAAAATTAAATAAATTCGGTTCACTTGAATCATATCGGTCTTTGAC
>CALUOT010000005.1 GCA_944322355.1 uncultured Bacteroides sp. | reverse complement strand
GGTTATGGCTATATTCAGATAGCCGAAAAAACGGGGGATAACTTTTATAAGGTGAAAACTTTCACAGAGAAGCCGGAATTGGAATTAGCTAAGGTCTTTGTGGAAAGTGGTGAGTTCTATTGGAATTCAGGACTCTTTATGTGGAATGTTAATTCCATTATCAAGGCAGTTGAAACGCTTTTGCCGGAGTTGGCATCTAAATTGGAACCGGGGGTAGGGTTTTATGGTACTCCTGAGGAAAGGAAATTCATTGATGAGAATTTTCCGGCTTGTCCCAATGTGTCGATTGATTTTGGAGTTATGGAGAAAGCCGATAATGTTTATGTATCGTTAGGGGACTTCGGTTGGTCCGATTTGGGCACTTGGGGATCATTATATGATTTGTCAACGAAAGATGATGAGGGTAATGTGACGTTGAAATGTGAGTCTCTGCTTTATCATTGCAAGGATAATATCGTGGTATTGCCAGAGAATAAGTTGGCGGTCATTGATGGACTGGAAGGTTATCTGATTGCTGAATCGGACGATGTGTTGCTTATCTGTAAGAAGGATGAAGAACATACCATCCGTAAATATGTGAATGATGTACAAATTAAAATGGGAGATGAATATATTTGATTGGGAAGGATTTGGTTAGGGATGAAGAGGGGTGCGTTCAATTAACTGACGCACCCTCTCTTTTTAGAGATAATCGCCGTTGGCTTTGATCAGTTCTATCAGTTTCTCTACCGCTTCTTCTTCAGGAATGTTTTTCTCAATGCATTCTTTTTTCTTATAAAGACTGATTTTCCCCCGTCCGGCGCCTACATAACCGTAGTCTGCATCGGCCATTTCGCCAGGGCCGTTCACAATGCATCCCATGATACCTATTTTTAATCCTTTCAGATGGGAAGTAGCGGTCTTGATACGGGCTATGGTGTTCTGTAGGTCGTAAAGGGTACGTCCGCATCCGGGACAAGAAATGTATTCGGTTTTGCTGGTGCGTAAACGACCGGCTTGTAGAATACCGAAAGCAATTGCATCCACATCGGTATCGGAAGGGGTAGAAGAGGGCTTTTGTTTCGGATCAGGTTGATTGAATAAGAAAATACCATCGCATAATCCGTCGAAGATCAGTGCCCCCATGTCGGCTGCTGACTTTATTTGCAAGTCCTCGGTTTCCTGTTCAGCATAGTGCTGGAAGAAAATAACCGGATTGGTTAGCTTTTCTTGCATCAGTTGATGAACTAATCCACGTTGTTCGCCCAGTCGGTTCGGATGGTTACTTTGTGCAATCAGAACAATTTCCGGATGGTATTTCAGGCAGGCCAATGCTTCTTCGTCCAGTTTTAGGTAAGTGATGAATAAGAATTTCAGGCTCGCCGTACAACCGGTCAGGAAAGGAAGTTGGTCCGTCGTGAATGCAGGCCATGTGTTGGGAGTACCATCCCAAATATGGGCATCAACGATGTATTGCCTATCTTGGGGACGTATTTCCGGCAGTTTGTGCCCTACGTAAGTATAGTCCGGTGTGAATGCGGGGTGGTACGATAGATTTCCGTCTAAGCGAGCCGATAAGACTACGGGAACATGTTCACCTCCAATGTTATGTACCGCGTGTGTTTTGCGTCGGGTGGGGGATAAATAGTTGAAAGCTTCTGCTTGTGCTCCCGGGATGTATGGGTGTCCCTCACGTTTGACGCAGTAATTGACCAGTTTTCGTGCGACGGGAATCTCAGCCTCGGGTGCTTCGCTGAGTGAAACCCGGATGGTATCCCCCAAGCCGTCAGCTAATAGGGCACCAATGCCTAAAGCTGACTTAATGCGTCCGTCTTCTCCATCTCCAGCTTCTGTCACTCCCAAGTGAAGCGGGAAGTCCATTCCTTCTTGTTCCATGACATACACTAGCAGGCGGACTGTCCGGACCATCACTACGGTGTTTGAGGCTTTGATGGAGATAACTACATCTCTGAAGTCTTCCTCTATGCAAATGCGCAGAAACTCCATGCACGATTCTACCATCCCCTCCGGAGTATCACCGTATCGAGACATGATGCGGTCGGATAGAGAACCATGGTTCACTCCAATACGAATGGCCGTATGATTCTCTTTGCATATACGCAAGAAAGGAATGAAACGGTCACGGATTTTTTGAAGTTCCTGGGCATAAGTTTCATCCGTATATTCCAAATGTTTGAATGTACGGGCTGCATCAACATAATTGCCCGGGTTGATGCGTACTTTTTCTGCATAAAGGGCAGCTACATCGGCTACTTGGGGATTGAAATGTACGTCGGCTACCAGAGGAACGTTATAACCGTCCCGACGCAAGGCTGCGTTGATGTTTCTCAGATTCTCAGCTTCTTTTACTCCTTGTGTGGTGAGGCGCACATATTCTCCACCGGCATCTACGATACGTTTGGCTTGGGCCACACAGGCCTCAGTGTCTTGTGTGGCAGTGTTGGTCATACTCTGTATGCGGATCGGGTAGGGGCCGCCCATCGGAGTTGCCCCTACATTTACCACAGAAGTGTTCCGCCGGGCATAGTTAAACAAGTCCATGCAATGAATAAGCTTTACCGTTAGTTGGTTTTATATTCGTATGTTACATTTTTCAAGTCCGCGTTGGCCTTCGTTATTTTTTCTTTCAGCCCTTGTTTATAGGCTGCGAAAGCTTGTGCTAATGTTTCGTCATTCAATGCCAATATTTGTACGGCCAGTATGGCGGCATTCATGGCACTATTGATGGCTACTGTGGCTACAGGTATGCCGGGCGGCATTTGAATAATGGAATAAAGGGCATCTACTCCGTCAAGTACCGAGCCTTTTATGGGAACTCCAATGACAGGAAGCGTTGTGTTGGCTGCAATGACTCCGGGCAGGGCAGCCGCCATACCGGCAGCGGCGATAATGACTTTGATGCCTCGTCGGGCGGCATTCTTGGCAAATTCTTCTACAGCCTCCGGTGTACGATGGGCTGAAAGGGCATTCATTTCAAAGGGTATGTGGAAATCATTGAGCAGCTGTGCGGCTTTCTCCATGACGGGAAGATCGGAGGTGCTTCCCATAATGATACTTACAACAGGATTCATCATAAAAAACTATCTTTCGCGTTTATGTTACTTATTGTTTGTCTTTCCTTCTTCTTTGTAAGAACGTGCCAAACCCATTGGGTCTGGCACATTCGCTTTACATCGTTTTATTCATTGATCAATGCTTTATAGGCTTCTGCATCCAGCAATGCGTCGAAATTGGCATCGGCAGTTGGTTTCATTTTGATGATCCAGCCTTCTCCATAAGGATCTTGGTTTACCAATTCCGGGTGGTCAGCCAAAGCTTCGTTTTGTTCGAGTACTTCACCTGCCACAGGGATGAAGAGGTCTGATATGGTTTTTACTACTTCAATGGTACCGAATGTTTCACCGGCGGCCAACGTTTCTCCTTCTGATTGTACATCAACAAAGACGATGTCACCCAGTTGTTCTTGTGCATAGTCAGTAATGCCGACATAGGCGATGTCGCCTTCCTGACGTATCCATTCATGATCTTTAGTGTACTTTACGTTTGTTGGAAAGTTCATAATTGTTAGTTTTAAAGGATTGTTACTATAGTTTATTAAATGTTGTCAGATTGATGTCAATAAGATAATATGTATCTAAAGAAAAAGTATAAACTGTTTGCCATTGGGTGAAGTACCATTAGCGAACAAGCTAAGCCTACGGCAAAACCGGTCAGTACTTCGCCCAATGTATGATGTCCCAGAATGATGCGGGCTGTTCCTAATATTCCTGATACGAGGATGAACAGACAAAGCCACCAGACGGGGTTATAGCCGAAAAGTGCACTGAAGGCTACCAGTCCACCAATGATGGCTCCGGCTCCGGCCATGTGTTCACTTAGTTTCCATCGTAAATTGACAATGACGCAGACAATCATCATGAGTAGGGCTGCCAAGATGATGCCGCTCATGTACCATGGCATATTTAACTGCTTCATCATCAATAGACAGAAGATATAGGAGATGATTGTAAGCAGAAAAGGCACATAGCGTCTCTTTCGTTCTCCCATATCCTTGGCACTGAAACCATTGATTTTCTTAAAGATGAAAATCGTTACTACCGGTAACAGGATGGTGAAGCAATAGACAATGCCCAGTACAATGAGTTTGTAGGCAGTGGGCATAATGCGCAGGTACGAGAAAAGGAACAAAATCAAGAATGCCAGAAACGGGATAGAGAACGGCGAAAGAATAGCCGATGTTATCCGTGCAATCTTGATCAGGATTTTGTCTTCCGTTATATATGTTTTTTCAGATTCTTCCATTTCTTGGGGTGTCAATCCGGGTTATTTTCTTAATCTGGCTACAGGAATATTCATTTGTTGGCGATATTTGGCTACCGTACGTCGCGCGATGGGGTATCCTTTTTGTGCCAATATCTCTGTCAGTTCATCGTCTGTGTAGGGAGCTTTGCTGTCTTCGTTATCAATGCACTCTTTCAATATCTTTTTGATTTCACGCACTGACATTTCTTCGCCATCTTGTCGGGTATAACCATCACTAAAGAAAAATTTCAGCGGATAAATACCGAAATCAGTCTGTACATATTTGCTGTTGCTTACGCGCGAAACCGTCGAAATGTCCAAACCGGCTCGTTCGGCAACGTCTTTCAGAATCATGGGTTTTAATAATGATTCGTCCCCTTCGAGAAAGAAAGGGCGTTGCAAGTCAATGATAGCTTGCATGGTTGTCATTAGGGTATTCTGCCGTTGTTTTACGGCATCAATGAATCCTTGGGCCGCATCCATTTTTTGTTTAAGAAACATCATCGCCTCTTTGGACTCTTTCGATTGATTGGCTTTGTTCTTGGTGTGTTCTTCTACCATGTTCGAAAAGTCGCGACTAATGCGCAGTTCGGGTACGTTATGATTGTTCAGTGTCAGATGGATAGTGCCGTCATCGTCTGTATCTACCAAAAAGTCTGGTACAATCTGCTGCATATTACGTCCCATAGCTTCTCCCATGGAAGCTCCCGGACGCGGATTGAGTTTACACAAATCTTTGATGGCTGTGTGCAGTTCTTCTTCGCTGATGTTCAGTTTTTGTTGTATCTTGTCCCAATGTTTCCGGGTAAATTCGTCATAGCATTGGTCAAGGATGTCCATTTCGGTTTGCAGCAGGGAATGGTCATTCCGACGGGATTGTTTCATCTTGCGTCGGAGTTGTATTTGTAAACACTCACGCAAGTTGCGGGCTCCTAAACCGGGTGGGTCAAAGTCCTGTATTATCTTTAGTATTTCTTCCAATTCGGCTTCGGAGGTTTCAATGCCGGAGTAGATGGCCAATTCATCACTAATGCTTTCGAGCGATTTACGTAGTAAGCCATCGTCGTCTAATGAACCGATAAGGTATTCGGCCAATTGTCTTTGATGTTCATCCAGTTCGTGTTCACCAAGTTGCTCTTTCAGTGTTTCGTAAAAAGAAGTGGCATCGGCAAAAGGAATGTCTTCCGCTTGTTCATCTTTGCTCCGGTTGTTTTCTTGTAACTTATAGTCGGGGATATCATCTTCATTTAAATAGTCGCTCAAAGAGTCGTAGTCGGTATTTCCTCCGTCTTCAGTACTGATATTGTTTTCTTCCGGATTGGTATAATCTTCGTCGCGGGGTTCTTCATGAGCTTCTTCCAGTGCCGGATTTTCTAAAAGTTCGGCTTTTACACGGTCTTCCAGCTCAATGGCGGGTAACTCAAGTAGTTTGACCACCATGATTTGTTGGGGCGACAAGGTTTGGACTTGTTGTTGCGACTGGGTCTGTATCTGTTTTGAAGCTTGAGCCATACGCTTATTCCTTTAGTTTACGCCACAAAATTAATGAATAGTTCGGTAATGTGAAATCTTCTTTGCTGATTATTTCATGAAAAGAGGTGACGTCCGCTTACGGAATCTGTACAAGTGTATAGTTCAACTCCGATTGATTTCGTTCGAAACGATTGTTCAGTAGGGTTAGGGTCGTGTCTGATTCGACAAGAAAGTTGACCCTTTCTTTACCGTTGTTGGGTACAAGTTGCCATACTGTGGCATTGTTGTCAGTAGGGATTCCCCGTTGAGTAAACCGTTTCCCTGTATAAAAGAATGAGCGGTCTTCTCCATTTTCAGCTTCCAGATAAGTGAGAGTGAGGGAGAAGATACCGTCTCCGCTATGTTCTTGATGGCGTACAGTCAGTGTGTATCGAATACCGGGACAGGAGGCGGCAGGCAGTACGCCTTCATAAGTGCGGGTAAGGAGGGCGCCCAGTGTCTGGTTCTCAATCTGTGTTAGCGGATGCAACCGAAAACTGTCAACAGTTATTCCTGCGTGGTAGGTATCTCCTTTATAAAAGATGTCCAAGGTATCGCCTGTCAGCCAATGTTTCCCAGAAAGGACGGTTGTTTCTTTGATATTGAATGATAATGTATCGCCGGTAAAAGTCAAAAGGGTGAACGTATTTCCGGTTGCATCTACGAGGATGCCTTGAGACATCCCGTTGTGATTAGGTGATGAACAGGCTGTCAAGAAGGCCAATAGGACGATCGAGAATGTTTTTATTATATTTTTCATGAGGTAGAGAGTTATATTTGTCGATTCAAATATACGGAAACTCCTTGAATTCTGGTGTAATTTCTCGGGAAAAAATGTGAAAGCTATTGCTCTACAGAATTTTTTGCGTAAGTTTGCGTATTCTCATTTTAAAAGATAGAAAACATTATGTTTGCGAAAGAAACTTATGTACAGCGCAGAGCCCAGTTGAAGAAGGCGGTTGGCTCAGGCGTATTGTTGTTTTTGGGCAATGACGAGCAAGGGTTGAACTACGAGGACAATACTTTCCGTTATCGCCAGGATTCTACTTTCCTTTATTATTTTGGTTTGTCGTTTGCCGGTTTGTCGGCTATTATCGACATTGATGAAGATCGGGAAATCATTTTTGGTGATGAGTTGACAATTGATTATATCGTATGGATGGGAACACAACCTACACTTCGCGAGAAAGCTTCGGCAGTAGGTATAACAGATACCCGTCCTTCGGCTGAGTTGACCAACTATTTACATCAGGCGGTTCAAGAAGGACAGACTATCCATTACCTGCCCCCTTATCGGGCCGAACATCGCTTGAAGTTGATGGATTGGCTGGGTATACCACCTGCCCGTCAGGAAGGTTCGATTCCGTTTATCCGTGCGGTGGTAGCTCAGCGCAACTATAAGACAGCGGAAGAAATCGAAGAGATAGAACGGGCCTGTAACGTGACGGCCGATATGCATATCGCTGCCATGAAGTGTATTCGCCCCGGGATGTATGAATATGAAGTGGTGGCTGAAATGAATCATGTGGCCGAACGTAACAATTGTGAACTCTCTTTTGCTACTATTGCCACTATCAACGGGCAGACATTGCATAATCATTATCATGGCAATCGGATTAAGTCCGGTGACTTGTTCCTCATTGATGCCGGTGCCGAATTGCCATCGGGCTACTGTGGCGATATGTCGTCTACGATTCCGGCTGACAAGACTTTTACTCCCCGTCAACGCGCGGTTTATGAAATACAGAACCGTATGCACTTGGAAAGTGTCAAGGCATTGCGTCCCGGTATTCCTTATATGGATGTGTACGACCTCTCAGCTCGTGTCATGGTGGAAGGATTGAAGGAACTGGGCCTGATGAAGGGTAATGCCGAGGATGCTGTACGCGAGGGAGCTCATGCCCTGTTCTATCCGCACGGATTGGGGCACATGATGGGGCTCGATGTACATGATATGGAAAACTTGGGTGAAGTATGGGTAGGTTATGATGGACAGCCCAAGAGTACGCAGTTCGGTCGGAAGAGTCAGCGGTTGGCCATTCCGTTGCAGCCGGGTTTCGTGCATACGGTAGAACCGGGTATTTACTTCATTCCGGAATTGATTGATTTATGGCGTGGTCAAAAGAAGTTCACCGACTTTATCAATTATGATAAGGTCGAGGAATACCGCCATTTCGGAGGCATTCGTAACGAAGAGGACTACCTCATTACCGATACCGGTGCTCGCCGCTTAGGTAAAAAAATTCCTCTCACTCCCGATGAAGTAGAGGCATTGCGTTGAGAATGAAGAACTTATTTTAATGAAGAATGAAGAATTAAGAATGAAGAATTCTTCATTTTCCTGCGAAGCGGGTATTCTTCATTCTTCATTTATTTAGATGTGTAGCTCCAGCACAAACCGTGCGCCTTTGGTATATCCGCTGTCTAAGGTCAGACTTCCATTCATCTTGGTAGCCATCAGCGAGCAAATGGGCAGTCCCAATCCGTCTCCTTTTGTCAAATCTTTTATTTCACTGAATGGTTTGAAGATGCGTTCGCGTTTTTCTTCTTCTATGCCGCATCCTGTATCTGTGATGATGAATTGGTGTGTATGGGCACCCCGCTTCTTGAAATCAAGCCAAATCTTTCCTTCTGCAGGGGTGTAGTAGGCTGCATTTTTCAGCAAGTGTAGCAAGATGTGTTCCAAAGGTTCTGGAGCTATCTTGATGCTGAGTTTAGGCGCATTAACGGTTAGGGTGACGTCATTTTGCACTTGGTCGCGTATCTTATCCATCATTTCGTCGCAGAAGGTTGCGATGTTCTTTTCTTGCATTTCGTAAGGTTCTGTAAGCGAATTCTCTAAATCGGAGAGTGTTTGTATATGGTCAGCAAA
Organism: uncultured Bacteroides sp.; assembly: GCA_944322355.1. GTDB lineage: Bacteria > Bacteroidota > Bacteroidia > Bacteroidales > Bacteroidaceae > Bacteroides. The sequence goes on along the minus strand of CALUOT010000005.1, from coordinate 70,950 downwards.
GAGGTGGAGCGCCTGTACACCCGGTTGGGAAGCGTCCAAGGTTTGCAAAGTTGGTTCCATTTGCGCTGAGATATTACGGATGAATTGGGTCTTCAACTCATTGTTTTCATTGGCAATTTGGATGGACTTTTTTTGTTTACGAGTCAGTATGATGAAGCGTAACAAGATGAATGCCACGCCAATGAGACCGGCAGCCAGAATGATGGCCAGTATGCACAACCCTACAATCAGGTATTGTTTGCTTGAAAGTGAATCGTCTTTGTCAGTAATGGTTTGAAGACTTTCGTCGTATTGCTTTTTCAGTTCATCATAGCGAGCTTGTTCTCGAGCAGCTTGTTGGCGGCTATTCTCCTGCAACAGGTAGTTGACGGCTTCGTTTCCTGTTTTCTCTTGTCCTGTGGCATAGAAGTAAGCAGCCCGGGTGTATAGCAAGTCGATGTTTAGTGAATCGTTTCCGGCTTCTTGGGTAGTTTCTTCTAACAGGCCAAGTTGGGTCTTGGCAGGGGCGGTGCGTCCCATTTTAATGTACATGCGCATGCGTTCCTTAATAATGGGATAGTACAGGGCTGGTAACTTTTTCCCCGTTTGGCTTTCTCCGGATGCCACGATTTGTTCGGTGCCGGCCAGCAGTTCGAAGGCCTCTTTGTAGTAGTTTTCGCGGTGATACAAGGCACTGGCTTGGACTCCGCAAACCACGGCTTCTTCGTAGTTCTTCTGCGAACTGAATGCGTTGTAGGCTTGTAGGAACAGATAGCGGGCCTTGATGTACTCCTTCTTTTCGAGACTTTCCTGCGCTTGTTTCTTCAAATCGTCCGCGCGATTCTGGGCGAAGCCTTGCGAACATACGCAGTATGTAGTCACAAGGCAGAGTAAAAGTAACTTTCTCATATCGAATCTTTGTTTTATGGATATGCAAAGTTAAGGTATTTTTTGGTTTACCGACACTTTGTTGTGATTATTTTTATTAGGTGTGGAAGATTGGTGAAGTATGATAGATGGTAGGCTCGTGCAGGCGCGAAAGTAGATTAAATGAAACCTAAGTTTTGGGGAGGATGAATTTACATTTAATGTGCTTGTCGATTTCTTTAAATGTAATGTTCCGTGACATTAAATGTTAGGTAACAAAACAAAGTATGTTTTTTCTGGTCGTTGTTTTTAATGTTTTTTTCTGCTTTCTTGTCGGGTTGGAGGGAAAGGTCTATCTTTGCGGACATGTAATTATTTAAATTGATATATCATGGAAAAGCAATTAGCGCGGCATGCCCGCGTGGACGTGGCCGACGTGTTGCGCGGACTGGCGGTGATGGGTATCATCGTGTTGCATTCAATCGAGCATTTTAACTTTTATTCCTATCCTGATGAGGCGGGGCGCAGTGCCTTGCTGGCCTTTACGGACCGGGCGGTGTGGGACGGTATGTTCTTCCTGTTCGGTGGGAAGGCGTATGCTGTGTTTGCTTTGCTCTTCGGTTTCAGTTATTTTATTCAGTATGACAACCAGCGGTTGCGGGGGAAGGACTTTCGGTTGCGCTTCTGTTGGCGGCTGTTTTTGCTTTTCCTGTTTGGCAACCTGAATGCTTCGTTCTTCACGGGCGAGGTGTTGGTGCTCTACTCGTTGGTGGGGTTCGTGTTGCCGCTGCTTTGCCGTTTGCCCGACCGTTGGTTGCTGATTGTGGCTTGTGTGTTGTTGATTCAGCCGTTGCCTCTTTATTATACATTGCGGGCTTGCTTTGATCCTTCCTTTGTGACTCCTGTCTTGCCCTCCGACGATTTGTGGGCGGCCACATTCGAGGCACAAGGTCATGCTTCGTTCTTGGAGATGTTGCGTGTCAACCTGTGGGAAGGGCAGTTGGCCAGCTTGGCTTGGGCTTGGGACAATGGACGTGTATTTCAGACGGCGGCTCTCTTCCTGTTAGGGTTCCTCATAGGCAAGCGGGGATTGTTTTTGGAGGAGAACCTGAAGGTGTGGAACAAGGTGCTTTGTGGTTCGTTGGTGGCATTTTTCCCGTTGTACGGATTGGGGAACCTGTTGCCGGATTTCATCAGTAATTCGTCGGTACTGACTCCTTTGTCGCTCATCGTTTCCTCTTTATATAAGTTCGCTTTTATGCTGTTGTTGGTGTCGGCCGTGCTGATGGCTTATTACCGGACTAATCTACAGAAGCGTCTGAGGCTTATCATCCCCTATGGCCGCATGAGTCTGACGTGCTACATTACGCAGAGCATGGCCGGTTCGTTGCTGTTCTATCATTGGGGCTTCAGCCTGCATGACGACTTAGGCATTACAGCCAGTTTCGTGACAGGTATTCTGCTCTTCCTCTTGCAGTTCGCTTGCTGCCGTTGGTGGATGGCCCGACATACACATGGCCCGTTAGAGTATCTCTGGAAACGGGCCACGTGGCTGTGTGTCAAGTGAGAATTATTTTTATATGACCGGCCGGCTTGTGTAGGTCGGTTTTAATCATTATATTTGTCGGGTCATCCGTACGATATAAAGTTATGAAGGATTTGTCAATAAAGGACATTGGTGTTGTTTTTGTGGCGGCGATGTTGTTATTGCTGTGCAGGACAGTCAGTGCTTCGGGAGCTGCGAAGTATTCTTTTCGTACCGTTACAACTTCCGATGGCCTTTCGAGTAATATCGTCAATTTTATTTTCAAGGATCAAAAGGGTTTTGTGTGGTTGGCCACGCAGACTGGTCTAGACCGATTTGATGGAATTTCGGTGGTTCCTTATACGCAACTAGCCGGACATACGGTTCTCGCTTTGGCGGAAACTGATTCTATTCATTTGTGGGTAGGGACTGATGCGGGGCTTTTTTGCTTTGATCGGAAGACGGAGACGGTTAAGCCTGTGACGTTGCTGGACCGGTCGGTGCGTGTGAGAGCCTTGCATTATGATGGACCGATGAAATGCTTGATGGTCGTTACCGATCACGGACTTTTTACTGTTCGTGATGGACAGATACGGCAAGTCTTGTTCGGTGAAAATACTTTCTCATTGGACAACAACCTGTCGGGCATAGCCAAGGGAGAAGGCTACGAGTTTTGGATTACTTCGCAAGAGAGCCTGATCAGGTATAATGCGGAAACCGGTGCTTCGGAGATCTATTACGCAAATGGTAGGAAGCCGATGAGTGAGGTCAATCGTTTTTCGTGTTTGGCTCTGACCGAGGGGACGGTTTATATAGGAACTAGAAATGCTGGTATCTTTTGTTTCGATCGGAAGACCCGGTCTTTCTCGAAATTTGCGGGGATGCAAAGTGGAGATGTCAAACAACTGATGATTGAGGGGAAAGATACACTTTATGCGGGCTGCAATGGTAACGGGATACAGGTGTTCCACCTTCCTACGGGGCGGAAGGTGGCTTCGATGTTGCACTCCACTCAGGAAGACGGAATCTGTTCAAGCGCTGTATATGCTTTTCTCAAAGCGGATGACTTGTTTTTTGTTGGTTCCTATATGGGTGGATTTTGTTATACACCTATGCAGGGAAGTCTTTTTGAGACCTATTCTTGGAAAGATGTGTTCCATTCGTCGGGGTTGAATGTCCGTACTTTCTACATCGATGAAGAAAAAGGGAATAAGATTATAGGTACTCGTGACGGCCTTTATTTTCTGTCTGAGTATGACAATCGACTGTTGCGCTACACCCAGCATAATTCCATTTTGCGTTCCGATATTATTCTGTTTGTTTCCCCCATCGGGAATGATTATCTGGTAGGTACTTATCGGGGCGGACTGTATGTGTTGTCTTCGGATTCGGGGCATCTTTCTTTTTTCAGTGAAGAAAGAAGTTTCAAGGAAGAATCTTTCAGCGCGTCTTCTGTAGACAGTAAAGGTAATGTATGGATAGGAAGTTCATCGGGATTGTATCAATATAATCCGGTTGATAAAAAATATAAGTCCTACGATAATCGTAATTCTTCTTTAGCACATCATTCTATTTTTTCGGTTTTTGTGGATAGTTCGGATCGGATCTGGGTAGGAGCGGCGGGGGCGTTGTATCTGTATAATGAACAGAATGGTGTGTTTGAGAATAATCTGTTTCCCAAAGACATTTTGCCTTATACGCAGAGCGTCCGTTATATTTATGAGGACAAGGAACATAACCTGTGGTTCTGTGATGACAAAGAGGGAGTAGTCAAGGCTGATTCGCGTTTTACTCGTTTCCAGCATTTTACTGCTGATGATTTTTTGCCTCATAATTCTGTGGCAAGTATTGTGGAAAGTCCGAATGGTAAAGGTTTATGGTTTGCCACCCAAGGAGGTTTGCTCTATGTAGACAAGAATACCGGTAAGGGCAAACGTTTTTCGTTGTATGACGGATTGCCTGGGTATGTATTCAATAATGCAATGCAGGTTACCCCCAATCATACTTTGTGGTGGGGGAACGAACGGGGACTTGTCTTTTATCAGGCGTTGGAGGAGTCTGGGGAAATGCAGAGAGGCATGACTTCGTTGAGGTGTCCACCTGTCCTTACAGGCATTGCTGTGGCGGGAGAGCCGCAAAAGGCCGGTTCCAAACGAACACCCTATGCGGCTTCTTATACGGAGGCAATATCTTTGCCGCATGCCGGAAACAACATAGCTCTGAGTTTCTCGGCATTGAATTATGCGGAAAGAAACGCCATGCTTTATGAATATTGCCTGGAAGGCTATGACAAGAAATGGTATACGCTTTCGGGAAAGAATCAGGTAGCTTATACGGATTTACCCACTGGCCACTATGTTTTCAAGGTTCGTTCGTCTTCGGCACCAGAGGCGGTGCGCACGTTGCAGATAACTGTTGAGCCTGATTATCGGAGCTATGCATGGGTAGGCGGTGTTATTCTTGGTTGCCTGTTGACATTGGTCTGGGCGGGCAGAAAATATGTGGGGAAGAAAGCCCGTCTTTCGGCCGGGAGTGAGAAAGAATCCGTGCTGACCGGGGGCATGAATCCGGAATTGCCGAAAGAGAAATATCAGAAATCCAAAATGGATGATCAGACTGCCGCTGAAATAGAAAGAAACTTGCGGGAATGTATGGACAGAGACAGACTCTACCTGAAACCGGATTTGAAATTACCAGAGGTTGCGGCAGCCATCGGGCACGGATCCGTCGAGGTGTCTCAAACCTTGAATGTGTTTATGAATACCAACTTTACCGACTTTGTGAACCAATACCGGGTGGAGATGTTTATCGAGCGGGTGAAGCAAAGCGATATGGCAAAGTTTACCTTGGCGTCGTTGTCCGAGGAATGTGGCTTCAGTTCACGTACCTCTTTTTTCCGTTCGTTTCGCAAGTTTAAGGGAATGTCACCTTCTGAGTACTTGAAACAGGTAGAACAGAGTTCCAAAAAAATATGAAACATAGGAATTCTGCTATATTAATTAGCTAAAAAATAGCATGTTATATAAATCTTGTTCCTCCCAATAGGTTGAAATCTGTTTGAACCGTCAATTGGCATTTCGTTAGTGGAAGTTTTCTAATTTTACCCTCAGAAACTTAAATGTAAAACCAGAAAAACTAACGAAAGTATGAAAACATCCATTTCATTTCTTGCCGGTTTATTTCTAATCGTATGTTGCCTGTCTTGTCATTCTTCCCAAGAGAATGCCGGAGGCTTTTCAGTGGAAAAAGAAATAGACTATTGCCGTTCGCAGGCTGCTCTTACCTTATCTTCTTTGCCTTCAGTGGATAAAATTCCGAACTCAGTGGATAAAGACAGTTCCTCTTGGAATTATACGGGGATAGGCTCGTGGACGTGTGGCTTCTGGCCCGGTATATTATGGTATTTATATGAAGATACTCACGACAGCCAATGGAAGAAGTCAGCGGAAGAAGTTTCCAATCTCATTCTTCCTCTGTCCTATAAGAAAGCTCGAAGTCATGATTCCGGTTTTATCATGATGACTAGTTTAGGCAATGGCTATCGGCTTACCGGAAATCCGGCTTATAAAGAAGGACTACTGAGTGCCGCCGATTCGCTCGCCCGGCTGTACAATCCCAAGGTAGGGACGCTGCTCTCCTGGCCGAACATGGTAAAGAAGGAGAATTGGCCCCACAATACTATTATAGATAATATGATGAATTTGGAACTGTTGTTCTGGGCGGCACGTAACGGAGGGGACGAACGGTTGTATGACATCGCTGTCCGTCATGCCGAGACCACCATGCGTCACCAGTTCCGTCCGGATTATACGAACTATCATGTGGCGGTATATGATACGTTAGATGGTCATTTCATCAAAGGTGTGACTCATCAGGGGCTGAGTGACGATTCTATGTGGGCGCGTGGACAGGCATGGGCCATCTATGGCTATACGATGGTGTATCGGGAGACCGGTGACCCCCGTTTCCTCGATTTTGCCCGGAAAGTGAGTGATGTCTACTTGAAACGTTTGCCAGCCGATAAGATTCCTTATTGGGATTTTGCAGCTTATGAAATCTCTCCTGCCGAACCTCGTGACGCTTCGGCTGCTTCCATTACCGCTTCGGCTCTGTTAGAGTTGTCTACCTATGTTACCAATGCTGATTCCTCGGCATTTTATCGGGAACAGGCTGTAGCCATGTTGGAGGAACTGTCTTCCCCGTCTTACAGGGCCGGTATGCAGAGTAGTGCTTTCTTGTTGCATAGTGTAGGCCATATGAACAAGAATTGGGAAGTCGATGCTTCTATCAGTTATGCAGATTATTATTATTTAGAGGCTCTTATTCGGTTGAAACGTTTGGAATCCGGTCGCTCGGTTTTGGCCCATTTATAAAATCTTTCAAAATCCTTTAGAGATGGAAATGCAAGAAAAACTTCAATCTATAGATCATTCTAGGCCAGTGAGTTTGGAAGATATTTATCGGAAATATCGGGCCTGCTTTGTCCGCTATGCAGATGGCGTGATGTCAGATAGCCTTTATGCAGAAGATGTAGTACATGATGTGTTTGCCAAACTGTTTTTGGGTGATTATTGTTTTATATCAGAATTGGCGGCACTCGGGTTTATTTATAAAGCACTTAATAATCGTTGTATCGATTTGTTGCGGAATGCTCAAGCTATGCAACGGTGTTATATGTCAATGGAGCCGCAACATGGGGATATGGACATTGAAAATGATTTGGAAGCCCGGAATCTTTATCGAACGATAGAAAAACATATCGCTACTTTACCGCCGCAGTGTCGGAAGATATTTTGGCTGAAGTATAAAAAGAATCAGTCTAATCCCGAAATCGGGAAGATGCTGGGACTTTCTGTCCGGACTGTGGAGAATCAGGTGTATATAGCCCGGAATATTTTGCGGAAATGTATAGATGTATAAGCCAGATGGGAATTTATCATTTAAAGAAAAGGTATATGAAAGCGATTGTAGTTTTTTTAATGGGATTATGTGTGTCGGTCAGTGTTTCGGCACGCTCGTTTGTTCATCCGGGTATCTTGCATTCGCAGGAAGCACTGGAGCGTATGGCCCGGTTGGTAAAGGACGATGTGTGGCCCGCTATGGGCTCCTATCGTTTGTTGCGAAGTGAACCGGAAGCGTCCGCTGCGTATGCGGTAAAGGGGCCTTTCCGGTATATCAGCCGTGCCGGTAAATATGGTTATACCAAAAGCCCGTGTGAGGACGATTTCAATGCGGCTTATTACAACGCATTGTTGTGGACTATTACGGCCGACCGTAAACATGCGGATAAGGCCATGGAGATTATCCGTGCCTATGCTTCCACCTTGTTGGAGGTTTGTCCCGGTGACGCTCCTTTGTGTGCGGGACTTCAAGGCTTTATATTGGTTAATGCAGCGGAAATCATGCGCTACACTTACTCTTCGGGCGGATTTCCCGGCGGATGGACTGATGAGGATACTCGCACGACGGAGCAAATGTTCCGTAGGGCGTTTCTTCCCGTGTTGAAAGATTTTTATGCAACACCTCCCTATAGTAACGGGAATTGGGGAATTGCCGTGACAAAGGCACTGATTGGCATGGCGGTATTTTTGGACGATGAGTCCTTGTACGACGAGGCGGTCGATTTCTTTTATCAGGGCGACGACAACGGTTCCTTGCCTAACTACATCGCTCCGGGCGGACAAATCCAGGAGAGCGGCCGCGACCAGGCTCATTGTATGCTGGGAGTGGGCTGTTTGGCCGAAATAGCCGAGGTGGCTTGGAACCAAGGGGATGACCTTTATGCCGCATTGGACAATCGGATTATGGAAGGGTGTGAATACCTTTCGAAATCCAATTTGGGGTACGAAGTGCCTTTCTTTACTTGGAAAGACAAGACCGGCAAATATTCCAATTGGCAGACCTTAGGGCAGGCAGGGTTAGGTGAGTTCAGAGCCGTGTTCGAATTGCCTTATAATCATTATGTGGAACGTAGGCATCTCTCCATGCCTTATACTCGTATGGTACTGGGGTGTGTCCGCCCGGAAGGAGCAGGCTTTACGTGCGATAATCCCGGTTTTGGTTCCCTGCTCTTTTATTTGGGCAAGGGCGAGGCATTGTCCAAGAAAGGTCAAATCAATGAAAATCTGAGTGAGAGCCTTTATGGATGGAAGTTTGCGACCGCTGGTTGGCGTGCCGAAGAAGGAAAGATGGCATTGAAAGCCTCCGGAACGGCTTGTAGCAAGAAAGGCATTGCCTACGATGCGGGTAAGTATCCTTATCTGGCAGTGAAAGTAAACCGGATGCCTTCCGTGCGCAATCGTTCATGGCTTCGGTTGAGTTATAGCGTGATGAGTGCACCTGAGTTCTGGACTTTTAGCGAAGCGGATGCGCAGATGATGGGTAAGGATATTTATGTGTTTACCATTCCCGGCTCACGTTCCAATAACGGGACTGAGTTCCCGACTCGTCCTGTCAACGTGACTCTTTACCTCGATTTCGGAGAAACGCAAGGTGAGGGTGTCGGTATCGAGTGGATACGTTCCTTGGAAAGTCCGGATAAATGAAATGCCTTGTTGAGATTCTTAACTTTAATGGAAAACACTCCATACCCTGTTCAGAATACATTCTGGCACGGTTATGGAAGGTTGCAAACCTAGAGACCGAATGTTGCAAACATTAACCCTTTAGGTTGCAACCATTCGAACCTTAGGTTTGCAACCTTCTTGGAGGGTAGTTTTATCCAATAAGTAAATGTCAAGATTTTGGCAGAAGACCGCTCGCGGATATTCTTTTTGAGTTGATATGTAAATTTATAGAAGCATCTCGATTCTTCCTCGCTAACTCGTTTTTTTTAGGGGTTAGCGAGGAAGAATCGAGATATTTTCCTTTGTTTTTTTATTGTTCAAACAAGTCGTCAAGGATTATTTCGCTTTGTATATTCCCTTTGTAAGCATTTTCTTTGACACCATATGTTGTGATAAAAGTCTGGTGTAGGGCTTTCCTCGTTTTCGAGGCTGAGCGGAACTTTTCCAGTCGGGCACGGAGCTGTGCATCATATGATTTGGTGATTTCAAATTCGCTTTGAGAGAACTTAATTTCACATACATTGATGGTTTGATCTCGGCGGTCAATCAGTAAATCTATTTGTGCTCCGTCTCCCTTCCAGGAGCAAACATCGCTTTGTATCCCGCTGATGCCTAATTTGAACTTAATTTGCCGGATGTGGTGCAGACAAAGTTGTTCGAATGAATAGCCACTCCACGCTCTACGTGACGGGGAATCAAGCATATTTTGCCAATGATGTTCATCTTGTCCTTTGTATCCTTTGACATATCGCAAATGGAATAATGTAAAAAGATCAGTCAGTTGGAACAATATGCCACGGTCACTCTTGCCGTAAGCGGAATATGGGCGGATAAAATCGCAATCGCTCAGATTGCGTAACGCGTTTGTGAAATCACCTCCATCTTCTATTTTCAATGCATTCTTAATTTCCATGCGTGTCATGCCAATTGTTTTGTTGGCGAGTATTTCAATAATTTGCCGGTGCAGAGTGGCTTCATTGAATAAGGATCGGAAAAGGAAATGATATTCACGAGACAAGGGGGCATTGGGGGCAAAAAACAGATTGTCGACATTCTGTCCCAAACTCTTGCCCTGCTCCAGCATACTTAGGTAAAGAGGTGTCCCGCCAAATATCATGTAGCATTCGGCTATCTGGTAGCGGTTCCATACAATATGGCGCGAACGGAGGTACTGTTCGGTCTCATACAGCGAGAAAGGAGCCAAATAGATACTGCGGGTCGTACGGTTGTAAAGTCCACCCTTGTCGGAAAGTACATTTTCGCGCATCCATGTCGTTGCGCTTCCGCAGACAATGAGTTTCAGGCGATTGTTTGTAGCTCCCCATGAATTCCAGAAGTATTCCAGTGCTTTTATAAAACGGCTTTTCGCAGTGTCCATCCAAGGCAGTTCGTCCAAAAATACAACGATAGGTTTGTCCCGGTTTGATAAAGATTCCAGGTGTTCACGCAGTTCAGTAAAGGCATCAAACCACGTCCTGATCGTTTTGCATTTTTTTCCGGAGTATCGTTCCAATTGGCGGTGGAATTCGTTGAGTTGTTCTTGTCTGGTTCCTTGGTAGATTCCTGTAAAATAGAAATCGAAAGAATCCTGAAAGAATTGACGCACCAAAAAAGTCTTTCCTATGCGTCTCCGTCCAAAAATGGCAATGAGTTCAGGTGAGTCCGATTTGATTCGCTGTGCCAATATCGTTTGTTCTGCTATTCTACCTATGATGTTTCCCATTTTGTTGTCATTTTGAGTTGATATGCAAATTTATAAAAATATCTCGATTCTTCCTCGCTAACTCGTTTTTTTAAGGGGTTAGCGAGGAAGAATCAAAAAAACAGGTTTTCTTTTGAGTGAAATACTTTTCACGTCCGTTTATCTCAAAAAAAATAGAGAATTTATTCATTTATTGTTAAACTTAAAATGTCTGCTATGATACAAAGAGACAGATTTTTATTGCTTTTAGCATTGGCCAGCCTGCCGATAGGTAAGGTTGTGGCAGAGGAATCGGCAGGTATGTTGCCTAGTCCGGTTCAACAAGAAGTCCGGCAAGGTTCTATAAGAATTACCGGAACAGTAGTAGATGCACAAGGAGAACCGGTCATCGGTGCTTCTGTGATGGAAAAGGGTACCACCAATGGTGTAATAACGGATATTGATGGTAATTTCGTCTTGAATGTTTCGGCGGGAAGTACGTTGCAGGTTTCGTATGTAGGATTTGTTAATCAGGAAATTGTCATAGGAGGTCAACGCTCATTCAATATCGTCATGAAAGAAGACACAGAAATGTTGGATGAGGTGGTTGTTATTGGTTATGGTTCAGTAAAGAAGTCGGATTTGACGGGATCGGTTGCTTCGGTTGATACAGAAGACTTGATTAGAGGTGGCCGTACGGATGCTGTTGGTGCTATGCAAGGTGTTCTTCCAGGAGTTCAGATTCAACGTTCCAATAATAAACCGGGTGGTGAATACAATATTTTGATTCGTGGTCTGAACACCATCAGTGGCAGCACTTCACCGTTGGTGGTTGTGGACGGAGTGATTGGTGCTTCGCTCTCGAACATCAACCCTGACGATATTGAAAAGATAGACATTTTGAAGGATGCTTCGTCGACTGCTATCTATGGATCACGCGCTACAAATGGTGTGGTTATGATTACGACCAAACGTGGGCAGAAAGGAAAAGTCCAGATTGATTATAGTGGCTATGCCGGTTTCCGTAATTATACCCATATGCCTGATATGATGTCCGGTGATGAATATGTTCAATTAGCTCGTGAAGCGGCAAGAGCTCAAAACAATAATGTTTATAAGGATGATAGTGATATATTTACCGCATCGGAATTGAGAGCTATTGAAGAAGGAAATTATTATGATTGGGTAGATGCGGTATCTTCATCAGCTTTTATGACCAATCATAGTATATCCGCAACAGGTGGTAATGATATGGCAACCTATGCATTATCTGCGGGATATTACTATGAAGACGGTATGTTGAATCCACAGGAGTATCAGCGTTATAATATGAGAGCGGTGATAGATGTAACACCCAACGAGTATTTTAAATTTGGTATAAATATGTATGGAACTCATTCTGTGCGCGATACCGGTAACTCAGATTTGCTTCAAGATGCTTTCCGCTTACGTCCAACTTATCATCCAACCGATTTGATAACGGGTGAAGAAGTCTGGTCATACTCCAACGGACAGTTCAATGCATTGACGGCTCAGAAAAATGAGTATAACAAGACCAAGAAGTATAATATGCTTGGTAATATCTACTTGGCGATTATGCCGATTAAAGGCTTGACATTGCAGACTACATTTTCTCCGAATATTAATATTGAGGAAATTGGGCAATATCGTGGCCGATATACGAAAGCAAATAAGGGAACCAACGATGCGACAAGTAATTACGCTAAAAATAGTTATGTAGATTGGGTGTGGGATAATCAGATTACTTATAACTTGCAGAAGAATGACCATCGTTTGGACGTGACGGGTGTATTCTCTATGCAACAAACCCAAGACGAACTGTTAAGAGGCATTGGTAACGGACTTTCTTATAACTCCTTGTGGTATAATCTGGCGGGTGGTGCCAATAGTAACTCTTCTACGTCCGGATTTACAAAAACAAATTTGATGTCATATCTGGCCCGTGCAAACTATGTTTGGAAGGATCGGTATTTTGTAACGGCAAGTATTCGTTTTGACGGCTCTTCTAAATTGGCTGAAGGTAATAAGTGGGGCGCTTTTTCTTCTGCAGCTTTGGCTTGGAGAATCTCAGGTGAAGAGTTTATGAAAGATTTGACTTGGTTGAGTAACTTGAAACTGAGATTAAGTTTTGGTCAGACAGGTAATGATAATGTAAGTGCTTATCAGACACAGGGCTCTATCAGTGGCGCTAAATATTACACTTTCGGTACAAGTGACTTGATCGGATATGTGCCCAACAATTTACGTAATTTAGATTTGGGCTGGGAGCGCACAACGGAATATAACGTCGGTTTGGACTTCGGCTTCTTGAATAATCGTATTTCTGGTAGTTTTGAATATTATAATCGTCTGACTAATGACTTGATTATGAACAAAACTGTGCCTGTAACGACCGGTTACTCTTCTGTGAAAGCTAATGTGGGTTCGGTGCGTAATACAGGTTTCGAAGCCATTATTAATTCTGAGAATATTCGTACAAGGGATTTCTCATGGACTACAAGTTTAAATTTTGCATATAATAAAAATAAAATTGTAGACTTGCAGTATAAGGAGGATTTGACTTCACGTGGCGAGTCGCTTGCGGGGATGGAAGGTGATTTCAGTAATCTTTGGATTATAGGTCAGCCAGTGGATATTAACTATAACACGATAACCGCAGGTGTATGGCAATTGGATGAGGCCGAGGAAGCTGCTAAATACGGCTGCCGCCCCGGACAGTATAAGCCGTTGGATTTGGACGGGAATGGGGTGATTGATGACGCCGACCGTGTAATTGACGGCAAACGTACTCCGGATTGGACGGGTGGTATGACTAATGTCTTTACTTATAAAGAATTTGATTTGTCTTTCCAATTGTCGTTCCAGACTGGTGCTAAGATGAGGAACCAATTCTATGTGTCTTATGCTCTGGAAAATAATAACCAGAATTTCAATAATCTGAGAAAGGATTATTGGACACCGGAAAATCCGACTAATTCATCGGCTCAACCGAGCAATATGGGTACTTACCGTGATTATAGAGGATCGTGGGGAAACTCGAAATCAGCTATGTCACATACCATGTTTTCAAGTGATTTCTTGAAAGTTTCTTATATCTCATTGGGATATACATTTAAGCCTGAGCTGCTTCGGAAGATTAATCTGAGCAAACTTCGCTTGTATTGTACGGTTCAGAATCCTTTCTTGTGGTGTGCGGATGATGTGGTTGATCCGGAACAACTTTCCACCAGTATCAACACATCTGATGTGATTACGCGTAATGTAATATTCGGTCTTAATCTTTCATTCTAAACAGATTAATTATGATAACAAAAAATATGCTAACAAAAACGTGTTTGGCAGTATCTTTGTTTGCTGTGGCTGGTTGCTCTTCCTTTTTGGACGAAGAGAACATTGCAAGCCAGTCTGCCGAACAATTTTACTCCACAGCTGATGGTTATGAAACACTGATTACCGGTGCTTATTCGACTTTGAAATCTGTGTATAATACTACCAATTACTTTCAATTGACCCAATTGGGTACAGACTTGGGAACTCAAAATGATGGAACGGCGACTAATGTATTGAATCAATATACAGTAGATTATGCAATAGATAACGATGCTGTGTATAATCAGTGGAAAGCTCTTTATGAAGCTTTGAAGAATGTCAATGCTGCCATTAATCGAGCAGGTTCTGTGAAAACAGTGGATGAAGATATATTTGAAGGAATAGAGCCTGATATACTTGCCCAAAGAGTAGCAGAAGCTAAATTCTTGCGGGCCTTGTATTTGTTCGAAATCGTTAAGAACTGGGGACAAGCACCTCTGATTCTAGAAGAACCTACTTCTCCTTCTACGACTGCGGAATTAAATAGTGGAGCAGACTTCTATACTCAAATTTTGGCAGACCTTCAAGATGTTCTGGATTCATCGTTGCCTGAAAAACAACCGACATCCGAATACGGACGCGTGTCAAAGGCTGCGGCTAAGCATTTGCGAGCATTAGTCTATTTAACACGGGGCTATCAGGACTATGCCGACCCTAATGATTTTCAGAATGCCTATAATGATGCGGTTGATGTTATAAGTAATTCAGGACATCAGTTGTTGTGGAGCGATTATGCGGACGTTCATCGACAATCCAATGAAGTGAATGATGAAATAATATTTCCAATCAGTTTCTCTACCGGAACAGGATGGAATACGAATATACAGACCGAATTTTATCTGTTTGTATACCGGGAAGGTTGGGCTGATATTAGTTTTTCTTCTATCTATGGTAATGATTACGCTTCGGTTATGCCTACTAAATATGCATATACATTGTTCGATTGGAAGAATGACAGACGTGCGGAAGTTACGTTTATGAGTCCTTTGAATGGCGATCCTGCAACTTCGACTGATGGTACGAACCGGGGAAAACCTTGGTTTGAAAGTACAGTGGGAGCAACAGTACCCGTAGGAGAACCTGTTCTTATATTCCCGGTTCCCAGTCAGGAGGATTATAAAGTTTATACGGATGCCGAGAAAGAGGCGGAGAATGCGGCTGGACGATATGTTTATAATTACCCGCAGGGTTCATATGCTGATGCAGAGAATGATGATTATTATAAAACCGGTTATCAAAGCCTTAATGGTAGAAGTCGTGCCTGGTTGCCTGTATGGAAGTTTAAAGATGCTAATACTCGTTACAATAGTTCGGGTACGGTTGAGAATGGTACGCGTGACATTTATTTATTCCGCTTGGCAGAAACTTATCTGATAGCTGCAGAAGCTGCCGTAAACTTGGGCGATAACGGACAGGCTTTACATTATATGAATGAAATTCGTAAACGTGCAAGAGCGGGAATCGCAGGGTCTACATTGCCGGATTATACGGGAACTGTGACCATAGATGATGTGTTGGACGAAAGGGCTTTGGAATTGTTTGGCGAAGCTCCTCGTTGGAATGATTTAACTCGTACGGGAAAATTAGCTGAAAGAGTGTTGGAATATAATTGGGATGTAACTCATATTACGGGTGGATTGATCCAGACTCAGTTGAGTGAGAGCACAAATGCAAAATATAGTTTGCGTCCGATTCCTGTAGACTGGTTGAATACATTGTCTAATGGTCAGGAGTTGAGTAATAATCCCGGGTGGTAATTTTTCAATAGGTTATGTTATATAAATTTGTGCCGGAAGTTGGATTACATCTGTCAAATTCATACTTTCGGCACAAATAGTTATTGGCGTGGTATTTTATTTATGGAGAAATAATGGATGAAAAGATGTTTGTTTGTTATATTATTAGTAATATACACTTTCGCGCTTAATGCTCAAACGGAAATATGGCAATGGAGTATTCCTGTACGGAATTTCAGTACGAGTCCTAAACATAAGGAATGCAAGGCTTATTTATGGATTCCAGATACTTGTAGCCAGGTAAAGTCGATATTGGTGGCCCAACACAATATGGAGGAAATTTCGATATTGGAAGACGAAGGTTTCAGGGCGCGAATGTCTGAATTAGGCGTGGCGGAAGTCTGGGTATGTCCGGCATTCAATCTGACATTCGACTTTACGGATGGAGCTGGTGAAACATTAGAAGGCATATTAAAGGATTTGGCGGATGTTTCGGGGTATGATGAATTGGTTACGGTTCCTCTCATCGGTATAGGGCACTCGGCTGCGGCAAGTGCACCTTACTATATGGCTGCTTACATGCCTGAACGTACGTTGGCTTGTATTTCGGTGAGTGGGCAATGGCCTTATTTTAGGCATTCTGATTTTGCAAAAGATAGTTGGGGAAGCCGTCATATCAATAATATTCCTTGTTTGGAAACGATGGGGGAGTATGAATCAGCTGATACCTGGAGTCAGGAGGGACTTAAAGAGAGGAAGCTGTATCCGCAACTGGCATTGGGAATGTTAGCGTGTCCGGCTGAAGGGCATTTTGCTTATACACCTGAAAAAGCGGAGTTTATAGCTCTGTTTATAAAGAAAGCTCTACATTATGGACATGTCGACCCACGTCATACTGGCTGGTTGGTTGAAAAATGGAAGAAAGATGAGAAGCCGGCTTATCTGCCTGCGCCAATAGAACGATATAAAGGAGATAAGGAGGAAGCTTTTTGGTTCTTTGATAAAGAAATAGCGGAAGCGGCTGTAGTATATGGAAACCGTTTTCGAGGATTAAAACCGCAATTGGTCAGTGTCCGGCAGAACGGTAAAATTGTAAAACAACGGAATACGCATCTGCAATTACATCCTGAGTTCCTTCCGGAAAGTGATGGTATTAGTTTTTCGCTTGAACCTACATTTTTAGATACGGTGCCGGGAGAAAGCCCACGCTTAGCTTCTTGGACAGGATTGCCGGTAGGTTCTTCTTTAGGGCATGCGGATGATGCTGTTCCTGTTTGTATGGAGATGATCTGTGGACCGGCTGTGATTTCAGGAAATCGGTTTCAAATAGCTTGGAATCGGGGAACTGATTGGAATAGTGAGAAAGCGGACATTACTTTTGCGGTGAAACATCCGGGTGATAAAAGTTATAAATCGGCTGTACAGCAGGGACAAATAACGATTCCGGTGCGTAATAAGAAAGGAAAAGAACAAGTGATAGATTTTGTGCAGCCTGACCATATAAACAAGGAAACTTCGATGATAACGTTAGATGCAGTTTCTACGTCAGGTTTACCCGTTTCTTTTTATGTAGAAGCTGGTCCGGCTTATGTGGAGGGTAACAAGTTGTTTATTACTCCGATACCGCCTCGAACTAAATTCCCGGTTAAAATCAGTGTAACGGCTTGGCAATATGGCATCGCTGGTAAGGTAAAAACAGCCGATCCGGTTACCCGGCATTTTTATTTGATAGATAATTAAATTTATTGTTTATAGCTATACGTTTATGAAGAAGTTGTTATTAGGTACATTTTGGATAGCACTGTCTTTGTCCGCACAGGCCAAAGAGGTAAAAATGGAGTCGCCTGACGGTAAGTATCAATTCGTGCTGAACGATGATGGAGGGCGATTGAGTTATTCATTGGACTGGAACGGACAGGAGGTAGTTAAGGAATCGCTTTTGGGTATTTGTGCTAATGAGGATTGGCGTGAAGGGTTGTCGATAGAGGATGTTGTGTCTTCGGAGAAAGATACGGTCTGGCATCCGGTCTATGGAGAACGTAATACAGTGAAAGATAAATATAAAATGTGGTCGGTAACTTTGACACGTACCGGGAGCCGGAGCCGGCTGGTATTGGACGTCAGAGCTTATAATGAAGGGATGGCATTCCGTTATCGTTTCCCGAGCGGGCAATACCTGAAAATAACGGAAGAATACACGGAGTTTACGATGCCCGAAGGTACCCAAGGCTATTTTACGGCACGGGCACAGACTCCTTACGAACTCCTTCCGTTAAGGGATTGGCCGGGAGAGAGTGATCGTCCGTTGTTGCTTACGCTGCCTGGAGAACGGTATGTCTGCTTGGCAGAGGCGCAGGTGGTGGACTATGTACGTACGAAGTTCAAACTGTCCGATAAGAAACTGAATACACTGACCACGGCCATGTATGGTCCTGTGGAAGACATTGCGCCTTATTCTACTCCTTGGCGTGTCATCATGTGTGCGGATAAACCGGGGGAGTTGTTGGAACATAACGATATCTTACTGAATTTGAATCCTCCTTGTCAAATAGAGGACACATCCTGGATTAAACCCGGGAAAACAATGCGTGAGGTAACGTTGAGTACGGAAGGGGCCAAGGCTACAATAGATTTTGCAGTGAGACATCATTTGCAATATATTCTTTTTGATGCCGGATGGTATGGCTTTGAATATGACAAAGCTTCCGATGCACGGAGAGCTCATCTTGATCCTCGCAGGAATCCCAATCCTCATGCTTTAGACTTGCAGGAAGTTATTGCTTATGGTAAGGAACGGGGTATTGGTGTCTTTTTATATGTTAACCAGCGGGCTCTTCAACAACAATTGGACGAGATCCTTCCTTTGTACGAATCTTGGGGAGTAGCCGGAGTAAAATTCGGCTTTGTGCAGGTGGGGTCACAGGTTTGGACGAAATGGATGCACGAGGCTGTCATGAAGTGTGCAAAACATCACCTGATGGTGGATATTCATGATGAGTATCGTCCGACGGGATTCAGCCGTACGTATCCGAATCTGTTGACTCAGGAGGGAATCCGCGGCAATGAGGAGTTCCCGGACGCCACACATAACGTGACGCTTCCTTTTACCCGTTTTGTGGCAGGCGCGGGAGATTATACCATCTGTTATTATCGTCAGGACTTCGGACGGTTGGACAAGGAAGGGGATGCGTATGGCGTGCCCCGTTCTAAATCCATTCAGACTACACCGGCCCATCAGCTGGCTTTGGCGGCTGTGTATTACAGTCCGTTGCAGTTGTTGTATTGGTACGACAAACCTTCTGATTCGCAGGACGAACCCGAGTTGAAATTCTTCGATGATGTATATACCACGTGGGATGATACGAAAGTGTTGCAAGGTCAGGTGGGCCAATATATCAGCGTGGCTCGTCGGAAAGGCGATGAATGGTTTATCGGTTCCATCACAAACAATGATGCGCGTCGGCTTCCGGTGAAGTTGGATTTCTTGCCTGCCGGGCAGAAATATGTGGCTGAAATATATGTGGATGGTGATAAATCTGTCCCGACGCGGACGAAGGTGAAGGTGTTGAAGTATCGGGTGGATAGCGAAGATGTTCTTGATTTTCATCTGAAAGCATCCGGCGGATCGGCAGTTCGCCTTGTGCCGGAAACTGTAAAGGATAAGGCTGTAAAGAACTATCGGAACCAGAAACTTTAAGGAGAAACAAAAGGTTGTGCCATAAGGATGCATGTCATTTAAGGGCACAACCTTTTGGATTTATAGAGAAATCAGTATTTGAAGCTGCTCCCACCCAGGAATTCACGTAACAGGGAAGTTGGGGGCAGTTCTTTATCCTGTACCGGTGTGAAGTATTTGATGAACTTTAGCAGGCGGTAGGCTTCGGCATATTCGGGACAGTTGCGGGGTACGGTGTTTAGCAAAGGCTCTACATGGCAGCGCAATACGGCCAACTCAAATAATAAGGCGGAGTTGAACATCACATCGGCATTCTCCTGGTAAGGGAAAATCCATTTGTCTTCACCTGCCCGCACACTTCCCCAACGGGAGATGGTCTCTTGGGCCGAATATCCGCGGTAGTTATAGTCACGGATAATGCGGCGTATCAGTCGGTTGTCGGTCGTAGGAATCCAGTTATGGTCGTCCAGTGAGATGGTGGTCAGGGCCGATACATAAATCTGATACTTCCGGTCGGCAGGAATCTGCTTGGTCAGTTCGGGATTCAGGGCATGGATACCTTCAAGGATGAGGATCGTGTGTTCGTCAATCCGTAGTTTGTCACCCCTGTATTCCCTTTTTCCCGTAGTGAAGTTGAAAGTCGGTAGTTCTACTTCTTCTCCTTGGAGCAAGGCTTTCATGTCTTCTTCGAATTTCTTCAAGTCGAGTGCATAAATGGATTCGTAGTCGTAGTCTCCCTTTTCGTCTCGTGGTGTATCTTCCCGATTGACAAAGTAGTTGTCCATGGCAATGGGGTAGGGATGCAGCCCATTGGTCATCAGTTGGATGGAAAGACGTTTGCTGAAAGTGGTTTTCCCGGATGAGGAAGGTCCAGAGATGAGGACGAGTCGGACTTTGTTCCCGTTTTCGTTCCTCTGGAATATGTCGTCGGCAATCTGGGCAATCTTCTTTTCCTGTAAGGCTTCGGCAACGTTAATCAAATCCGTGGCATGTCCGTCCTGACAGGCTAAATTGAAATCGCCCACGTTACTTAGTCCCATGATATGGTTCCAGCGCAGATGTTCCTTGAAGACGTCGAGCATCTTTTCTTGCTTGACCACTTCCTCCAAGACGTTCGGGTTCTGTTTGTTGGGGATGCGGAGCAGTAAGCCATCATAATACTTCACGAGGTCGAAGAGGGTGATGAATCCGGTGCTCGGCAGGAGATTGCCATAATAATAATCTATCGTGTCCCCCAAGGTATAATAATAGGTATAAAGAGAACCGGTTGATTCCAATAACCTGACTTTATCGTTCATGCCTTGTTCAGTAAAGATACGTACAGCTTCTGTCGTGTGGCATTCGGTGCGGTGGAAGGGAATATTTTCGGCTATAATTTCTTGCATGCGTTTCTTGATGTGTTGCACGTCTTCCAGTTCGATGGGACGTCCGATGCGCAGGTTGCAGAAATAGCCCTTGGACACAGGGTGTTCTACATACAGTTTCCCGTTGGGAAACAATTCTTTGGTAGCTTTGTAGAGGATGAAGCAGAGGGTGCGGACATAGGTGCGCATGCCGGAGGGGTCGCGTACGTCGAGGAATTCTACATCCTTATTATTATATACGCGGAAGTTCAGACCTTCCGAGCGGTTATTGACTTTCGCACTGACTACCGGATAGGGGAGATGGAGGTCAAAACCGGAATAAATCTCTAAAAGTGAGCTCCCGATAGGGAAATCTTTATAAATATTATTATTTTTGCAATAGATTTGTAACATGTGTTTCATAATCCTCCTTCTTTGGGTTTATCGACTCTAAAGATAGGGCTTATAACAGATGGAGCAAAGAAACCCCGTAAATTATTAAAGATGGAGTATTCTTTTTATGATTTATTAAAGCTGTTCGGTTCCTTGGCCTTGTTCCTGTATGGAATGAAAATCATGAGCGAAGGATTGCAGAAGTTTGCCGGCGACCGGCTTCGGAAGATCTTAACAGCCATGACGACCAATCGGGTGACTGGCGTCTTGACAGGTGTGCTCATTACTGCTTTGGTGCAGTCTTCTTCCGCTACGACGGTGATGGTAGTCAGTTTTGTTAATGCCGGTTTGTTGACCTTGGCTCAGTCTATCGGTGTTATTATGGGAGCCAATATCGGTACGACAGTTACGGCCTGGATTATTTCCGCATTGGGCTTTAAGGTCGATATTGCCGCTTTTGCCTTACCTTTGTTGGCCTTCGGCATTCCGCTTCTTTTCTCTCAAAAAAGCAACCGTAAGTCGATAGGTGAGTTTATCTTTGGTTTTTCCTTTCTCTTTATGGGCCTTTCCATGTTGCAAGCCAATGCACCCGACTTGGAGAAGAACCCGGAGATGCTGGCTTTCGTGCAGAACTATACGGACATGGGTTTTCTGTCCATTTTGTTGTTTGTGGCTATCGGTACTATATTGACTATGGTAGTGCAAGCCTCGGCGGCTACGATGGCCATCACCTTGATAATGTGCGCCAATGGTTGGATCAGCTTTGAGTTGGGAGCGGCGTTGGTGTTGGGCGAGAACATCGGCACCACCATCACTGCCAATCTTGCCGCACTGACGGGCAATACCCAGGCGCGACGGGCGGCCATGGCACATTTGATGTTCAACGTGTTCGGTGTTATTTGGGTATTGTGTGTGTTTCCTTTCTTTACGGGTGGTGTGTCATGGTTTGTAGAGAATATAATGGGTGTAACAGAGATGTCAGTGGCCGTACCGTTCAAGTTGTCCGCTTTCCATTCCGCCTTCAACATCTGTAATGTACTTATTCTGATTTGGTTTGTACCTTTCATTGAGCGTACGGTTTGCGCCATTATTCCGCAAAAGGAACAGGACGAAGAGTATCGCTTGCGGTATATTACCGGCGGCATGTTGTCTACGTCCGAACTTTCCATCTTGCAGGCTAGTAAGGAAATTCATCTGTTTGCTGAGCGCACGCACCGTATGTTCGGTATGGTGCGCGACCTGCTGCATACGGAAAAGGATGATGACTTCAACCGTATCTTCAGCCGGGTGGAGAAGTACGAGAATATCAGCGACAGCATGGAGATAGAGATTGCCAATTACCTGAACAAAGTGTCCGAAGGCCGGTTGAGCTCGGAGAGCAAGATGCAGATACGGGGCATGTTGCGTGAGGTGACGGAGATTGAAAGCATCGGGGACAGTTGCTATAACCTGGCACGTACCATCAACCGGAAACGTCAGTCGAACGAAGATTTTACCGAGCAGCAATATGAACACATCCATAGTATGATGACACTCGATGACGAAGCGCTTGCGCAGATGATAGCCGTCATTGAGCATACGGATCATCCGGTTACAGATATTAATAAGTCCTATAACCTGGAGAACGAGATAAACAATTATCGTAACCAGTTGAAGAATCAGAATATCGTAGATGTCAACAACAAGGCATATAGTTACCAGATGGGCGTCTATTACATGGACATCATCGCCGAGTGCGAGAAACTGGGCGACTATGTGATGAACGTTGTTGAGGCCAGTTGTGACATCAAAGAGAAATCAAGGTAGCAAGTGCCGGTACTTCTTTCTCAGCCAGTGGTTGAACAGAGCCAACAGGGGAAGGGCAAGCAGCATGGGAAGGTAGAATTTACCGTTCTTGATGGAGGGTAGAGACGGTAGCCATGCTGTTAGCGATTCCTTCAGTTGGGCTAATCCGCAGAGGTGGATCAGGACGCCTATGCAACCGGCTATCATCAGACAGACAGTCAACAGCATCAGCACAAACAAGCGTTTCTCCCGGCGGGCTTCCTTTCGGGCGGTTTCCATCCGGATGCGCTCCAGGGTGCGATACGTGAAGTTACTGGAGAGTCGGGGAGCGGGTTGCTGCCGGGCGACTTTCCGTAGGGCTTGGTCTAACTGATTCTCGTTCATTTCCTTTCTCCTTTCCTTTCTTCCTGCTGCATGAGCAGGTATAGTTTCTTGCGCAGGCGATGTAGTTTCACCTTGACGTGGTTGGCTTTCAGGTTCAGTATCTCTCCGATTTCCTGTATCGGCCTTTCTTCTTCATAGAACAGGGTGACGAGTGCCCGTTCTTCGGCAGATAGCTGGGTGAGGGCCTGCTTCAGTTGTTCCAATCGGATCTCTCCCTCGTCGTCAGTCTCTTCCTCTATCCGGGTTTCCGCTATCCGGTTCCAGAAGGCATCATCGCCGGCACAAGTCTCCACCGGCTTCTTGCGCAGGAAGGGAAGTGCCGTGTTGTAGGCTATCCGGTAGACCCAGGTAGAGAAACTGCTTTTCCCATAGAACGACCCCAGATGCTCGAAAGCCTTTAGAAAGGTGTCTTGGGTCAGTTCCTCCGCATCGGCTTCCGTACCCACCAGACGGACGATTAAGGTAAATACCGTCTGTCCGTAGGTGTCGAGGAAGTAGGCATACTCCTCCGTGTGGCCTGCCAGAATGCGTGTGATGATATGGGACTCGTTCTTTTCCATTTTGTCCTATTAGACGCCATCCTTCGGGGAAGGTTACAAAGATAAGGGAAAAATATTTTTTGAGGGAGAGATCTGTAACCTCTTTCCGGATGTTGCCTCTAATAGGGCAAAAGAACTGAATTATTAACTTCAAAAACGAATCAGATTATGATGCATGATTTAACAGTGGCGGCCACTATGATGTGCGCTTTCTTGGGCATTTACAAGTTGTTTGAATTGTTTGTTTGTCGGAAAGAACGGCTGATGACGATTGAGAAACTATCTCCGGAAGCATTGGCGGAAGGGGGCATCAAAGGATTGAGGCTACCGGCCTCCAACATGGCACTTCGGTTTGGATGTCTGTTGATGGGGTTGGGGCTTGGCCTGTTAGTGGGTTATATGATTACGCGCCTATCCCTGCCGGAGTTTTATGCAGAAGAAACCCAACGGACCGTCTGGGAGACTGCTTCTATCATCTACGGAGCCAGTGTGTTGCTGGGCGGTGGCTTGGGACTGCTGGTGGCCTTCTGGGTCGAAGTGTGGCGGGAGAAGCGTACCAAGTAGCAGGGTGTCAGCCCCAGTCTCGGGGAGTGTGTTAGGTTCCACCGCCGGTGGAACTTGGTTCCGGTGGCGATGGAACCAGGTTCCAGTGGCGGTGGAACTTATCTGAGGTGCCGGGCGTCATACCCTCTTCATCCGTTCGATCAGTTCATCCCCCAGGGCACTCTTCACTTCGATGTGCTCCAGTACGGCCGTGACGAACGGATTGCTTTCGAAGTCGCCCCGCACTTGCTCGAAGTCCATTTCCTTTTCCAGTCGCGAACCGTCGGCACCGAATCCGGTCATAGAGGCCATGGAGAATTCTTTTTGGGCATCCTCATACACCAGACGGTCGAGCCCGATGACAGATTCTTTCCACTTCTCCACGATGTGAATGATGTCGGCTGCGGTCATTTCTTCCGGTTTCACGCCATAGAATGTTTCCAGCTTGTCGTAGGCCCACGTCCATTCGTAGGTGTAGTAGTTGGCGTGCATGTGTCCGAAGACGGCATTGATGTCCTTCAGTTTGTTCACTTTCCCCGATTCGATGTCGGCTATCAAGGTGTCTACTTCGCTCTTGGGAGCTATCAGACCAGAGATGTCCACCCATTCGCCCCGACCGATGAGCGTGTCCGGACGCAGACGTTCGCGGATTTCCTCGTTGCTGCGGAAGTTGATTCCTTCCAGTCGCTTGATAACCGAGTTCCCCAGGAATTTGTGGATGGCTATCTCGTAGAACCGGATGCCCTTCATTAGCGACGAGTTGCGTATCTTGGTGCTGTGGAACGAGTAGATGTCCGACAGTTCCCCGCTGGCTGCCCGCAGGTTGAGCAGAATTTCCCGTCCTTTGAACATCTTCTGAACGGTGTAGGGACTCAGCAGGTTGTAGTTGATGAAGTCCAGCTTCTGGGGGTCTTTGCGTCCGTCGCGTTTGGGCCACTTCTGGGCGTCGCGGATGGTACCCACGCTTCGCAGGTTGACGCCCGGCACCAGGTAAGTGGTGTTGTTCTGCTCAATCAGGTAGGAGAAAGGCAGGTTGGACGTGTCGGAGTGGGTGACGTGGCGTCCCATCACCAGGGAGAAAGCTCCCACACGGGCCGGCCACAGGATGTAAGAGTCCGACGTCGTCTTGGCGCCGCGCTCCAACGTGCCTTGATGGATGGGGCCCAGCTTGTACATGTGGTTGCTTTGGTTGGAACCCGAACCGGCGTTCATGAACGAGAACATGCCGGCGATGAGTAAGGTAGACTTATGGTGAGTCACGGTAAACGGACCGGCAAAGATGGCACAGGCTTCTCCGTTTTCTCCCTGGCAGTTGCTGAAGAAAAGCGAGTCGGAGGCCGAATAGTTATGGCCCAGCTTGCAGGCCTGGCCTACGAAACAACGGGTCAGCATCGCCCCGTCGTCCACATGCGAGCCGCTGGAGATGATGAAGTCGTCGCAAATCACTCCGTCGCCGATGCGCACCGGAGCCGCTTCGTTGCTGTTGATGCTTCCGTTGTAGAGCCGGCACGTGCCGCAGATGTGGGCATAGTCGCCGATACGCACATTCTTGATAGAGCCTGTATTGACAAGGGTTACATGCGCCCCGATGGTACCCGTGGCCGAAGCATGCTTGTTGGCATAATAGTCCGTGATGGTTTTCAGGCGGGCTATCAGTTCGGGCCGGTGGCGGTAGAGGGCCATGATGTAGGCTTGATGGGCCGATAGTTTGTCGTTGATAAGCACCTCGCGTCCGCCCGTTTCGTTCAGTACGGACACTTCCACGCCATTGCCAAACTTCGACACGCCGTCCACCAGCAGGATGTCCACGTTCTCTATGAATGTGTCATGCCCTATCTCGTAGTTGGCAATGTAGTTCTGGATATGCTCGATGCAGCAATTATCGCCCACCGTGACGTGGTGCAGGGTGACGTGGCGCAGGCCGGAGTGCTTGCGGATGCCTCCTGGCAAGGTGAATTCCGATTGGAAAACTCCCAGTTTCACTTCGCCCGAGAAGCGCACGTGGTGTACGTACTCGGTCGAAAACTTTTCGGCCACTTCAATCTGGTTCCAGTCCTCAGCCAGGCAAGACTGGCTTTTCAGCCGCAGTATTTCATCTTCTGTCAGTTTCCGGTAATTCATAGTTCTATATTTGAAATTAAATGATACGATATCTGTTAAATTAAGAATGAAGAATTAAGAATGAAGAATTGGGCTGCGCTGTCCGTGTGTACTATTGTGCCGCATGGTAAGTTCTTCATTCATCATTCATCATTCTTTATTAATCCTCGTATGTCTGATACAGGAAGTCATTGTAGGGATACTTCTGTACATGGAGTTCCTTTACCCGTCGGTAGGTCAGTGACTTCAGTTCCTCCAGGTTGATTTTTTCCCGGGCGGAGATGAAGATGCAGTTATCCTCCATCCGGGCCATCCACGTTCTCATCAGTTCGTTCAGCGTCAGGTTTTCTTTGGTGCGCGGGGTCAGGTCGTCTTCCGCTTTCTCGATGTAGGTATAGGCATCTATCTTGTTGAACACGAGGATGACGGGCTTCCCGGCGGCGCCGATGTCGGCCAGGGTTTTGTTGACCACCTCTATCTGTTCTTCAAAGTCGGGATGCGAGATGTCCACTACGTGCAGCAATAAGTCGGCTTCGCGCACCTCGTCGAGGGTCGACTTGAAGGAATCCACCAAGTCGGTAGGCAGCTTGCGGATGAAGCCCACCGTGTCGCTCAGCAGGAATGGCAGGTTTTCGATGATAACTTTGCGCACGGTGGTATCCAGGGTGGCGAACAATTTGTTTTCGGCAAATACTTCGCTCTTGGCCAGCAGGTTCATCAAAGTCGACTTGCCCACGTTGGTATAGCCCACCAAGGCTACGCGAATCAACCGGCCACGGTTCTTGCGTTGCGTAGCCTTCTGCTTGTCTATCTCGACCAGACGTTCTTTCAGCAGCGCCATGCGGTTCAGGATGATGCGTCGGTCCATTTCGAGCTGCGTTTCACCCGGTCCGCGAAGTCCCACCGAACCCTTTCCGCCTCCGGCTCCCGAACCACCTCCTTGTCGTTCCAGATGTGTCCACAAGCGTTGCAGGCGGGGGAGCATGTATTTATATTGGGCCAGTTCCACCTGAGTCTTGGCGTTGGCCGTTTGCGCGCGCATGGCGAAGATGTCGAGGATGAGCGATGTGCGGTCCAGTATCTTCACCTTCAGTTCGCCTTCGATGTTGCGTATCTGCTTGGCCGAGAGTTCGTCGTCGAAGATGACCATCCCTATCTCGCGTTCGGCTTCTTCCTCTTCTTTAATATATTGTTTGATTTCGTCCAGTTTCCCTTTGCCGACGTAGGTCACCGAGTTGGCCTGCTCCAGCTTCTGCGTGAAGCGCTTCACCACTTCCGCTCCGGCCGTTTCTGCCAGGAAGGCCAGTTCGTCCAGGTATTCGTTGGTCTTTCGTTCGTCTTGTGTTTTGGTGATGAGTCCCACCAGCACGGCGGTTTCCACCTGTGCTTCGGAAATCACAAATTCTTTCATTGCCATGTGTCTGTAGCTTATTGATTATTTCCGCAAAAGTAGAAAAAAAACGGGAAACTACCAATAATCAGTTGATTCCCGATAAGCAGCCTGGGAATGTTGTACTTGCTGAATCAGTACCTCACCGATTAGCTTCCTCTTCTTCCATTTCCAGTAATTCCCATCCCCTGAATATCAGTGTAAGGAGGCACAAACGGGTCTTCCCTTTCGTCTGTTGTACATGGGAATCGTTGGCGTAGCGAAGAAGTTGCCCGCTTGCTTCACGTTTCGCGGTAGCCAAGGCAGCGGCCGGTGCATCACGGTGCAGGTATTTTACTTCGATGATATAACTGTAAGCTATATCCGGTTGATTCTGCAAGTCGGGCATCATGTAGAAATCGGCATACCCTTTGGAGGCTTCATATTCAGGGAAGATGATGTAGCCGCAGGTCAATCCTAAGTAAGCCAATAGGAATCCCTTGATGTGGGCTTCGCCTTCGATGAATTCCCGGATGGCACTTTGACGCTTCAACTCTTCGGCAAAGAAGTGGAAAACCGGTTGCCACGCTCCTTGGTAAGCCATTTTCTCCACCAGTCTGGAAAGGTGTCCCATGTTTATGGTGAAGAGGTTGGCCTTCCGATATGCCTCCGTCAGATAGGTGTACATTTGCTCGCGCACGGTTAGATTGGGAATGGCCAATATGGTCTTGCCCCGTTCGACTGCCCGGATGGAAAGCAGGCCGAAGTAGAACAGCAGACTTTTGAAGTTGCTGGTATCTGCAATGCGTTCGGCAGGGAAAGCCGTTGCTACATCGGTCGTGATACTGCCGCGGGCTATAATCTCCTGAACAACCGAAGCATTCTCGCCGAATGTTTGGTCGATTTCTATCACATGTCTCAGTTTGTTATAGTCCGTGCGGATGTTGTTGTCAATCCTGTTTTCAGGCGGCATACCCAACATCAGGTAATGGTTCAGGAAGTATAACACCATATCCGAGTTGTACATGGGGTCGTCTAAGCATTCTTTGGCAAAGCAATAATTGTCATACCAAGGTTTCATCGTAGCTATCAGTCCGTCCACGGTCGCATGTTCCGGCAGTGCTCTTGCCTTTTTATAATAAGCCAGCATCTCGCGTAATTCTGTTTCACTAAATCCTACCACTTGATTGAACAATGGGTTGGTACTGATGTTCGTCCCGATGTTGAACCCGCTGGTCACATCGTCCATGGTTACCGGGCTGACACCGGTGATGAACAGGCGTTCCAATACGGCATCGGGGGCTGTCGTGGCGGCTTTGATAGCGTTGAAGAAACTGCGGATGAATCCGTCTCCGTGAGTGACAAGGCGGTAACGTTCCGTCCCGTAGGCGGATAGTATCGTGTTGGTAAAGTTGTCGTACTCGTCTATTATCAGATAGATGCGTATGCCTCCTTTGATGGCTGCATAGCGTTCGATAGCAGAAAGCATCAATCCCGGTTGGGTTTCGTCACGGTTCACCGTGTCCCACACTTCTGTACCGAAAAACTTTTCATTGGCCCATACGAAAGTACGCATTACCATGCAGCAATATTGATTGAAAGATGCTTCCAAATCTTCCAGTCGGTTGCTTATCGCCGAGAAGTTGAAACGAAGCACCAAGTAACGGTTGTGCAGGGGGGTGGGGTGCTGTCCGATGTACAGATGGCCGAACAATTCTTCAAAACGATCGGCATATCGTACATCATAATAAGTTTCCAGCATGGTCAGGAATAACGATTTGCCAAATCGGCGTGGTCGTAGCAAGAAGAGAAAAGAGGGCATGCGCTCTATCAGTTCGATGTAGCGCGTTTTGTCTACGTAATAATAGTTCTCGCGGATGATGCGCGGGAAGTCGGTCAGTCCATAAGGAAGTATTTTTGCCATAACCCCATGCTTTAAAATTCACTTCAAAGATAGATTATCCGTTTGAAAAAGCAAAGTTTATCGGCTATAAATGCAATGGGATAGGACCTTTTATACCTTGCGTGAGCTGAAATGGCCTCCGGCTCCCGAACTGGTCGAATGGTAGATGGCTGATACTCATAGGATTAACGCTTTATTGCAATTTGATTTTAATACAGTGATACTTTATCCGCATTAAAGCATTGCTTTAGTCGTATTAAAGTGTTACTTTATCCGTACTAAAGTAACACTTTACCCGTAGTAAAGTGGCGGTAAACTTCAGGCTTCCGGTGGGGAAGAGGGTGGATAAAGAGAAAGCCCGCTTCGGGGCGATTGCTCGAAGCGGGCTTTTGGGGAAAGTCAAAGAATGACTGCTATTATTCTATGGCTCCTTCCGGGAGGATCAAAGTCTCTACAGCTGTACCGAACGAACCGGCACTTACTGTAAATTCAAGTATAGCAGTAATCGTTCCATCCTCCAAAGTTCCATTACCGGATACATACCCCGTACCGTAACCGCTAATATCGCTTATAACAGCTTGGCGTGCTACAGAAACTCTACGTCCATCTGTTCCGATTTGGAATACGATGTCATAACCTTCTTCAAATACGCCAACGGCTTTATAAAGATTCGGGTTCTGTTCAGCTCTTTGAACTTCTACGGGCGTTCTATACGGTGTACCTGCTTCGTCCATCGTAAAGAAAGTAGAAATATATTCGCCTATACCGACAGTAGCGTAGGTGTAATCGCGGTAGATAGTTACAGTCTTTTGTATAATAGCATCGACGGGAGCATTGGCTTCGTCCAGTATCAATACTAGCTGATAATTTTGCCCTGGAGTAATATCACCGACGCTTACATGAATATTCGCAGTATGTGAGCCAGCTTCGAAATTGATGCTCGAAGGAACTTGAATCTCGGCAGGAACAGCACTTCCATCTGCCATTACTGCACTCAAATTTACAGTGGCAGCTTCTGCCGTTTCTGCTCGTATCACTTCTACATCAAAACCTTCATATCCAGTGGCAGGGAACGATACACTTTGCGCATTGATGGCAAATGTAACCCCCATGGTTGTTCCTTCATAAACAGGGCCCATATTATCTTGCTCGCAGGACGTGAGTAAACTCATGACTGCTATGCCCAGTCCCAAGATATATTTTGTCAATCTCATAAAGATAGTTTTTATAGTTAATAATTAAACTTATTCATCGCCCAACGGGTTCTGATCAGTCTCTGGATTGAGACTCGCATTCCCGTCAAACTCGCTTTGTGGAATGGTCATCACCCACATATAATTCTCAGGATTAGTTGTCGGGCGTCCGGTCAACAAAGCTGCTGTTGGCCATCCCATACTTGTAGTGCGGGTGAAACCTTGTTTCAAGCGACGTAAATCCCATACGCGACCATATTCCCCCCACAATTCAATGCGGCGTTGATCGATAATGGCTTCCAACAGTGATCCCGTACGTATGGCACTGGTTGCCCCCAGTTCTGTACCAGTCAATCCCTCTACACTATAAGCGGGGTCGCGTTGACTCATCAGGCTTCCTAACAACTGTCGAGCCGTGTTTTCGTCACCCAAACGGCACGCAGCTTCAGCAGCTATCAGATACATTTCTTCCACACGCATCCAAATGTAGTCTCCTTCCCAAGTCTGTGTGTTGGCCGAAAGGAATTTCACCTGTGTATAACCGCTGTCATCAGTATTGGCTGGATGGTCTATATCCCACCAGTCTCTACGTAAATCTGTTGCATTCATCAAAGCATAGAGGTCTTTGTTGATTTGCTTGGGAGCTGTCTGTGCATAAGCACCCAAATCGTAATCCATGTGACTGAAGAAGCTGGCATACATAGTAGACTGATCAGAACGAATAGATGCACCCCACATGACGTCGTTTACACTGACATCATTCAGCCCTCCGAGGGCATCGACTGATTGAATAGAGCAGCCACTAGTTTGAATCGCTGCCACGGCTGCACTGTAAGCAGTGTTCCAATCTTCCATGGTCAATGCAATACGAGCTAACAGTCCATAAGCTACACCTTGATTAATGTGTGTTTTATTTGTACGGCTATTGGCTTCACCTAACAATTCAATGGCACGATTAATGTCACTAATGATTTGGTCATAAACTTCTTGTACCGTGGAACGAGCTTTGCCCTGTGTACCGGCTACGGTCGGTTCGGTGTAAATGGGAGCGCATGGCTCATTTTCATGCCCTTTGTATGTGCGGGCGAAATTTTGGGCTAACATGAAGTAAGAATAGGCGCGAATAGCATATGCTTGACCTATCACATAGTTCACATCTCCCGTACTTCCCTCCATGACTCCATCGCCTGCTACAATAGCATTGGCTGCATTTACCCATGTATAAAAGCAGTTCCACAAATCGTATGGGCGCCATGCTCCGCTGGCATACATATCCTTTACTTGATATAAGCAATCGTACCAGAACCAACCACTGCCTGCTGCAGCTTGAATCATATCTTCACCCATCAAGTCGGCCATCAGTACGTAGGAACTGATACCGAAACTTTGGTGTGTATTACCGGTAGGAGACCAGGAAGCATACATGGAGCGATATATACCGTTCAGAGGAACGATAGCCATGCCGGGATTAGAAGCGACACCGGAACTTGACATTGAATCTGTAGGCGAAGTTTCCAATGCATCATCTGCGCAACCGGTCAAGAGTGTGCATCCTAAGAACCCTACA
The DNA here is from genome assembly GCA_944322355.1 of uncultured Bacteroides sp. Classification (GTDB taxonomy): domain Bacteria; phylum Bacteroidota; class Bacteroidia; order Bacteroidales; family Bacteroidaceae; genus Bacteroides. The sequence continues at coordinate 38,411 of CALUOT010000005.1, read as the reverse complement.
AGCATATAATTAATAATTTTCTTCATACTATTTAAAATTAAGAAGTTGGATTAGAAATTAATTTCAAAACCGAACGACCATGTCTTGTTCGGTGTATACACATAGTCTGTAGAGCCGCTGAAGTTATATTGCGGATCCATTCCTTGCAGATGAGTAAACAAGGCCAGATTATCAACCGAAGCGAAAACGCGAACAGAACCTAAATGAGCCTTTTGCATCCAAGTCTTTGGCAACGTGTAGCCCAGCGTGATGTTCTTGATGGCGAAGTACGAAGCATCCACTAAGAAACGGTCATTGGTAGCGTATGTACCTGCAATCTCGATTCGGGGTACGTCAGTGATGTCACCCGGTTTTTGCCAACGGCGCAATGCATGCACATTCCAAGTGTTGTTGTAATACATATTATTCATGGAAGCTGCATACAAACTATCATAAATTTTGCCACCGATAGAGTAAGTGGTCAAAATAGAAAAGTCTAAGCCTTTCCAAGACAAATCTGTACCAAGACTACCATATAGGTTCGGGATACGGCTGCCTAAATAATATTTGCTATTATTGGCTTTACTATAATCACTGGTAATGTAATCTTCACTGATCTTATTGCCGTTCGTGTCTGTATCGTATACCCAATAGAGTTGAGCTCCGGTAGCAGGGTCTACACCGGCACTCTTGGCCATGTAGAACGTATTCAACGGCATGCCTTCTTTAATGCTGTAAATACCATTAATGATTTCAGGACTTTCGCCTGTCAATTTCAGTACTTTATTTTTGACGGTAGAGCCCATCCATGTAATATTCCAAGTGAAGTCGTTAGTCTTGATGGGCGTACCCTTGATTTCGAATTCGAAACCACTGTTGCGCATACTACCCACGTTGGCATTGTAACCATTATAACCAGTAGAAGTAGCCATCGGATAGCTCAACAACATGTCGGTAGTCTTCTTGTTGTAATATTCAGCATTGATATTCAGGCGTTGGTCAAACAATGACGCTTCGATGCCCACATTCAAGTTTCCATTCTTTTCCCATGTTAAAGTCGGATTTTCCAATGTGGAGGGGAAAGAACCAGGATCGTTTTCGTTTGTCCAGCTCAAATCGTAGAGACCTTGCCAAGCATAGAAAGAACCTATGTTGTCGTTTCCTTGCTCACCGTAACTTACCTTAACGGACAAGTTGTTAATCCAGTCAATATCTTCCATGAAAGCTTCTTTTGAGATGCGCCAGTTGGCACCTACTGACCAGAATGTACCCCAGCGGTGGTCTTTGTGGAAACGAGAAGAACCGTCGGTACGCAAAGAAGCAGAGAAATAATATTTTTCATCGAAATCATAGTTAATACGTCCGAACCATGATTCAATGCGATACTTATCTGTATAGGAGTCTGCATCATAAAGCACAGCACCCGGACGTAACTCAAGAATACCATCTACCAGACCGGTTCTACCGGCAGATAAGTATTCATATTGATAAGCATAGAACTCATGACCAAGCAATACATCAAAACTATGCAGATTAAATGTACGATTCCATGTCAGCAGTTGGTTGAAGGTATAGCTCTGCATGCGGGTGTTGTACTTCTGAAGTAAACCACCGGCGTTAGCTTGGTTACCGTGATACATGTTCATGTAGTTCATCTGGTTCATGTTGCGGTAGTCCATACCAAAGTTTACAGCAAACTTCAAACCCTTGAATACACCGAAGTTATCTTTGTCCGAACCAAAAGTGAAGCCGGTGCGCAAGCTGGCTACATCATTTTTAACATAAGACTTGTCATCAACCAAACCTCCAAGCGGGTTGTAGTCTGTATAACTGCCCGGACGACCTGATTCACCGTAATCCAATTGAGGATTGCCATCTTCATCCAAAGCATTGGCTCCATTCGCATCTTTCAAATATACAGGGAATAATGGAGAGATGAATTGGGCAGAATACCATACGTTGGAAGTAGAAGAACCATCGTATTGGCTGTAGTCCATGATCGAATGAGTCAATGACACGTTCATGTTTCCTTTGAACCAATCAGTTACTTCCGAGCTGACATTGGCACGACCGTTGTATCGTTGGAATCCGGTATTGGTCAAAATACCGTCTTCATTCAGATAACCTAATGAAAACATATATCTGGTCTTTTCCGTACCACCACTCAGTGAGAACTGATGTTCATGACGGAAGGCATTGTCATTTTGAACAGCATCTAACCAACGTTCATCCCACGCCGATTGAGCATCTGCACGTACTTGGCCGGTAGCCGGATCTATTAATTCATTCCATGTGTAGTTTTTAAACGGATTATAAAGTTCCCCTGCTCCACCACCTAGATTGCTTGCCAATGAAGCACGGGCCAATGCTTCTGCTTGTGCCCAAGGATATCCGTTGGTAAAGGCATAACTGTTACGGGCTGCTTCATAACTCAACTGAACAAAATCTTTCTGATTTACTGTTTCATATTCCGGGATGGCACGTGATGACCAACCGGCAGTAGAGCGCCATGTCACTTTTGCCTTACCTTCACTTCCTCGTTTAGTGGTAATCATAACTACACCGTTGGCACCACGGGCACCATACAAAGCACCGGCGGAAGCATCCTTCAAAATAGTCATCGACTCGATGTCCGAAGGGTTGATGGAAGAAAGCGTACCGTCGTATGGAACACCGTCTACTACATACAATGGATCCTGCGATGCATTAATTGAACCAAAACCACGAATTACGATAGAAGCCGATTCGCCCGGCTGACCGGAACCGGAAGTAGTCAGCACACCGGTAGTCTGTCCTTCTAAGCCTTTCGTAATGTTCGTGATGGGACGCGATTCCAGTTTCTCATTACTAATAGTAGAAGCCGAACCGGTGAATGAAGACTTCTTGGCCGTACCGTAAGCCACTACCATCACTTCATCCAGCATCTCAGCATTGGCTTTCAAGGTTACCCGTACATTCGGCTTGATAGCCACCTTCTGCTCTTCCATACCTACATAGGTGATTATCAGAGTATTCGCGGAACTTATTTTTTGATAAGTTGTTTATTGTTAGCGGTTTATGAAACGGGGTGGAACTTGGTGTTGGGAAGGATAAACGGGCAGGAAAGGTATAGAAGCGGGGTAGCTGACTTTGGTTTTCTACCGATTTTCTACCCGAATTTGAGCTTAGTTGCTTGATTAATAGTGTATTAAACGTATAAATATTCCATGAAGGTGCTACCCGGTTTATACTGTCGTTTTTTTAGGAGCCTTTTCCGGTTCTAATAATTACCTTTTTAGGAAAGAGAAAGGAAAGAACCGTGGGCGTAAATAAATGATATTTCGGTGTTATGCAAAAGAATTGTTTTGTAAATATTGTTTGTTAACAAAGAGGTGTGTTGAAGGTTTTAACACCATTTGTCCGGAAATAGGAAAGTAGAAAAAGAACTTAATTTTCAAGTATAACAGAAGTTTTTTTGTATTTTTGCAGAAACTTCAATCGTAATGGAAGGAAAGATGAAGAATTATATTGCACGTCCTTTGTATCTGAAACGCATAGAACCATTTATTGGCAAGTCGCTGATCAAAGTTATAACAGGCCAACGGCGAATCGGGAAAAGCTACTTGTTGTTACAGCTTGCAGATACCATTCGTCAACGAGAAGCCCATGCAAATCTTATTTATGTAGATAAAGAACAACTCTCTTTTGCTGATATAAAGACGGACATGGATCTGTACCGGTATGTTAAATCTCAATGGAAAGCGGACAGGAACAACTATTTTTTTGTCGACGAAGTACAGGAAATTGAGAATTTCCAACTAGCCCTACGCAGTTTGTTGAATGAGGAAGTATGCGACATTTATTGTACGGGAAGTAATGCGCAAATGCTATCCGGTGAATTGGCCACTTATCTGGGAGGTCGATACATGGAGTTTCATATCCATTCGTTAAGCTACGGTGAGTTTCTTACGTTCAACAACCTGGAGGATTCTTCGGAAAGTCTGAAAAAATACCTGTCTTTTGGTGGTATGCCTTATCTGCATCATCTTTCCATGGACAGTAATGTGATTTTTGAATACTTGCGCAATGTTTATTCCACCATCCTGCTGAAAGACGTGGTCAGTCGGGAAAGCATACGCAATGTGGCCTTCTTGGAAAACCTGGTCACTTATCTGGCGGATAATACCGGTGCCCTGTTTTCAGCGCAGAATATCAGTAAGTATTTAAAATCGCAACGGATAAACATGCCTACGCAAACCATTCTTAATTATTTGAGGGCCTTGTGCAACAGTTTTTTCATCTATAAAGTGCAGCGCATGGATGTACAGGGCTTGAAAATTTTCGAGATAGGCGAGAAGTATTATTTTGAAGATTTGGGATTGCATAACGCCATTCGTCCTTTTCAATTCCGTCGGGATGTGAACAAACTGATGGAGAATGTGGTTTGTATGGAGTTGATGCGAGCCGGTTATCAAGTGTACGTGGGTAAGTCAGGAGATAAGGAAATTGATTTTATCGCAACGAAAAGCGATCATCGCATTTATGTACAAGTGGCTTATGTATTGGCGGATGAACAAACCGCTTCTCGTGAATTTGGCAACTTGCTGAACATACCGGACAATTATCCTAAATATGTAGTGACCTTGGACGAAATTCCCTGGGAAAATAATTATCAAGGTGTCAAACAAGTACACTTACGTAAATTCTTGTTGGCTGAGGATAAAGAGAAGCTATAGCATCGGTTTTCATGCAATATATATTCGTGGGCATATGCACTTATATGTGTGAGGCGATGCACTTATATTCGTAGGGCGATGAATATATAAGAAATTTTGGCAGTGCTTATCTGCCAAGTTGGTAAGTAAAAAGAGGGTATATCCGAATTTGATATACCCTCTTTATATTGATAATATCAGACTTCCTTATCAGATTTCGGGAATCTGAATCGTTTCGGTAAAGGCCCCGAAAGTACCCTCTGGTACGGAGAATGTGAGTGAGAGTGTGATAATACCATCTTCCAATACACCCGTACCTTCTACCGAGAGCGTACCATAGTCTCCGTAGCTACTTGCAACGGCTTGTTTTTCTACGATGACTGTATTGTCTTCATTAATAGTGAACAACAGATCGTAACCTTCTTCATAAGGCTCAATTGCCTTGTAAAGCGTAGGAATCTCAGATGCTACGAAAACTTGCATGTTTCCCGCTCCTCCATAGAAACTTGATGAGATAGCCCCAATGCCCAAATTTAACCAAGTGTAATCACGAGTAATGTTGAAAGTCAGTTCCGGGCTGCCATATACATAGGCTTCTTCTTCAGGAATAGATATCGTTACAGTCTGTGTCGTACCGATAGCGATATCAAAAGTAACATTCACTTGTTTCAATCCTTCACCTGCGGCAAAGTCCACGGTTGCAGGCACACTAAAACCTTCTCCCACTGCATTGAGATGAACCGTAGCGGCTTCGTCAGTCTTTTGTCTTGCTACATTCAGCACGAAAGTCTGCTCTTGCGAAGCGGTAAAAGTGATGCTTGTGGCATCTGCATAAATATAGGCTTGTATTCCATCTGTAGGAACAGGCGACGGTTCTCTTACAATGTCATCCGAGCAGGCCGTGAACATTGATAAGACACAGGCCAATACTACGAATAAATAGTTATTGATTGTTCTCATATACATTTTATTTTTATACTCCATTAATGATTAGTTTCCGGGCGCATACTCGCCTATGGGTGTCGGACGTACTGCGATAACATTGGTAGGGTCCGGATTGTTCATCCCTTGCAGTGCCATGTTGGCATCCACTTCCTCAATGGGGATCAGCAGCGTCCAGTTCGGTTTGATACCTTTACAATTGATCTTGAGAAGGTCGATGGGCACATTAGTTCCTTCATAATTTTGAATCACATCCGGCTTCAGGCGCTTGGCCGCAGGGAATGCCTCTCCTTCACCCCAGAATTCAATACGCATTTGCTTCAGCACTTCCAATTGGAATGTGCGTAAGTCTGATGTGTTGAAGTTATAGTCCGGCTGACGATAGCTTTTCATGAAGTTGTTGAGCAGTTGTACGCCGGCTGCTACACCTTGGCTGGCACCCACAGCTTCTGCCTCGATCAGATACATCTCTTCTACACGCATGATGGGGATATCAGCGGCTGCGCCTACTGTATAGGTTGTATAATCACCGTTCTTGCAACGGAACTTCAGCGAGAAATAGTCCGGTTTCTCGGCCAACCAGTCAGCACCACGCACGCTTTGATAGTCGTAGAAATCACGATCCGGATCTAAGAAAGAATACTTGCGGAAGTCTGTGTTAGCTATTTGGTCGTACAATGAACGCTGAATCATGAGTTCTGACAATGCGGAGTATCCCCAGTCGGCTTCACCGGCAATGTGACCGACAAAGTTGGCTAAGTTACCCATGTTGTCCGTAGTCGGAGTCAGATACCACATCCAGCCGGATGTAGCGGTGTTGAAACCGGTAGTCGGATCCAGCCATTCACTTTCAGTCATCGGTACACCGCCGCATGTGTCAATAGCCTTGCGGGCATATTCGGCGGCCTGAGCATAGTTTTCATCCCACATGTAGACTCTGGCTTTCAGACCATATACCACAGCCAAATCGGGAAAGTTCCCGGAAGCCGGTGTGTAGTTGGCCAGGCATTCTTCTGCTGTATCTAGGTCTGAAAGGATGAAAGTAATCATATCATCATGAGAAGCGCGCGGATTGTTTTTAGCCGTTTCACTATCCGTCGCTTCAGTCACAATGGGTACTGTCAATCCCAAAACACTGCTACAATCTGTATAGATGTTCTCTACCGGTTCGTAGAGCACCGTCAGCATATAGTAGTTCAATGCACGGTTGGCGTATGCAATGCCGGCATAACCGCGCATTTCATCGCTAAGCCCTTCGTCAGTAAGGTCTACTGCGGCAATAACGTCATTCGCCGACTTGATAAACTGATAGAGGGTGAAATAAGGTATGTAAGCCTCATATTGATCTGCCCCCATCGTGTAGCAGCCGTTGTAGCGCCACCACCAGTCGTAACCATACTCTGTAGGCACAATGTCACCCAACAATTCAGTCTGGGTCAGCATCAAAGAAGGGAAACCTATATCTTTTTCGTCCACTTGTTCGCCTTTAAATACCAGGTATCCTTGTACCATTTGTGAAGGCATACCATTGACAGATGCCTCCAACGCGGTGGCCGAAGCACCGATTTGCTCGAAAGTGGCCGTTCCGCCTTCAGGAAATGTCTCCTCGATACAGCCGGTCAGTACCGTTGCCGATACGGCCAAGGCTGAAAACAGTTTGAATATATTCTTTTTCATATTAATTTGTTCTCTTGTTTTAGGTTTAGAATTTGAATGTCACACCACCGGAGATGGTACGCATTGGTGAATAATAAGTAGCGTTAGCTGAAGCATTGAATGCCTGACGCGGGTCAAATCCTTTGCGCTTAGACCAGTAGAATACGTTCTCAGCAGAGAAGTACAAACGCAGTGAGTTAATGGCCAGTTTCTTAGTCCAGCTAGCTGGGAATGTATAACCCAAGTTTATGTTCTGGATGTTCAGGTAACTGGAACTGGTCAGGAAACGAGTCGATGATGCGGCACTGTAACTATCATTTAGTTGGAAGCGCGGAATGTCCGTGTTGGTATTCTCAGGCGTCCATGAATTCAGCAAATCTTTATGGAAGTTGTAACCGGTCGTTCCTGACGGAGAGGACATGAACTGGGCATACGTGCTGTCGTATTGCTTGCCACCCAATTGATAGGTGAAGTTAATTGCGAAGTCAACACCATAAACCTTCAGTGAAGTACCAAAACCACCATATACTTTCGGGAGCGTGCTTTCTTCTGTGACATAGTAGGTCGCAGCGGCATAATCGGTCGTTGTGACACGCTCGCCTGTGGGATTGCCTTGTTCATCTGTTACATCCATATACCACATAGATTGGCCATCTGTGTCTACACCGGCATATTCTTTCAGTCTCCAAGTGTACATGGAAAGGTCTTCACCGATGAAGAAACCACCATTGGAACTGGTGTAACCTTGGTAAGCTTTTCCATCAGCTGAATGCATGGTCGATATTTTCGTATCCGGGTCAAGCATGGTGACACGGTTCTTCAGGGTAGACAGATTAAGGTTCACATCCCACGTAAAATTACGTGTATTGAAGATGTTCACGCCAAAGTTCATTTCTACACCACTGTTAGTCATGTTACCTACATTGTCGAAGTAGCTGCTATAACCCAATGAAGGTGCCACTGTGAATTCGAACAGCATGTCAGAAGTCTTGCGATAGTAATACTCGATGCTACCCGTCAAGCGATTCCACAACTGGAACTCAGCACCAATGTTGAAGTTCGTATTGGTCTCCCAAGTAATATCAGGCGTACCTTTCGAATTGAATGAAGTACCGATGCTGCCACCGGAGTTGATGATGTTGAATACATCTGTATAGCGATAGTCGCCAATATTGTCGTTACCTTGCGAACCAACAGATGCTTTCATTTTCAGTTCCTGCACCCAAGGAGCGTTGAACCAACTTTCCTTATTAATCAGCCAAGCTGCACCTACTGACCAGAAAGTACCCCAACGATGATCGGGAGCGAAACGGGAAGAAGCGTCGCGGCGGACAGAACCCGAGGCGAAGATACGTTCATCGTAGTTGTATTGGAAACGTGCAAAGTAACCTTCGTTGTTGCGGCGTTCTTTGTAAGAAGAGGCAGCTTGGCCATCGATTACGGCACCGCTCAACTCCTGATTGTCTTGCGAGAACATCTGCGACTTGCTGGCACCCAAATAATACAAGCGATAGTCATAGTATTCGTGACCCAGCAAGAGATCCATATTGTTGCTGCCGAACGAACGGGTATATGAAATCAACTGTTGCAAATTGTAATCATACACACGCTGATGCTCCTTGCTGACCGTACCACCCGTTGAGTCGAACTGGCCGTAATAAGGATTATACACGTATGTAAAACGGGTTTCGTCCAAATTGAATGTTCCGTTCAAAGTAACTTTTAATCCCTCGATGGGAGTGATGTCAATGAAACCATTGGCACTGACAGCATTGCCTTCCGCATTGTTCGTATTCAGTTTATTGTCCATGATAGGGTTGGCGTCGTTAATCCAAGGACGCGTCAGACCTGCGTTTTGTCCGCTGCCATAGTCCATGATGCCCAATCCGTTCTGGTCTATCTTCACACTACCGTCCGGATTGCGCACATAAGCCGGATAAATAGGAGCCAGTTGCGTAGTGAATGCCCAAATGTTAGCGGTAGAACTGCTGTTACCATTGTTATTAGGATCCAATGAATTAGTTTCGAAACGGGCGTACGACATGTTAGCACCCACTTTCAACCAAGGCTTGGCCTGATAGTCGGCTTTCAAACGTCCGGTCAGACGCTTCATGTCTGTATTCTCCGTGATACCTTCATTGTCCAAATAGCCTAAAGATACGTAAAACGAAGACTTTTCGTTAGCGGCACTTACTGAGAAGTTGTACTCTTGACGCAGACCGGTTCGCGTACCGATATTTTCCCAATCGTCCGGTATCAACAAATACTCTTCACCATTATAAGATACAACGTTTCCTAATGTGGCATTCGGATTCAGTTTGCCATTTTGACCAATCAGGTATTGACCGGTAGGTACAGAATAAACATTGTAACCCAAGCCGCCATTGTTACCAAACAGGTTGTTGTTGGCTTCCTGCCATGCGGCTTGTGCGCTCATGCCCATGGTATTCATATAATAATTCTTCATGGCACCATAGTGCATTTCATAATATTGGGCAGGGTCTGTGATGACCTCGTAGCGTTGCAATGCACGAGAGTTGGCACCCCACTTTGCGTCAAAAGTCACAACGGCATCCCCGCCTTTTTTAGCTTGTTTCGTTGTAATGATAACCACGCCATTGGCACCACGTGCACCATACAACGCACTGGAAGCGGCATCCTTCAATACGGTCATAGATTCGACATCGTTTGGATTCAAGTTATTCAAGTCACCACTGTACGGAGCACCATCCACAATAATCAACGGGTCATTTTTTGCATTAATGGAGCTAAGTCCGCGGATTTGGATAGACGCGCTGGTACCAGGTGCACCATTATTGGAAGTCAGCGTAACACCCGGAACTGCGCCAGCCAAGGCACTTGTGATGTTTGTCACCTGCGATTGCTCCAGTTTCTCATTGTCCAGCATCGTAGCCGAACCGGTAAATGCCGATTTCTTAGCCGTACCGAATGCCACTACCATTACTTCATCCAACATTTCCGTATTGGTTCTCAGCACAATTTTTACATTCGGTTTGATAGTCACCTTCTGTTCTTCCATACCTACATAGGTAATTATCAGAGTATTCGCGGAACTAAGGTTTTGATAAGGTGTTTATTGTTAGCGGTTTATGAAACGGGGTGGAACTTGGTGTTAAGAAGGATAAACGGGCAGGAAGAGCGTAGAAGCCAGGTGTCCCACTTTGGTTTTCTACCCATTTTCTACCCGAAATCATTATTATCTATTTGTTATACAGATATTTATCCAGATAAATGGTTCTGCGATTTTCTACCGGTTTTCTACCCATCTGTCAATGAGGTGTACTTTTATTGGCTATCGGATGAAAACGGGAAGTCTAGGCTGTAGTGAGGAAAAACAGGACTTTTTTAGGAAAACCTGGACTAGCCCCTGTACATTTTGTAAACAATATTACATCCTATACAGCTAACAAATCTAGTTTTTTCCGGATAATCTGTTTATATAGCTTTTTCTGTTCACTTGGCAGGAAAGATGCGTCAATGCAATCAAACCATTTATCCTGATTTTTCAAAAACTTATTGAACATATTTCCTATGACTTTTTCGCTTAGTCCGAAAGCTTGCATGGAGGTTACGAAATCTGTTTTCTTTAGTTTCCGTTTTTTCCCGTTCAGCGTCAAAGCCAATTCTTCCGTATCTTCCGGCATGACTAAAGCGGTGGAGAGCATGTCATATGCCGGAGTGAGGACGTATGCTCCATGCTGTTGGCTATAAAGCGAAAAATTCTTTAAGTGCATATCCGCATTGCCGGTAATCCAAGAAAAAACGACTTGTTCCCAGTAATTAATCAAATCGAGCCTGGGGACTGACGAATATTTCTGAATAGCCTTGGCTATCTGCTCGTACGAGCCCTTGTACTTATATTCGGTCAGGCGTTCCGTAAGTTGGCACATGTCTTCCATTGCCAATTTCTCACCTTGGTCTGTACGGTCTATACGGCGTGTGATATAACAGATCTCTCCATCCGCAAAGCGAATAAGACTATGGGGAACCACTTTTATTTTGGCCAACTCTGCCATGTGCATGGTCAGGTCTTCATTTTCCGGCAGATTGGCAAAACGGTCGGTCTGCGGTTTCAATATGTAACGTCCCCACAATCCCACGATGGTAAACCGTTCGTTCCCGCTTTTATCCCCTTTGTTTATATCCAACGACAACTTAGCTTGTACTCCGGTCAATGTAGTCTGGCTGCGTATTACTTGTTTGGCCAGATCCGTCAGATTCTTCCGCGTATAAGGCAATTCGGGCACATAGGGTGTACCGAATATTTTCCTTGCGCATTTTTTGTGAAAGTCGTTTTCGCCTTCCGCCAGTTCTTTATAACAATGCAAACATTTAGCCATACTGTTCCTCCTCTTTGATGATGGGTTCAACACCTACCGCACCGATACAGTCCCTGCAACAGGCCAGGAGTAAAGACATACGGTCACGGGCATCAATCTTCCAGTTTTTTTCAGCGATGTCCAGCAACCATCCTTCCGGAATCAGGCCATCAAAAAACGGGAAAAGCACTTTACTATTATATGGCTTGTCGCTCAAAGGCATAGTCAGGCTGATTGCTTCCGCATTCTCTGAATGTAGGAAATCCGCATCATACACGAATGTATAGCCCTCTGCATCCTCCGTGAGGACACCCGTTTTGACGTTACGTAAAAAAACAGCCGCCTTTTTCATTTTTCCTCCTTCTCAATAGGTATAGCACCTACCTCTTTTCCAAACAAGTTCAGTATCTGATTCACTTTGTCCACCCGAAGCGTCTGCTTGCCTTGCTCCAGTTCACGGACAAAGCGCAAGCCTACGCCCGACTTCTCTGACAGTTCCACTTGCGTAAGGTTATATTGCTTACGCATGGCCTTTACAAACCTGGATAATGTTGTCTGCTCCATAATTATACCCTTTAGGGTACAAATATAACTATTTATTCCAAATTTACACCCTTTTGGGTATAAATTATATGAAAATTTCAAAGAATATATCATATCGGGTATAATGTTCTGCCCCCAAAGAAAGGTAAGTAACGAATCAGAAAATGAACTTTTCACAGGCAAATGACTGATAAGAGGAACTTTGACCAATAATAAACCGGATGAATGGATTTCTTTTATCCTATTCATCCGGTCTATCAAATTAAAGCCCTTAATTTTATTCTACAGCAGGCATTCCAATGGCACTATTGTAATCCGTTTCTCTGGATGGCAATACCCATTTCCAGAAGGAAGAACCAGCATCGGCACCATACGTGCCAGCGATGGCTGCATGGAAATTACCGCCTTCCGTAATGCCTTTACGCACAACCGGGCGTCCCCAACGCTTGCAGTCGAACCAACTATGGCCTTCACCCCAAAGTTCAAGACGACGGTACAGGATGATTTCATTCCATAAGTCTTCACCGCTCTTCGTGCAGGTGTAAGCCACGTCACGACCACTGGTTGCATTCAACTCCATCAAGGCACTGCGCGCACCGGCTTCATCCCCGGTCTGATAGGCGGCTTCCGCTTCAATCAAGAGCATTTCGGAAGAACGTATAAATGGCACATCACCAACGCCCGGCATACCCGTAGCGGCAAACTTCAAAGCGCCATAAGGCTCGATGGTTTGCGAAGGCGTATAAGTACAAACCGATGCGGCATAGTTGTTAGCCTTAATAGCGGCGGCATATCCGGCATCTGTATCCAAATTGAAGCTCCCGTATAGAGTCTCGACAACATCCTCAACCTGTTGTCCTTCCTCCAGAAATGTGCCCGAGTGCAGGAACAGTCCTTTGCGGATGTCGGTATCAGGAATAGCCTCTATCAGTTCACGGCTAGCTGCCACATTATAACCAACGGACGAATAATAGCCGTTATAGGCCATGGTCACTTGAAAACTCCAATAATACATCGTTTCGGCAGCATCGTTATACGAACCGAATATCCATTCGGATGTCGGATTGCAGAAACCGGCCCGATAATCGGCATTAGACATCAGTGGATAGCCCTCACGTGCCAATGCGGCCATTTCTCCGGCTTTGGTATAGTCCTGACGATTCAGCGCGGCACGTGCATAAACAGCGTAGGCTACATTGAGATCAGGGAAACACTGTACTTCGTTGGATGAAGTCACAAACATATCGTTACGGGTCAATCCTGATGCTTGGAACAATGAAATCGCTTCATCCAAATCTGCATAAATTTGCGCATAACTTTCCGCCAGCGTAGAAAGCGGCATATCGCCTGTCGATTCGTCCAAACGGAGCACAATGCCGTCATTCGCTCCGTTGTTGCTGTTCGCCCAACTGTCACAATAGAATTGTACAAGTTGTGAGAAAGCGAAAGCCCGGAATGTTAATGCGGAGGCTTTAAGGAAGCCAAGTTCTGATTCAGACCCTTCAGCTGCATCAATGTTGGCCAGAACAGTATTTGCGTTTCCTACTATTGTGTAGTAATAATACCATGGATAAGAATCGTAAATAGACGTATTACGGTCATTCATTGTACCATTCATCATGGGTGCCCAACCCGGAGCAAAGACTGGAAAATAAAAGTCCTCTCCCATATAGTCGGCATACATCATCATAATGGTACCTTCACCATTGAAACCTTGCCCGTAGTAGGCATGCTGCATGGTCATTAGTTTGCAGATGCCGTTGATAGCCTGCTTGATGTTGTCTACATTGCCGTTCACCTCGCCGGCCGAAGCAGATCCCGTAGGTGTCTTGTCCAACCAGCTGTCACTACAGGAGCTGAGCATTAATGATGCGCCCAAAACTCCCATTGCCATATATTTTGCGATATGTTTCATAAATTCTTTCTTTATAGATGTCTGTTAGAATTAGAATTAGAATTTTAAATTCAAACCGAGGGTATAAACGCGAGCCGTAACGAACGTGTTGTCCATACCTCCGTTGAAGCTGTATTGCGGGTTCATACCTTTCAATGAAGTAATCGTAAATGCATTCTCGATACTACCGTAAATACTCAGTCCGTTCAGTCCCATTTTAGCTACACAACGTTTAGGAAGGTTGTAGCTTAAGTTAATATTCTTCAGGACAAAGTAAGAAGAATTCTGCAACCAACGGTCAGAGGTACCTTGCGAGTAAGAATCCTGCGAAGAAAGGTCGAAGCGAGGAATGGCATTCGGGTCAATACGATTGGGAGATGTCTCAGTCATGCCGTCGGGCACTCCTTGCCAGGTGTTCAATACGTCTGTATGCAATGCTCCGGGACTTGCCACACCCGTACTCATCAATGCAGCATACGTACTGTCGTATGTCTTACCGCCCAACGAATAGGTACCCAGGATGGAGAGCGTTACTCCTTTATAGCTTAAAGCCGTAGAAATACTACCATATACGGTGGGCAGTGCCGTACCGCTCCAATCCTTACGGGCGTATGTAGTATTATAAGTATAATCCTGCCCGTTAATGTTGACGTAGTAACCGTTTGCTTGGGCATTTTCAATTTGGCCTGGGTCAATCTCGTAAAGGGCACGCCCGTTCATTTGGTCTACACCGGCATACTGATAAGTATAGAACTCGTAAATGCTGTGTCCTTCCGAGAACTGTTGTATACCGTTCAGAATGTCTTCACCGTCCGGCAACTCGATGATTTCGTTCTTCAGCCACGTCAGGTTGAAACCTACATTCCAGTTCCAGTCATTATTGCGGATAATGTCCACGTCAGTGGCAAACTCAATACCTCGATTGGATACCGAACCAATGTTCCGTGCCGTGCTCGACATGGCAGTTGCATCTGCATCGCCAATGCCCATAAATCGGTAGCTCCAGCAGACAACGGATTGTACACATTGAACAGCAAGTCGCGCGAACGCTTGTCAAAATAGTCAATAGATACATTCCAGCGGTCGAACAAACGAGCTTCCACTGCAATGTCAAACGAAGAAGTCGTTTCCCATTTCAGGCTTTCATTCATCAGCTGATTCTTATAGTAAGCGCCCAAGCCGTTGTTGACATCCGAGTTATACAATGCCATGTAAGCATAGTAATCCACACCGGCATCGTTACCCACTTCACCATAAGAGGCACGCAACTTTAAGTCATCTACCCACTTTACACCATCCATGAAGTTTTCTTCCGAAATCATCCAGCTACCGCCGACCGACCAGAAGTTACCCCAACGATGGTCTGGATGGAAACGTGAAGAACCGTCACGACGGAATGAAGCGTCAAAGTAGTATTTCTCCCTATAGTTATAGCGGGCACGGGCCAGATAACTCTCTGTGGCATATTCCGTAGTGGCCCCTTCGCTATAAGTAGTCTCTGAGAAATTAGACAACTCGGTATTATTACCGGTCATTTTCATATTGGTTTTGGCAGTATAGTCCAGTCCTACATAATAGTTACGGGCTTCATGAGCCAGCAAAACATCCACACTGTGGTCATTGAACTGATGTGCCCAGAACAACTCTTGCGACAAAGTGTAGTCTTTTACACGCTGGTAGTATTGTGTCAGACGACCGTTATTGCCGGCACCGTCACCGCAGACAGGATTGTTATAATTCTTCTGCTTCATGTTCGAAGTGAACAGGTTACCTTTTGCCGTAAACTGGAAATCGTGCAGGAAAGAAATCGTGGCATAAATCTGCCCTTGCATGGTTGTATTATATGTACGATTGATATCGTTTTCCAATTCATACACAATGTGACGGTTGGACAAGTATTGCTGTCCCAAGTTGTAGGTCGGATTACCGTTCTCGTCCATCACGATACTGCCATCTGCATTGTGCTGATAGTAAGGATAAACCGGAGCCATCATGCGGGCTGCATAGAACGGATTAATATAGTAAGTTCCGCTTGCTTCATTGGCATAATTGCCCTCCGAAGAACTGGCAGACATGTTGATACCGCTCTTGAACCATTTGTTCGGTGAGAAATTGGCTTTCAAACGACCGGAAAAACGTTCGAAATCCGAACTGATGACATAACCTTTCTCATTCAAGTAAGAAGCAGAGGCAAACAAATCGTATTTATCTCCGGCAGCATCTGCACTCAGGTTGTATTCCTGACGGTAGCCATTGCGCTCCAAAGCGTCATTCCAATCCAAATCCGTATACCCGGGCAATACGTTTCCGAGGAATTTTCCGTTGGCATCGAACAGTTCCGTATTTCCCTTATCAAAGATATTGGCTTTGATGACGTTGGCCATCAATGTTTGATTTACGGCTGCGGCAGCTGATGTGGCATCCATTTCTTCATCTATCATGTAATAACGTTGATAGCCCTTCCACATAGTCTCCATCCAGTCATTAATACCTAGTCGGTCATACTCGGGAATACCACGGGTATAGATACCTTGGCGGATGTCCAAACGGACGCCCAACTTGTTGCTTGTACCTCGACGAGTCGTGATAAGAATGACACCGTTGGCAGCCTTGTTGCCATAAAGAGCAGCTGAAGAAGCATCCTTCAACACTGACATCGACTCGATATCATTGCTGTTGATTTCGTTCAGGCTACCTTCGTAAGGGACACCGTCCACTACGATCAGCGGTTCGTTCGTACCATTAATAGAGCCGAAACCACGGATACGGATACTGTTCGAACTGTTACCCGGTTCACCATACGTACTGTTAATCTGTACACCAGTGGTCGTACCTTCAAGGGCACTGGTAACGTTTGTTACTGGACGTTTTTCTATGGCTTCATTACTTACTGAAGATACAGCACCCGTAATAGATGCTCTTTTCTGTGTGCCGTATGCTACTACTACCACTTCATCCAAAATCTCCGCATCGGGCCTTAGATAAACCTCTACATTCGGTTTGATAGTCACCTTCTGCTCTTCCATACCTACATAAGTGATTATTAAAGTTTTCGCGGAACTTAATTTTTGATAAGTTGTTTATTGTTAGTGGTTTATGAAACGGGGTGGAACTTGGTGTTAAGAAGGATAAACGGGCAGGAAGGGCGTAGAAGCCAGGTGTCCCACTTTGGTTTTCTACCCATTTTCTACCCGAAATGGAGTTCAGTTGCTTGATTATTAGCCAACTAATAAAGTGGGGAGTTCTCCGATGTGCTACCGTCGTGATACCCGCACTTATTAAAGTTTTTTTCAATAAAGCATATCTCTTTCATAACCTTCATAAAAAAGGAGATAAAAAAATCGTTCCGGTTGGGGAACGAATCATGATATTTGTCAATTATATTTGTTTTATTTACGGGTAGTTTCCCATACTTTGCAAACCTTTCCCGCAGCGATATATACGACATAAGTACGTGTTCGGTAGTTAGGAAATTGCATATTGATGTCATGAGCATAATTATTCACTTGCTCTGTATCGTCAGGAGATGGCAGAGAAGTATTCTCTACGATAGTGTTTTCCTTAGCCTTGAAGTATTTGAACTCTACTATACGGCAATCATTATGAAACTCTGTGCCTGGGATACCGGTCAATACCAAATCCGCCCGTCCTGAAGGCAAGTTCATTTCCAAGGCAAACGTATAACACTGACTTAAATAACGGCTCATCAGTTCATAGAAAGAACAACGGATAAAGTTCTCATTGATTTTATCGAACACCTGGGCGGGAAATTGACCCAAATAATCTTTAAAATAGCTTTCTACCAGAGATTCGAAATGACGGTCATGGGTAAATTGCTCGAAAACAGGCGCGTAACGGCGAGCATTGTCCACAATCTGATACAGGTTGTTGTAATAGTCCATGTAAACACTACGCATGGTCAGGTTGGGAAGCTGCATTTTGTAGCTGTTCACCAGTGTAGTCATTCCTAAATAATACAGGCTCACAGGATAAAACTGCTTATCGAAGAACTTCCGTTTATCAAACTTGCTGCGAAGATCTGAACGGGAATAGCTCAGTTCATTATCAATAATCAATGCATCCAACATTTCTTTAGCATTCTCCTGTGTTACAGTCAAACGGCGAAGCCAGTTGATGTCTGTACGTAAGTTCTCGTCTACCAATTCTTCAGGTATTTCACCTTTGTTTACGGCAAATTTCTTAAAGAAATACGTTAAAATGGTAGAATTAAACAAAGGCTGAGCATTTGGCAAAAAGCGGTAGCCATCATAGTTATTCAACAAAAGATTCCAAAGTTCTTCAAAAGAACTGTTCTGTTGATCGTATTTCTGCATGACATAACGTAAATAAGTAGCCGTTTCTTTATGGTCGAAACCCAACATGCCAACAAATTCCGGTTCCAATGTTAGTATTTCAGCGATATTATAACCACTGGTCAGATCATCCATAGTTACTGGCAATACTCCCGTACAAAAACAGGTACGAATACTTCCCTCTCCAATGCCACTCTTAATAACTTTGAAGAAAGTACGCAGGAAGCTATCCCCCGTAGTGACCTCTTCATACAACGGATCCTTGAACGAAGTCAACAGCTGGTTGGTGAAGTTGTCGTACTCGTCAATAAGAATATAAAGCGAAGGAAGGCCCTGTCCGTCTACCCATGCAAGTATTTCACTCAACATATTGGAAGCATTCTCTCTGTCAGTGAAGTCAAAACCTTCAAAAAAACGGGTATAGCGCGTTTTGCCTTCTACAAAGGATTTCATAAGGGGGCATATTATTCGGTTGAAATTCTTCTCCAAATCTTTCAGGTTATCAGCCACTACTAATTTGGAAAAGTCCATGCGCAATACCATGTATTTGTTTTGTTCGCCCGTAGGATGGTTACCTATGTAAGTACCTCCGAAAAGACTCTCAAAACGTACCGCTTCATTAATATCATAATAATAAGCTAAAGTGGAAACAAATAAACTCTTTCCAAAACGGCGGGGACGGAGAAAGACGGGAGCGCTATATCGTTCCAATAGGGGGATATAGGATGTCTTGTCTACGTAATAATAACCTTTCTCGCGCAAGATGGCGAAGTCCGCAATGGCATAAGGAATAGTAATAGCTGCTTGCATAATGGGTAGATATTGATTTACAACAGACAAAGATAGGACAATCCCCTTGAAAAAACAAGTTGCCCGCTTTCATTATCCGTTTATTTTCCGTACATTTGTTATAGGAAACTAAATTTTATCCGTATGAAACAGATTTTGATTATTTGCCTGATGCTGGTAGGGGCTTTCCTGCCGGGGCAGAGGACAGTGGCCTGCACCGGAATTACGTTGACGGCCAAAGACAGTGCCTACTTGGTGGCTCGTACCATCGAATGGGGTGGAAGCGAATTGAATAGCAGTTATGCTATCGTACCGCGTGGTTATAAACAACGTTCGTATGTACCCGGATACACCTTGGACGGAATGGCCTTTGAGGCGCGCTATGGGTATGTGGGCTTGTCTGTTGAACAAAAAGAGTTTGTAGTAGAGGGACTGAATGAAGCCGGTTTGTCGGCCGGCCTGTTCTATTTCCCCGGTTACGGAAAATACGAGGCTTATGAAGAGAGCCGGAAAGCACAAACTATTACCGACTTTCAACTGGTCTCTTGGATATTGGGAAGTTGTGCCACGGTGGAACAAGTCAAGGAAGCCGTTCCCGGGGTGCATGTCGTAGCCATAGACCCTCGTGCCTCTACGGTACATTGGCGTTTTGCTGATGCTTCGGGGCGACAGATTGTATTGGAAATCATTGATGGAAAACCTTGTTTCTATGAAAATTCGTTGGGCGTACTTACCAATTCGCCTGGCTTTGAATGGCAACTGACGAACTTGAACAATTATGTGAACCTGTTTCCGGGTACAACCAAGCCACATCAATGGGGGGAAGTGCCGGTTGCTTCTTTCGGATCAGGTAGTGGATTCTTAGGTATACCAGGCGATGTGACTCCCCCTTCTCGTTTTGTCCGGGCTGCTTTCTATCAGACTACGGCTCCCGTGCAGCCCACAGCCCAAGATGCCGTACGTCAAGGTTTCCAGATTCTCAATAACTTCGACATACCCATAGGAGTAGAGTTCGCTGCCGGCGAAGTGCCTGCCGACATACCCAGTGCCACGCAATGGACTACGGTGACCGATGTCCGCAACCGGGTTCTCTATTACCGTACTATGTACGACAGCGCCATTCGCTACATTGACTTGTCGACGATAGATTTTGCTCATATGGTATACTATGTTGCTCCTCTTGACCAAGAGAAAGCACAGCCTTTTATTCCGGTCAGTATCGGGAAACGGAACTGAGAGCCTGTCTGAATGATACCATTTTGCTCATAAATTATTACAAGAAAAGCACAACTGTATGATGGGCTGAAATAACCTTACTACCCTAAGGCCCGAATGTTAGTAACCTAAGGGGGGAATGTTAGTAACATTCGGCCTCTATGTTACTAACATTCCCGGACCCTGTCCAGAGACCCTTCTCAAGGGGGGTAGAGACAACAATTTCGGATTGGTTAAAATACTCAACATATTCTTCCTCTGTCACAGTTTGGATGAATGCTGTTTTAAGTCTTGCACAATGGTACGGTCCATGATGCTGGCATAAATCTGAGTCGTTTTCACGCTTTTGTGCCCCAACAACTTCTGCACGGTTGTGATGTTTACACCATTATATATTAATAAGGTGGCGTTCGTGTGTCGGGCCACATGGAATGAGAGGGGTTTGGCAATTCCGGCCAGGCGGGCTATGGTCCGTAGTTCCTTGTTGACATTCGAATTGTCTTTCAGGCTAAAAAAACTACTCAGGCTCTTCCGATACTCCTTCAGCATATCGACCGCTTTCCCTTTGAACAGCAAATAGAGGGGCAAACGGATCTCTACACCGGTTTTGACAGATTGATAGATTAACCAAGTTTCGCGGTGGATGGTTACGAGGTTGTTCGGAGTCAGCCGGATGAAGTCCGAATAGCGCAGACCGGCGTAGCAGCAGAAGAGGAAAGCATCTAGTGTCTTCTTATAGCGAACACCTGCGGCGCTGTTCCGCCATTGTTCCAGCCGCTGTAGTTCTCCCGGAGTCAGATGTGTGTGTTTGTTTTCCACCGTCTTTATTTTATATTTCCGGAAAGCATATTGTTGTTCCCGCATATAGTTTTTGTTGATGGCCGAGTTAATATAACGTTTCAGGTGTTTCATGTGCTTGGCCACGGTGTTGGTGTGATAGCCTTTCTGAAAGAGGAAATGCTCGAACGAGCAAATGAACTCGAAAGTAAGCTCGAAAAAATAGATTTCATGCTTAAACATTCTCAGCAGCATCAACGTCGTCCGGTGGTTACGTCGGGAGCTTTCTTTCAGATTAGCTTCCGTCGCTTCCTTCTCGTAGAAAGCTAGGAAAGACTGCCGGCCGTTTTCCTTTCGTACCAAGTCTTTGATAACTTCCAGCGAGACTTGTTTACCTTGCTGCCAGCATTCCAACTCCTGCTTCTCTATTTGCGCCACATATTCACGCAACCACCAGTTCAAAGCCTTGCTGTTGGGGTGGTTCTTGACGGCTTGTCTTTTTGCGTCCCATTGTTCCGGCTTCAGATAGATGCCGGTAGAGAAATAAATCTTCCTTTTATGCTGGTAAGCTTCCACTTGCACCAGCGCCATCCCTTGTCGGTTGAGTTGTTTTTTGCGGTTATAAATCAATTTGTAAGCTATTTTATTCATTTCGATACCGTTTTAGAGGATACTGCCCATGCGCATTATTTTCGGAAAAACGTTCCTTTCTCCATAGACGGAAAATGCCGATCGGAAAAGCATTTCCTTTCCTTATTTTAGGATTATGACAGCCATTTTAAGAAGCAATTTATGTTCTTTAATATTGTTCTTTGCCATGTTTTCGCGTCAGTCTTTTAACGGTTTTGTATAAAAAACATATATTTATTACGATTTTGTACTAAAATTCCAATCACATATTGACAGGCTGCACGGCTTCAATTAGCTTCTTTTATGTCGAAAAAACTGTTGTTGAACATAAATTCGGCGATTGATTTGACAGTTTGGCAGATTTCGAAGGTTTTTTTCTCAAAACAATTGTGCATTTCAGTTTTATTAATAATTTTGCATTTCGTTAGAGTTAAGAAACAATTAATGTAAAGTTAAACTTTAAGAGAGAATTTATGAAAAGAAAATTAATGCTGTTATTGGCCTGCCTTTTTGTAGGAATAGGCTTAGTAACTGCCCAGACTCAGACCGTCACGGGTGTCGTGATTTCTGAAGAGGACGGGCAGCCAGTTATTGGAGCGTCAGTTCGGGTGGAGAACACGCAACTCGGCGCTATTACTGACGTGGACGGTAAATTCCAAATTTCGAATGTACCAAGTTCCGCGAATACTCTGATAATCACCTATGTAGGTATGGAAGAGCAGAAGGTGGCTATCAAACCGAACTTGAAAATCTACCTGAGATCGAATACAGAGTTGCTGGATGAAGTGATGGTGGTGGCTTACGGTACGGCCAAAAAGTCCGCTTTTACCGGTTCTGCTTCGGTGATGAAGTCGGAAGAGATTAGTAAGGTGCAGGTTTCCAATGCAGCCAACGCGTTGGAGGGTAAAGTAGCTGGTGTGCAGCTGAATAATGCTTCCGGACAGCCCGGTGCTACTTCACCTACCATCCGTATCCGTGGTATCAGTTCTATCAATGCCGGAAATGACCCGCTGATTATCTTGGATGGTTCTCCCTATGAAGGTGACTTGAACAATATCAGTACGCAGGATATTGAATCGATGACCGTTTTGAAAGATGCTGCTTCCAATGCCTTGTATGGTGCCCGTGGTGCCAACGGTGTGATTATCATTACGACCAAGAAGGGTAACGCCGGTAAGGCTACCGTAACGTTGGATGCTAAATGGGGTTCGAACTCCAGAGCTGCCAGGGATTACAACTATATAAAAGACCCTGCTCAATATTATGAAATGTATTATGGCGCTTTGAAGAACTATTTCTTAGGCCAGGGACAGAGTGAGGCTACTGCCCATGCCAATGCTAATACGAATATGTTGGGCTCGGGCGACTATGGTTTGGGATACAATGTATATACGATTCCCGATGGTCAATATTTGATTGGTACTAACGGTAGACTGAATCCTAATGCTATTTTGGGTAATGTAGTAACATACAACGGACAGGATTACTTGGTTCGTCCGGACGACTGGTTGGATGAGGCATATAAGACAGGGTTGCGTCAAGAGTATAATGTCAGTGTTTCTGCTGGTACGGACAAATCTTCGTTCTATGCTTCTATCAACTATTTGAATAATGAAGGTATTGTAGAGAAATCAGATTATGAACGTTTGACCGGTCGTTTGAGAGCCGAATATCAAGTGAAAGACTGGTTGAAGGTGGGAGCCAATATGTCCTATACGCATTTTGATATGAATTCGTTGGGTGAAGATGGTTCTTCTAACTCTTCGGGTAATATTTTCGCTTATGCTACCCAGATTGCTCCTATTTATCCGTTGTATATCCGTGACGGACAGGGTAATATCATGAAGGATAGCAATGGCTTTACGATGTATGACTTCGGTAACCGTGATAATGCCGGTTTGACTCGTCCTTTCTTGAGCGGTTCCAATCCTTATGCGGCTAATCTGTTGGATACCAACAATAATGAAGGTAACGCCATGACAGCTACGGGCTTTGCTGAAATCCGTTTCCTGAAAGACTTCAAGTTTACTTGGACCAGTGGTGTTGCTATTGATGAAACTCGTACGAACGGTTTTACCAACCCTTATTATGGACAATATGCTTCGTCTAACGGTATCGGTAACAAGTATCATACACGTGACTTGGCTTACAATCATCAGCAATTGCTGAACTGGAAGCGCAGCTTCGGACCTCACAACGTGGATGTGATGATTGGTCATGAATCTTACCGTTACAAATACTATTACCTGTATGCCAGCAAGTCGAACGTATTCGACCCGAACAATATCGAATTGTCCGGTGCCATCACGAATGTGAATAGTTCTTCTTATACGACCGACTACAATACGGAAGGTTACTTTGGTCGTGTTCAGTATGACTTTGCCGAGAAGTATTTCTTGTCCGGTTCTTATCGTCGCGATGCTTCCAGCCGTTTCCATCCGGACAACCGTTGGGGTAACTTCTGGTCGGCCGGTGCCGCTTGGATCATTTCGAAAGAAAATTTCTTTGATGTAGAATGGGTGGATATGTTGAAACTGAAGGCTTCTTACGGTTCGCAAGGTAACGATAACATCGGTAACTACCGTTATGTGAACACCTATACCATTGTGAATGCCGGTGGTAACCCTGCTGCTTTGCCTGATACGATGGGTAACAAGGACATCACTTGGGAAACCAACGGTAACTTCAACGCCGGTTTCGACTTTGAATTGTTCAAAGGTCGTTTTACGGGTACTGTAGAATACTTCTATCGTAAGACCAGCGACATGCTGTTCTCTTTCCCCTTGGCTCCTTCATTCGGTTATACTTCTTACTTTGCTAACGTGGGTGATATGCGTAACCAAGGTGTGGAAGCTGAATTCAACGGTACGCCCATCAAGACCAATGACTTTACTTGGGATATCCGCTTGAACTTGACGCACTATAAGAACAAGATTACTTACTTGCCCGAAGAACGTAAGACGATGGTTGTAGACGGTGTACCGGGTTATAGCAGCAGTAACTATTATTATGGAGAAGGCGAACCGTTGTATACGTATCGCATCAAGAAATATGCCGGCGTATCGGAAGACGGACAAGCCCTCTATTATAAGAATGTAACGGATGACAAGGGTAACGTGATCGGTCGTGAAACAACCACTGCTTACGATGATGCCGATTACTATCTGTGCGGCACGGCTTTGCCGGATGTATATGGTGGTTTTGGAACCAGCCTTTCTTACAAAGGTTTCGACTTGTCAGTAGACTTTACATATCAGATTGGTGGTCAGATTTATGATAGTGACTATGCCGGCATGATGTCTTCACCGACAGCTAGCTCCAAAGGTACCAACTTCCATGCTGATTTGCTGAATGCTTGGACTCAGGAGAATACTTCTTCTGCTATTCCTCGCTTCCAGTTTGGCGATAACTATACGGCAGCATCTTCTGACCGTTTCCTGACCAGTGCTTCTTATCTGAGCTTGCAGAACATCAACTTCGGTTATACATTGCCTGCTTCGCTCACCCGGAAGTTTGAGGTGGATAAGATCCGTGTATATTTGACAGCCGACAACATCTGGTATTGGTCGAAGCGTCAAGGTCTCGACCCGCGTCAGAGCATCACCGGTTCTATCACCAATTCGTACTATGCACCGATGCGCACCATTTCTGGAGGTATTACTTTAACATTCTAAACTTAACATAAAGCATTAGAACAATATGAAAACAAATCTATATAAATTCTTAGCGGGAGTCTGCCTTTCTTCTACGCTGGTGATGGCAACCGGCTGTATCGAAGAGACATTCCCCACCAACGGAGCCACGGAAGACCAGTTGACTGCTTCAGATATGGCAACCTCTGCCATGCTTTGGGCCATGCCGGCTACGCTCAATAAATATGCAACGATTAGTGGCAGTTATCACTGGGATTGGGGTTATGGTTCCATCATGCATGTTCGTGATGTCATGACGGAAGACATGGCCGTTATCAGTTCGGGGTATGACTGGTATTCATCTTGGGAAGAAAACACTTACCAAGGCGAAAGTTATATATATTCGCAGTTTATTTGGAACTATTACTACCAGGCTGTGTTGACCACCAACAAGTTGTTGGGTGCTATCGATGAAGAAACAGCTTCGGAGGCACAGATGGGTTACTTGGCAGCTGCTCATGCATTCCGCGCTTTGTTCTATCTGGACATGGCTCGTATGTTCGAGTTCTTGCCTAATGACAAGACACAAGGCAGCAATGTGGAAGGGCTGACCGTTCCTATTGTGACTGAAACTACTACGGAAGAAGATGCACGTAACAATCCGCGTGTGTCGCGTGCCGATATGGCTGCCTTTATCCTAAGCGACTTGGATTTTGCCGAACAACACATTGGCAGTTTGGAAGAGTCGGCAAAGACTTTGCCCAATTTGGCTGCTGTTTACGGTTTGAAAGCTCGTCTGTACATGTGGTTGGAAGATTATGCCAATGCTCAGACGTATGCCCGTCAGGCTATCGACGAGTGCGGCTTGACTCCTATGACTGAGGAACAATGCCTGAGCACCACCAACGGTTTCAATAACATTGATTGCTGGATTTGGGGGGCACAGATGGTGTCGGAAGATGATGTGGTTCAAACCGGTATTTTGAACTGGGCTTCTTGGATGTCGAATGAAACTTCATTCGGATATTCCGGCCAGGCTCCGTTCGTTATGATTGGTGCCAGCTTGTATAACCGGATTAGCGATACGGATTTCCGCAAGAAAATGTGGAAAGCGCCTGCCGGTAGTGCATTGGATGGTCAAACAGAATTCCTGACTTCAAGTACATTTGGTTACTTTGGCGATCGTTTGGAGGATTATTCTTCTGTGAAGTTCCGTCCTGCTGAGGGCAATTGTGATGATTATACTGTCGGAGCAGCTACTGCTTATCCGTTGATGCGTGTAGAAGAAATGTATTTCATCGAAGCTGAAGCGGCTGCTCAACAAGGTGATGGACAGGCTCAGTCATTGTTGACCAACTTCATGACTCAATATCGTGATCCTAATTACACGACTTCTGCTACCGGTGATGCACTGATTAATGAAATCATTCTGCAAAAGCGTATTGAATTGTGGGGCGAAGGTCTGACATTCTTCGATGTGAAACGTCTGAATATGTCAGTGACTCGTGGTTACCAGGGCACGAATTTTTCGGACTTGACTCGTTTCAACACTAACGGCCGTCCGGCATGGATGAATATCTGTATTGTGCAGAGCGAAAAGAACAACAATGCCGCATTGATTGGTTTTGAAAATCCTGATCCGAGCGATGCTTACGAACCTTGGACAGGACAATAAGAATATATGTAGAAAATCATAAGAAAAATGAATATGAAAAGAATAAATATTTTACTGCTTGCCATGATGGGCATGATCG
The DNA here is from genome assembly GCA_944322355.1 of uncultured Bacteroides sp. Lineage (GTDB taxonomy): Bacteria > Bacteroidota > Bacteroidia > Bacteroidales > Bacteroidaceae > Bacteroides. Next base: position 11,253 of record CALUOT010000005.1, on the reverse strand, counting down.
CGTTGACATGGACATCATGTAATGACAGCATCGAATATACGCCGGCAGGCCCCGAAAACGGCGCATACTTTTCTAATAATGATCCGACAACCATTACACTCGATGGAACGAGTGGTATATTCTCTGTGACTGTATACCGTACTTCTACAGATGAAACAGGTGAAGCAGCCGTGCAGGCTGAAGTAAGCGAAGGTGCAGCCGGTTTGTTCACTGTTCCTTCCAGCGTCAGCTTTGCCGAAGGTGCCGAGTCGGCAACTTTGAATATCAACTTTAACAATGTAGTACGTGGTACACGCTATCAAATCACGCTTACGTTAGGTACAGGTACACCTTATGGTAACGCTACTCAAACCTTTACCGTAAGCTATCCGGAAGAAGTGGAAGTTTGGGATGTCGTTTCTACGGAAGCTATTCTGATTGACAATATGTTTTCTGCTTTCGGTGTAACTAACTTGCAAATTACGGGTATCACCGTAGAGAAGAATCCTAATGCCAATCAATATCGTTTCCGCAGTCCGTATGACAACGACTATTTCGCTTCGTTGTTTGGAGCAGGTATTTATCCTGATGACTACGAGACTCCTTACATCATATTGGATGGGGAAGCTTATGCCGAAGCCGATCCGGGTTCTTACTACATCGCTTCAAGTGCCCTTGGCTTCCAGATGGTGAATGGAGAAGGACCACAGATGGATGAATCATGGAATACGTTTGGATCGATTGCCGGTAATTTAGCAACTGGTGACGGGCCTATCACTCCTCCTAACAGTCAATATCCGTTAGGTACGTATAATGAAGCTACGAAAATGTTCGATTTGGGTGCCGTATATCATAATATTGGTTCTTATGGGTATTTCACAATGAATGCCGGTAGCTTTGAACTTTATTTGGATCCGGCTTTGATGACAGTGGATTATGATCGGGATTATACATGGTACGATGTTTATAACGCTGCTGGAACTTTTAGCTCAAAACTCAGTGGTGACCATGAATGGCAGCAACCTGTACAGCGTTCAGTAGAAGATCCTACGTTCTATCGTTTCCCATCGCTCTATGCACAAGGGGTACATATTTACTTTAATTATGATGCAGAAGCCGGGACGTTGACCATGCCTCGTATGCAGCCGACAGGTTTGACAACCAACATCGGTAACCAAGCTATCTATGTAAGTGGTGTGTTGGGTGGTCTTTCTATTGATGCAGAAAATCCGAACTTGTTGCATTTAAATTTGTCTTTCACATTGGCTGATGAAGATGGTAACACAACAGCCGAATTGACACAGGCTGCTGAAACATTCGCATGGGGACAGGGCGTGTACGACAATTTCACCAAGAATGCGACGATGGATGATTATGTAGGTTCATGGACTACAACTATGACTGATGGTGAATCCACCATGAGTGTACCTGTAACAGTCACTAAGGTAAAAGATGAAGAAGGTGGCGAACATTTATTGGCAAGTGGTCTGTCTGGTGTGGATGTAGAAGGATTTAATGATACGGTAGAGTTGTTATATGATGAAGAATCAGGATATGCACTCTTTGTTTTCCAAGGATCGGGTGCTTTCCCCGCAGATACAGATGACGAAGGCAATACAGTTTACTATGCTTCATACGCTGCTCCTTATTATTCGCAGACTGGCGCTCCTGATTTAAGTGGTGAAGATGTGTTGGTTGGTGGTCTTACAGAAAATGGTGAATTGAGATTTGCTGATAACCTGACTAACAGTAGCTTGTATGACGGTATTATATTCATGGTAACACCGGATGGCAGTCAACTTTATCTGTTGAGTGGTTATTGGGCTGGTTTGGCATGGGTAGCTGAAACGACAACTGCTTTCCAACAGTTAGTTCCATTGAAGTCCATGAAGACAGTATCGACTCAAAAGACAACGGTAAGCCGTCGTACTTACGAGACTACATTGAATGTGCAATCTGGTACAAGAACTTGCTCTAAGCAAGTGAATGTTCCCATGCAGGGTAAGCAATTCTTTGAAGTGGAAAAATAAGTATAGTTTGGCCTGTTTGGCTTAACAGCTAATTTTCTGATCCCTATCCGTATGGCTCTTGTAGCTAACGGATAGGGATTTTTATTAGTATGTCCGGCATGTTTTACAAAGTGTGAAAGCTTTCACACCCCTTTGCGATTTTAGTGTGAAGCCTTCACAGTACTGATGTTACACCTTCACATCCCTGATGTTACATCGTCACAGTACTACTGTGAAGTCTTCACACTCCTAAAAGAATAAAGCTAACTGAGTCTGTCTTTTGAGGATGAAAGATACGGTGAAAGATTTATCTTTCACTATATCTTGTTAATAATCAGTGGATTGTTGGTCGGTGAAAGCGTGAAAGCAATTTAATGAAGACTATACACTAATGAAATAATAAAAGTTGTTTTGAGCGAAGCTAATGAAGAACGAAGAATGAAAGATACATGTTTTTTCTTTAAATGGTACATAGGTTTTCTTTAAAGGTAACGCAACGTTTCATTAAATGTAATACCTCGAAACAAAGCATGTTTTCCACTCGAACATACTTCGTTTTTATGCAAAAGATAGGATGTCGGGTTATTTTTGTCTTTTCTAAATCGTTGAACCATGAGAAATACTTTCATTTGCATATTATCGGAAGAAATGCTATCTTTGTCCAAGGCTAATAAAAAACATAGAAGACATGTCGCATTTCGTTAACCCGTTTACGGACATCGGATTTAAAATCATTTTCGGGCAACCGGCCAGTAAGCCCCTACTCATTACGCTGCTGAACGAACTCCTGGCCGGAGAACACCATATAGAAGACCTGACGTTTCTGGACAAAGAAGACCATTCGGAAAACCGGAACGATGCAGGTATCATTTATGATCTATATTGCCAGACGGATAGCGGAGAGTACATCATCGTGGAGATGCAGAACCGTTGGCACAGTAATTTCCTTGACCGTACACTCTACTATGTGAGCCGGGCTATCAGCAGACAAATTGAACAACCTATCACCGAAAAAATTAAAGTTCCCGAAGGAGCTTCAGGAATGCTATGTGAAGAACAAGTATCATACGGCAAGCGTTACCGACTCTCTACTGTGTACGGCATCTTCTTGATGAACTTCAAAGAACAGGAGCTGGAATCAAAATTCCGTACGGACACGGTGATAGCAGACCGGGAAAACGGTCGAGTGGTAAATGCGCATTTTCGCCAAATCTACTTGCAGTTCCCTTATTTTACCAAGGAACTATCTGACTGTAATACCTTGTATGACAAACTTATATATGCATTGAAGAATATGAACCAGTGGAACAGAATGCCCGATGCCTTGAAAGAGCAAGTCTTTCAGCGTTTAGACCGTTTAGCTGCCGTTGCCAACTTGTCTGAAGCAGACCGTATCGCCTATGACAAGGCGGTGGACAGTTTTAGTGTGAGCCAAATTGTATTGGAAGATTCCTGGAATGATGGACATGCAAAAGGAGTAATGGAAGGGGAGCGGAAGAAACAATTTGAAATAGCACGTAATCTTAAGCGTATAGGAATAAAATCTGAAAATATTATAGCGACCACAGGATTATCTCGGGAAGAGGTGGATAGCCTGTGATTTTATGCAAGTCTGTTGGCAAACTCTTTTGTTATCTAAACGAAATTTGTACTTTTGCGTATCAATCAACCCGAAAAAGTGAAGAGATCATGACAGAAGATATTAAGAAAGCCTGTCAAGTGATGCGTGAAGGGGGAGTTATACTGTATCCCACAGACACCATTTGGGGCATAGGATGCGACGCTACCAACGAAGAAGCTGTGCGCCGCGTATATGAAATTAAACAACGGGCCGACAGCAAAGCCATGCTGGTGTTGGTGGACACGCCTGTCAAGGTGGATTTTTATGTGCAGGATGTGCCTAACATAGCTTGGGACCTGATTGAGTTAGCCGATAAGCCGCTTACTATCATTTATTCGGGCGCACGCAATTTGGCTCCCAACCTGCTGGCAGAAGATGGAAGCGTAGGCATCCGGGTGACTAACGAGGTGTTCTCGCAACGCTTGTGTCAGCAGTTCCGAAAAGCGATTGTATCGACTTCGGCCAATATCAGCGGTCAACCATCACCCCGTAATTTCAGTGAAATCAGTGAAACCATTAAATCGGCCGTGGACTATATTGTCGGTTATCGGCAAGATGAGGTCGGATCTCCTAAACCGTCGAGCATTATTAAACTGGATGAAGGCGGTGTGATAAAAATCATCAGACAGTGAGCGGAGCGATGAAGGGAGAAAAAAGAAATTGGTTGCAACGCTTTCTGGTCTGGCGTGAAAAGAATATTAAGGAAAAGCGTTTTATCTTGCTGCTCAGTTTCCTGGTCGGCATTTGTACGGCTTTGGCTGCTTTGCTGCTGAAGCTGTTGATACATTGGATACAGAACTTCCTGACGGAGAATTTCGATACAACGGAAGCCAACTATCTTTATTTGGTGTATCCGGTGGTGGGTATTTTCCTGACAGGCTTGTTTGTGCGTTATGTGGTTAAGGACGACATCAGTCATGGTGTGACGAAGATTCTATATGCCATTTCCCGCCGGCAGAGCCGCATCAAGCGGCATAATACCTGGTCGTCTATCCTTGCCAGTTCCATTACTATCGGTTTTGGTGGTTCGGTAGGAGCAGAGGCGCCGATTGTATTGACGGGTTCGGCCATCGGTTCCAATTTGGGCAGTTTGTTTAAGATGGAATATCGGACTCTGATGCTGCTGGTGGGTTGCGGAGCGGCGGGGGCTGTGGCCGGTATCTTCAAGGCACCGATTGCGGGATTGGTCTTTACTTTGGAGGTATTGATGATAGATCTGACGATGACTTCGTTGCTTCCCCTGTTGATTTCTTCGGTTACGGCGGCTACGCTTTCTTATGTAGTCACCGGGCAGGAAGCCATGTTCCAGTTTCACATGGACGAACCTTTTGAGTTGGGGCGTATTCCGTACGTTATTATGCTGGGCATTTTCTGCGGTCTTGTTTCTTTATACTTTACCCGTGCCATGAATTCGCTGGAAGGCATATTCGGCCGGTTGAACACGCCTTATAAGAAACTGGCCTTGGGGGGCGTCATGCTGAGTGTTTTGATATTCTTGTTCCCCCCGTTGTATGGTGAAGGGTATGATACTATTGAATTGTTGTTGAACGGTACTAGTAATGCCGATTGGGACACCGTGATGAATAACTCCCTTTTTTACGGTCATGGCAATCTATTGCTTGTCTATCTGATGCTGATTATCCTGTTCAAAGTTTTCGCTTCGAGTGCTACCAATGGCGGAGGCGGTTGCGGTGGTATATTTGCTCCTTCGCTTTATTTAGGATGTATTGCCGGGTTTGTTTTCTCGCATTTCAGTAACGAGTTCTCCATGACGGCTTATTTGCCGGAGAAGAATTTTGCTCTGATGGGAATGGCCGGTGTGATGAGTGGGGTGATGCATGCTCCGCTGACCGGTGTATTCCTCATTGCCGAACTGACCGGTGGATATGACCTGTTTCTGCCGTTGATGATTGTGTCCGTCAGTTCTTATCTGACTATCATTGTGTTTGAACCTCATAGCATTTATTCCATGCGTCTGGCCAAGAAAGGCGAATTGCTGACTCATCATAAGGATAAAGCCGTATTGACCCTAATGAAGATGGAGAACGTGGTGGAGAAGGATTTCACAATTGTGCATCCTGAAATGGATTTGGGAGAGATGGTCAAGGCTATTGCCCAGTCTCGCCGGAATGTATTCCCGGTCACAGATAAAGAGGGCAAGTTGTTGGGTATTGTGCGATTGGACGACATTCGTAATATTATGTTCCGGCAGGAGTTGTACCATCGGTTTACGGTGAACCGTTTCATGGTGTCTCCGCCAGCGCGTCTGTATGATACGGACAGTATGGAACAGGTTATGCAGACGTTTGATGACACTAAGGCTTGGAATTTGCCGGTGGTCGATCAGGAAGGAATTTATTTGGGCTTTGTTTCCAAATCGAAAATATTCAATTCATATCGGGAAGTATTGGTGCGCTTCTCTGATGAATAATTAACATCAATCCTAAAGAAGAAAAACATGAAGAAAGAAGATTTGCGGATCGTATATATGGGGACTCCCGAATTTGCGGTAGAGTCATTGCGCTGCCTGGTGGAAGGTGGATATAATGTGGTTGGCGTTATTACCATGCCCGACAAACCGGCCGGAAGAGGACATAAGTTACAATATTCTCCGGTCAAGCAGTATGCCTTGGAGCATAACTTGCCCTTGCTTCAGCCGGAGAAACTGAAAGACGAGACTTTCTTGGAAGCCTTGCGTGCCTGGAATGCCGATTTGCAGATTGTGGTAGCCTTCCGCATGTTGCCCGAAGTGGTGTGGAATATGCCTCGGTTGGGTACTTTTAATCTTCATGCTTCGTTACTTCCGCAATATCGTGGCGCAGCTCCCATCAATTGGGCCGTTATCAACGGTGAAACGGAAACGGGTATTACGACTTTCTTCTTGAAACATGAGATAGATACCGGTGAGGTGATTCAGCAAGTAGCTGTGCCCATTGCCGATACAGATGATGCCGGCAGTGTGCATGACCGCCTGATGTACTTGGGAGGAAAACTGATTGTTGAAACGGTAGACGCCCTATTGGAAGGAACCGTACGGACCATTCCCCAGGAAAATATGACTGTAAGCGGCGAACTTCGTCCGGCTCCTAAAATCTTCAAAGAGACTTGCCGCATAGACTGGAATCAACCGGTCAAACGCATCTATGACTTCATACGTGGGTTGTCACCTTATCCGACTGCATGGACCGAATTGGTGCAACCTGATGGCAGTGTGGTCGTGCTGAAAATATTTGAGACGGAGAAATTGATTCAATCCCATCACCTGACACCCGGAAGTATTTGTACGGATGGCAAAACGTATCTGCATGTGGCTGCTGCCGACGGTTGGGTAAGTATCCGTTCGTTGCAACTGCCCGGTAAGAAGCGTTTGAAGGTGGATGAACTGCTACGCGGGTTCCGGATGAACAATGACTTTCGTGTACAATAGTAACTGACATTTAATAACCTCTAAGCCTATGAGACCTCTTATAGCCCCTTCCATCCTTTCTGCCGATTTCGGAAATTTGGCCAAGGATATTGAGATGATAAACCGGAGTGAAGCCGATTGGATTCATATCGACATTATGGATGGTGTGTTTGTGCCGAACATTTCGTTTGGTTTTCCGGTGTTGAAACACATTGTCCGGATAGCGAAAAAGCCCTTGGACGTTCATCTGATGATTGTACAGCCCGAGAAATTCATTCCTAATATACAGGCGTTGGGGGCAGAGATTATGAATGTACATTACGAGGCTTGTACCCATTTGCATCGGGTAGTCCAGCAGATCCGTGAAGCTGGAATGAAACCGGCCGTGACTATCAATCCGGCTACTCCGGTATGGATGTTAAAGGATATCTTGCCGGAGCTTCACATGGTATTGATCATGAGTGTCAATCCGGGATTTGGAGGGCAACGTTTCATTGAGCATTCGTTGGCCAAGGTACGTGAATTACGGGAACTGATAGCCCAGATCGGGTCGAAAGCGTTGATCGAAGTGGACGGAGGTGTAAATCCGGATACCGGCAAGCGTTTAGTAGAGGCTGGTGCAGATGTGCTGGTGGCCGGCAGTGCCGTATTCAAAGCTCCTCATCCGGAAGAAGTCATTCATACCTTGAAGAACCTGTAAACGACGCCATTTGTTTGTTCAGACATTACAACGGTATCCCTTTCTGCGGCTCTTTCTTGCGCTGGCTGTGGGCATTGTATGCGGAGAAGCGTTCCCGTATGATGTACCGGTTTCGGTGTTTGGGATAGGGATGGGGTTGAGTATCCTTTTCCTATATGGGTGCTATCGGCGTAATGGGCATGTGGCGTTTGGAACTGGACTTTTTGTAATTGGTGCGGCATTGGGCTTTTGTCTGATCGGTTGGCAACTCAGTGCCCTTCAATTTCCTTTCAGTGGTCAGGAAGAAGTATATCAGGTGGTTATCCGGGAGCATCCGGAAGAAAAGAATCGGAGTATACTGTGCCGTTCTGCCATCCGGGAAGTCCGAATGAATGATTCCACCCTGCAAAAGCTGGATGAGGAAAAGTTGTTTCTGCTATATTTCCCGAAGGATTCTGTAGCCCGGCAACTAAGACGGGGCGATATGTTATGGATTAGTGCCCGTCTGTCTCCTCCCGCTAACAATGGTAATCCGGATGAATTCGATTATGCCCGTTTCCTCCGGCATCGGGGAGTTTGCGGTACCGGTTATGTGGCTTCCGGACATTGGAAGCGAAGCGGTCGTCTGTTGACCGTTCCTTTCCGTCAGCAAGCTTTGGACCAGCGGGAAAAAGTTGTAGCCTATTATCGTCAGTTGGGTTTTCAGGGAGACGAGTTGGCGGTATTGTCGGCATTGACTGTCGGCGACAAAGACGATTTAAGTGAAGACATTACCGAAACTTATTCAGTCACGGGCGCCAGTCATGTCCTGGCACTTTCGGGATTGCATATCGGTTTTCTATATGCTTTATTTTGGTTTCTGTTCAGTCCTCTGTGGAGACGTTTTAAGCCTTTAAAGCCTGTTCTGCTGGGCGTTATCATCTGTTGTTTGTGGGGTTTCGCTTTTCTCACGGGTTTAGCTCCTTCGGTGGTTCGGTCCGTGATTATGTTTTCCTTATTGGCTTTGTCCTGTTTGCAATCTGAAAAAGCGATATCGGCTAATACCTTGGCTGCTACGGCTTTTTTGATGTTGTTGTACAATCCCTGTTGGCTATTTGATGTAGGTTTCCAGTTATCTTTCACGGCTGTGGCTGCCATCTTGATATTTCATCCCTTGTTTTATGCGTGGTGTCCCATTTCTAATCGGTTGGTCCGGAAAGTGTGGGGACTGATGAGCCTGTCGGTGGCAGCTCAAATAGGGACGGCTCCGTTGGTTATCTTCTATTTCTCCCGCTTTTCTACTCACTTCCTGTTTACCAATCTGTGGGTCATTCCTTTAGCTTCGCTCATTATGTATGCTGGAGTCTTACTCTTACTGCTTGCCCCGTTTCCGGCCTTGCAGCCTCCTGTCGCTTTCCTTACGGAGAAATTGCTTCAATTACAAAATGAGGGCTTACGTCACATTGAGCAATGGCCATACGCTTCGATTGACCATTGCTGGCTTGATGGCTGGGAAGTGGCTTTGTTTTACTTGGCTATACTGTTATTGTATCGAGGCTTGCGGATGCGGACGGCCGGTAGTCTGAGGGTTGCTTTGGGGGCATTCTTGCTGTTGGCAGCCTATGATTTCGGAAGTTCTCTGTACCATAAACCTCGACCGGGCTTTGCTTTCTATCAGGTACGAGGATGTCCTGCCGTGCATTGCCTAACTGATGGGACTCATTCTTGGTTGGTGTGTGCAGACAGTTTGCCCGATGTGTCTTGGCTCACTCGTTCGTTGGCTCCGCATTGGAACCGGCTTCATCTCGATACTCCTCAAATTATCACTGATTCTTATCAGGCTCCGGATATTCAGATGCAAAACCACATCGTCAACTATCGGGGGAAACGCATTTGCCTGTTGAATGATGACCGATGGCGGTATCATACTTCGCCCCATCCGCTTCCTATCGATTATGCTTATATATCGAAAGGATATAAAGACGGAGTCAGTGAATTGTCCGGACTGTTCACCATTCGGCAGGTAATTATTGATTCTTCTCTGACTCCTTATTACCGGAAACAAGTCATTGAGGATTGTCAGGAACTGCATATTCCCTATCGGTTATTGGAGGAAGAGGGTTGCATTCGCATTGCTTTTTAGTTGTTTATTTTAGTTATATTTCCGTATTCTGTCTGCTATTTCACTTTTTTATAGTATCTTTGGCGATAAACAAATATATACAGCCATGAAATACAAGCTTTTGGTTCTTGATGTAGATGGAACGCTTCTCAACAATGAGAAGAAAATCAGTAAACGTACGCTTTCCGCTTTGCTGAAGGTGCAGCAAATGGGGGTACGTATTGTGTTGGCGTCCGGCAGACCGACATACGGACTTATGCCACTGGCTCAATCATTGGAATTGGGGCTTTATGGAGGTTTTATTCTGTCCTATAACGGTTGTCAGATTATCAATGCCAACAATGGTGAAATCTTGTTTGAGCGCAGAATCAACCCGGAGATGCTGCCTTATCTGGAGAAGAAGGCCAATAAAAACGGCTTTGCTCTGTTTACCTATCATGATGACACGTTGCTGACTAACAGTCCGGATAATGAGCATGTGAAGGCAGAGGCTGCGCTTAATAATTTGCGGATTATTCCGGAAGAAGAATTCTCTACGGCTATCGACTTCGCTCCCTGCAAATGTATGTTGGTGAGTGATGACGAAGAAGCGTTGACCGGTCTGGAGGAGCATTGGAAGAAACGATTGGACGGTGTCCTTGATGTATTCCGTTCGGAGCCTTATTTCCTCGAAGTGGTTCCTTGTACCATTGATAAAGCTAATACATTAGGCGTATTGCTGGAATACCTGGGCATGAAACGTGAGGAAGTCATGGTGTTTGGAGACGGTGTCTGTGATGTGACCATGATTCAGTTGGCCGGTATGGGAATTGCCATGGGCAATTCGGTGGATTCGGTCAAGATCTGTGCGGACTATACGACAGATACGAATGAAAACGATGGAGTAGCCCAGGCGGTAGAAAAACTGATTTTGGCTGATATTCATTCTACGAAGATTCCACTGGATCAGCTGAATGCTCAGGCAAGTCATGCTTTAATGGGAAATTTGGGCATCCAGTACACGTATGTGTCTGATGAACGGGTAGAAGCTACCATGCCGGTAGATCACCGCACGCGTCAGCCTTTCGGCATTTTACACGGTGGGGCTACTTTGGCTTTGGCAGAAACTGTGGCAGGGCTGGGTTCCATGATTCTTTGTCAACCGGATGAATTCGTGGTTGGAATGCAGGTGAGCGGCAATCATATTTCGTCGGCTCATGAGGGAGACACGGTACGCGCTGTGGGTACGATTGTACATAAAGGGCGTTCGTCGCACGTATGGAATGTGGATGTCTTCACTTCAACCAATAAATTGGTTTCATCGGTACGTGTCGTGAATAGCGTGATGAAGAAACGATAAAAGAAAAACCGCTTCCCTCATGAAAGGAAGCGGTTTTTTATGTAAAGTGGGCGTTGACGGATTCGAACCGCCGACCCTCTGCTTGTAAGGCAGATGCTCTGAACCAGCTGAGCTAAACG
>CALUOT010000004.1 GCA_944322355.1 uncultured Bacteroides sp. | reverse complement strand
CAGATGCCGATACTGTGGGCATTGTAACCCTTGCAGTGGGCACCGATGCGGGCGATGGGGCGTGTGTTGACCACCGTGCCGTCACGGCGAACGTAGTAGTGATAGCCGATGCCCCGGAAGCCCCGGGCCCGGTGAGCGGCTTCTAGTTGTTCCACCGGGAAGTCGCGGTCAGCGCGCGTGGCGCTGCAATGGATGATGAGGTAATGAATAGGTCTCATAACAATTAAAATTTAAAGGTTGATAGTTTGAATGAGGGCATGTCCCCATGCACGACTGTTATCATATTGTCATCTGATGACACACCCTCCTTGTTCATGCTATGCTAAGGGGTCTTCTTCTTGGTCGTCGCCACCGGTTCCGTCCGGGTCGGTTTCATCCGGTTCCGTTTCGTTGATGTCCGAACCGTTTCCTTGTTGAATTTTGTCTACATCCAGGAAGTCCAGCCCTTCCGTACGGGTGGTGGCTCCGTTGTGGATGCGGATGTTGTTGTGTGCCCGGAAGCAGATGCGGATTCCCGTAATGTCGTTGGTGGTGAACTCTTCTTCAGTCTCGGCACCGTTTCCTTGCAGAGCCAGGAAGAAATATCCAAACCCATCAAGGTTTACCTGTCTGCCTTCCAATAGGATTTCCTGTAACAAGGAACAGAAATACTTCAACAGGTTATACACTTCTCCCTCGCCTAAAATGGATTGTTTGGCAATCTTTTTGGCTACTTCCGAGAGCGTAGCTGCGCGAGCATACTTGTAGGTTACTACCGGATACACGCGGATTTCAGAAGAAAGATCCGCAGGTTGCGCATGTCTTTTGATTTTTCGATAACGGATAGTCATGGTTCTTAATCTCCTTTCTTTTTTAAAATGGTTAGATGTTTCATTTTTTTCTTTGTCTTATCAGCTGATGACAGTGCAAAGATGAGGCTTTTTGGTGGAACCTGTCTGGACAAAAAATGGTGGGGAGTAGAGAGGGGAAATAGGCCCGCTGAGGGTTTAGAAAGAAGATTACGAAAGGGGGAAATCGGACAAACTGCTCGTGGGAGGTATCCTAATAAATGCAATGAGGCGGGACTTTTCTTTGCAGAAATGAGTCCCGCCTCCTTTTTATTCCGGTATTGCCCGGTTTCTGAAGCGTTGATACCCTCGCAGGAAGGCATCTTCCGTCAATCCCCGGATGTCATACTGTAGCATGAACCGGTTGACGGTTTCCACATACGGAATGCCACGCTGATGGTTGGCTTTCATCAAAGCATGTAATTCCTGACGCATTTGGCGGTCAATCATACGCTCTAATTCGTGCGTATCCTTCTTACTTAATTGATAATACCAAGCTGAACTCTTGGAATTTCCTAAGGAGATAATTCCCATTGTCAGATTACCTTCAGGACAGGTCAAGCTACGGCGTGTATAACCGTATTCTCGATCGCGAACAAATCGGTAGAAGGGTGAACGGACGGGCAGACAAAGCATGTCGCCTTTCATGTTTTTGGCATACTTCACCTTGAGGTAGTTGGCCAAATGGTCTTTGAGAATGAAAACGTACTTTTTCATTTTGTTTTCGTTTTTACTGATTTAAATTCTTCACATAGCCTTGGGAAAAACTCCCAAGCGGGGAGATAAACCACATTCACTGATACAGGCCTGAATTATCGGCGAAATAGGTTGTGTCCATGTCATAGTTCGAGAATCAAGTTCCTTGATTATCTCATAGGCAAATATAAGAAGTATATTCGAACGGACAAAATATAAAATGTTAAAAAACTCAAGTAGTTTGAACTTTTGTTCTCGACCTTTTCATCAAAGGAGGGCATCCGATGATGCTCTATGCAAATATACGTATACATATTATATATATCCAAATTTTATGAGAACTTTTTATGAACAAAAAACGACTATATTTTTATGTGGTGAATAAATAATGACAAAACAGAGGAAGGAAAAGTAAGAAGAAAGGTGGGAAAAATAAGGTTGCAAACATAAGGTCCGAATGTTTGCAACCTAAGGGGTCTATGTTTGCAACATTAAGCCCGAATGTTTGCAACCTTTCCGAACCTGTGTAGAGATGCTTGTGAGGCCGATTCCGAGGATGAACTCCCCAAATCTTCTTATTTTACAAGTCGAGTGAAGATGTGCGTAAAAATAAGCTTGATATGAAGCCTTTGAAATCCTTTTTTAACAACTAAAAAGTAGGATTTCCAAATTAAATGGCTAACTTTGTTAACCCTAAAATGAATGCGTGACAGGCCGGATGTAAATGCTGCAAGCGCAAGGGCAGCGGAATCGCTATCCAAACGGAAAGCGAGGAAGGCTTGCAGCCTATATACGTAGGATATGGACAAAAAGAATTTTTTCAGTAAGAATTTGGCTTTTGCCCGCAAGCTGAAAGGTTATCACCAGTACGAAGTGGCCGACAGGATTGGCGTAAGGCCAAACACGATTTCGAATTATGAGAAAGGTGTGAGTGAACCCAATTATGAAACGTTGGGCAAGTTGATGGAAGTGTTTGAGGTTACTGCCGATGATTTGCTGTTTGCCCAACCGAAAGATTTTCGTTCCGTTTATATCAAAGCCGTGTCGCCTTCTTCTATCGGAAAAAGCAGGAAGAAGAAGAAGTTTTTGGAGAAGGGGGTGGTGTATCACCATTTGCCGGCTTGTGTCCTCCCGACCAAGGGAATCCTCGAGTTTATGTCTTCCTATCAGCATCCTTTCAATGCTATGGTGGAGGCCGAGCCTGACGGGCAGAAAGCTAACGTACCTCAGATCGAGGCTATGGAAGTAAGGTAATTGTTCGGTCATCAGATAAATGATTGATGGATAAAGCGGGTCACCTTCTCACGAAGATGACCCGCTGCCTTTTCCCTTTTGTTGATCAGTTAAGAAACAACTAATGTAAAGTTCTCCACGGAAAATAGGTGGAAGGTGCAGAGAACTTCCTACTGAGTGGAGACGCTTCTCCAAAGGGAAGTGCTTGGCCTTTACTCATCGGCGGTGAAGCCGGTGTAGCGATAGCCCGATACTTTGTATTTGCTGTACCCGTAGGCTGCCGGGTAGGCATCATCGCTGAACGATACATAGAACACGATGCTGTCCGCCGGCATACCGCTGGGCGTGGTGGCGGCACCGTAGATCACCTGACCGTCTTCGATGTTCACGTCGCAATAATATTCATCTCCTTCTACTTCATCATCCGGGTCTGTCTCCACCATGTTCGTCACGTCTCCGTTGCTGGTAAAGGTCAGGGCATCCACATCGCAACTCACTTTAATGGTATAATCCCAAAAATAGCCTTGGTCGCTCACGTACATTTCCGTGGCCACATCGGCGGCCGTGTTGTAGGTGAACAGGAAGGTGTTGCCCAGTCCGAAGAAGTCTTCATAGACCGTGTTGCCGGCATCGTCCACCGCATCCACCGTCACATACCATTCGCCGGCCAGGGCCTCGGAGGCCGTGCCGCCTATCTCGTCTTTTTCGCAGGAGGTGAATGTCACCCCTGCGATGATTATCATCAGTAAATAGATTGCTTTTTTCATATGCTGTTATCTTTTATACATGGTTACATAGAATTCCAAATAGCCTGCATAGCTGACATGCCAGGAGAGGGTTCCGGTAGTGGCGTCATAGGTGCCTTGGTCGAGGTAATCCAGACCATCCCCCCAGCCGGCAATGTAGCTGTCTACCAGCGTCACCGTACTGCCATCGATGGCAATATTACCCGTCATGGCATAGCTTGATCCATATCCGGCGCGGTAGTAGTACCAGCCGCCCAGCAGGTCTTCTACATAGTAAGTGCCATCACCGTTGTTGATGATCAGTATCTCATAGCTGTCGCCATAAGCTGTTTGTCCTTCGTAGTCACGGTAACTGTTTTCGTCCGTATCCCAATAGCCTTCAATGGGGTCGTTGGGGTCGAGTACGATGACCGTACGGGTGGATGTGGTGTAAAAACCATCTTCATTAACGATGGAGTAAGTAATGGTATATACTCCTGAGGTGGAGGTATCTACATTCGAAGTTACTTCTACTTGGTCGGTCACGTCTTCACCGTTCATGACGGCCGAATAACCGGGTTCTTCGTACGCTTCTCCCTTGTCCACGTACATCGTAGTTTCACCTTCCAGGGTCAGTTCTGCATAGTAGGTGATGTCGGTCATGCCTGCTGTGCTGTCTTCGCCACAGCTTGTCAGAGCCAAGGTGAACACGAATGCCATCAAATATGCTAATTTCTTCATTGTTCCTTCTATTATAATATGGTGTAACAATCTTGTTTATTCTGCCCAGAAGATAGGCGTGGTGTATCCCGGGAAATCCGGCACATTCGAGTTGCGCGAGGAAGAACTTTCGGGATAAGGCCAACGCATCAGCAGCTGGTTACTGCCCACTTGGTTGAATACATCGATGGGCGTATAGAGCGTGCCTGCCACATAGCTGCTTGCATCGTATGCGCCGGTGGCTGCGTCAAAGAAATGTCGGGTGCAAATATAGAGGCTTCTCTTAATAAAGCAAAATGATTCGAGTTAAAAGTGTCTTTGTGACACTGATTCTAACATATAGCCTTCTCTTTGATGTCTTTATTGTAGTTTATATGACTGTTTGCTTTTGGTTAAATAAAAGAGATAGATAGATGCTTTCTCCGAGTTGGTCGACATATTGTTGCTATTCGTTGAAAATAGCTGTCATGAAGATAAGGAATAATTGGAAAGTAGTTGATTATTGTCTAAGGGAACGTTAGTGAAGGACCTCCTATTCTCCCCCCCGATAACGGGGGAGGTGGTCGGTAAAACATGCCGCGGAGCGACCTTGTTCATAAATAAATAGGTCGACCCTCTTTTTACCTACCGCCCCGCCCTTCGGGCAGTTGGCTAGGTACATAATCATTTCGTAATGGTTGGATAAATCCCGGATTATCTTTTAAAAAGTCATCGATTGGCCCGTTTGGCTGACTCTTCGTTTTTTCCATTCCTGAGAGATAGACGTTAAAGACTGTAAAAAACAGGCTTCCGGCGCGTTACATACGATGTTTTAAGCCCCAACATACGATGTTCCGAGGCAAAACATTACTTCTTCCACGGGTAAACAAGCAACCTTCCATGGGTAGTTAAGCGGTTTTTGCGGGTAAATTTGTCAGGATTCCGAAATAAAAGTGTTGGTTTTGGGCTTCAGCAGGCTGTTTTTCGCTCTGGTTTGCGTGCCTCCAAGTGTTAAATTTTGGCTTATTTTCTTGTAAATGAGGGAGAAAGTACGTTTTTTCTTCGCTTGAAATCCACCGGCGTGTACTTCGGTCGGAAATATGCGATCCTCAGCGATTAGAGAAGTCAAAGTGTCAGAATGATACGGACCTGTGCCTGATTCCCTGTGAACCAAAGCTTGGTATTCCGGATGAAAAGCATTATATTCGCCTCGATTAAATGATAACAAACTCCCCTCCTTCTAGAAGGAGGAGAGTTCTGTTACCTATTTCTAACAGCTAAATTCCCATTTATCGTATAAACTAAATAGGATTAGTGACTTATGTTTACTTAAAATAACTGCGTATGATGAAAAAGCATTTGTTTTTCTCCTTGTTAGCCATGGGTATGGCTGCGGGAGTAAGTGCCGACGAGGCCAGGCTGCTGCGTTTCCCGGCAACCAACGGGACGGAAGTGGTCTTCTCTTATGCCGGCGATTTGTATAAAGCCCCGTTGACAGGGGGCGAGGCGCAACGCCTGACTTCGCATGTGGGGTATGAAATCTTTCCCCGCTTCTCGCCGGATGGGAAGCACATCGCCTTTACGGGGGAGTATGATGGTAACCGGGAGGTGTATCTCATGGCCGGGGATGGGGGAGAACCGCGCCGGCTGACCTACACGGCTACCAATGAGCGCGACGATGTGGGCGACCGCATGGGGCCGAACAACTTGGTGATGGCCTGGACGGCGGACGGAAAAGGGGTGGTTTACCGAAACCGCATCAGCGACGGGTTCGACGGGCGCCTGTGGACGGTTCCTGCTGAAGGCGGCATGCCCGAGGCCTTGCCTTTGCCTGAAGGTGGCTTTTGCTGTTATTCGCCGGATGGAAAGCGGTTGGCTTATAACCGGGTGTTCCGGGAGTTCCGCACCTGGAAGTACTACCGGGGTGGTATGGCCGATGACATCTGGGTGTACGATCCGGCTCGGAAGACGGTAGAGAACATTACCGAAAATGTGGCGCAGGACATCTGTCCCATGTGGGTGGGCGAAGAAATCTTCTTTATCTCCGACCGCGACAAGACGATGAATCTCTTCGTTTACAACACCCGTACGCGTACCACGGAGAAAGTGACTCATTATACGGATTATGACGTGAAGTTTCCCAGCACGAACGGCTCGGTCATCGTCTACGAACAAGCGGGCTATCTCTATCGTCTCGACCCGAAGACCCGCCAGGCTGAGCGGATTCACATCACGTTGCATGCCGAGAACGTGTATGCCCGGAAGGTACAGATGCCGGTGGCCGATGCCATTACGGCAGCTGGTTTCTCGGCCGATGGCAAGCGGTTGGCGGTGACCGCACGGGGCGAAGTGTTCGACGTGCCTGTACAGAAAGGTGTTACCCGCAACTTGACCCGTACCCCCGGTGCTAACGAACGGGGAGCCGATTGGAGTCCCGATGGCAAGTATGTAGCTTACATCTCCGACCGTACGGGAGAGACGGAACTCTATGTGCAACCCGCCGAAGGGGGAGACCCCATCCAGTTGACCCGTGGGAACGACACGTATATCCGCCAGCTGATGTGGAGCCCCGATAGTCAAACGTTGCTTTATACCGACCGGAAGAACCGCATTGTCACGGTGGATGTGGCTTCGAAGAGCAAGAAGGTGGTGATGCAGAATCCCGAAAGCGAGTTTTATGAAGTGGCTTTCTCGCCCGACAGCCGTTGGATTACGTACACCAAACCGGCTTCGAACGATATGTCGGTGGTCTATGTGTATAATCTGGCCGAAGGGAAGGAATATCCCGTCACCGAGAAATGGTATAATTCTTCTTCTCCTGTGTTCAGTACCGATGGCAAGTACCTGGTGTTTGAGTCCGACCGCGACTTTAATCCCATTTACGGCCGGTTGGAGTGGAATCATGTCTACACCCGCATGGGAGGTATCTATCTGGCCATGTTGCAGCAAGATACGCCTTCTCCTTTCTTGCCCGAAGATAGCGAAGTGAATGCTTCCACCCAGGAAGAGGGGAAAGAAAAGCCGGGAAAAGGCCAAGAGGAAACGGTTCCGACGTCGGTTGTCATTGATCCGGAAGGCATCGTCGGGCGCATTGTCAAGTTGCCGCTTCAGGCGGGGAACTATTTCAACTTTTTCTGCAACGGGAAGAGCGTCTGGTACTATGCCAACGGGGCAACCCATGCCTATGATCTGGAGGAGCAGGAAGACCATACCGTGGCCGAAGGGGCTTTGATGATGGCTGTACCGGGCACGGACCAGGTGATGTTCATGCAGGGACAGAAAATCTATATGGGGACCTTGGGCACAGGGAAAGCCGCGCTTGACAAGTCGGTCGACCTCTCCGATATGGTGGCTCCTGTCGACTACAACCAGGAGTGGGCACAGATATTCGATGAGGCTTGGCGGGCCTATCGCGACGGTTTCTACGTGGAGAATATGCACGGGGTGGACTGGAAAGCCATCAAAGAGAAGTATGCCGTGCTGTTGCCTTACGTCAAGACGCGGCTCGACCTGAACTATGTCATTGGGGAAATGATTGGAGAGTTGGCGTGCGGACATGCGTATGTCAATCCGGGCGACTATCCGCGTCCCGAGCGGATTGATATGGGCTTGCTGGGTGCTGAGTTGAGTCGCGACAAGAGCGGCTTCTACCGCATCGACCGGATTATCCCCGGCGCACCTTATAGCGAGAAGCTTCGTTCGCCCCTCACCGAACCGGGCATGAAGGTCAAGGAAGGTGACTACATCGTGGCTATCGACGGGGTATCCACGAAGTCGGTGGACAACATTTATCAGTTATTGGTGGGCAAGGCGAACGTGTTGACTGAGCTGACGCTGAACACCCGTCCTTCGGCGGAAGGGGCCCGCAAGCTGGTGGTGACTCCTACCAACAATGAATATCCGCTTTACCATTATAACTGGGTGCAGAAAAACATCCGGCGGGTGGAAGAAGCAACCGATGGACGTGTAGGCTACATTTATATCCCCGACATGGGTCCCGAAGGACTGAACGAGTTTGCCCGTTATTTTTATCCGCAACTTGACAAAGAGGCGCTCATCATTGACGACCGTGCCAACGGAGGCGGCAACGTATCGCCGATGATTATCGAGCGTCTGCTTCGTAAGCCTTATCGGATGACCATGTCGCGTGTGTCGACGAAAACAAGCCCCATTCCCGATGCCACGCAATACGGGCCTAAGGTACTGTTGATTAATAAGTATTCGGCTTCGGACGGCGACCTGTTTCCGTGGAGCTTTAAGGCCAATCAGTTGGGTACGGTCATAGGTACGCGTACGTGGGGCGGCATTGTCGGCATCAGTGGCTCGCTGCCTTACATGGACGGTACGGACATTCGCGTTCCTTTCTTTACCAATTACGATGCCAAGACCGGACAGTGGATTGTGGAGAACCATGGTGTAGACCCGGATATCTGGATAGACAATGACCCCTTGGTGGAGCAATCTGGTGTAGACCAGCAGTTGGAGAAAGCCATCGAGGTGGCTCTTGAGCAACTGAAAGAGCGCAAACCTTTGCCCGGTGTGCCTGCACCGCGCACCTTGAAAGATCTGGGACTTTAACTCACGGTTGACGAGTGGGCAAGTTGACAAGTGAACAAGTTGACAAGGATTCCTTGTAGTCTCGTTAACTTGTTTCTTGTCCACTAACTTGAGCTTGCGAAAGCAGAAAAACAAAGAGCGAAGAATTCCCCCGTTGGTTCATTCTTCGCTCTTTATTTTTTTCTGTTAATAGTAGAGATTTACAAAGAGGCACAGATAGTCGCTGTCGTTTTGATCGGTTTCAAAAAGTATTTTGTCCTCTCTGGCTAACCATCCGATAGCTGCATTCAAATCTCTGTCCGACAACTCCGTGGCTTTTTTCAAGTCTTCGTATGCCCATCTTTTCCCGTCGTTCAGGGTGTTCCAAACGATACCGGCATTCTTTCCGATCGTGTATTTATCCATAACCTTTAACCGATATAATAGTTTAACTCGAGGTAGATTACATTTTTCCGACCTACTTTGGCCTCTTCGATGGTCACTTTGCCTTCACGTGCCAGCCATCCGATAGCTGCGTTGATGTACCTGTCCGACAGACCCGTAGCTTCTTTCACTTCCTGATAATCCCATTTCCGGTGCTCGCCATGTAGCAATTTCCAGATGATTCCTGCGCTTTCGCCAATACTTTGTATATTCATAGGATAAAATTTAAGTTATTGATATGTCACTCTGATGCAAATTTACCCATTTTACTTTATAAAACAATATATCTTGTGTTTTTTTCTATAAAAAAAGAAGCATCGGGCGGTGGAGAGTCTCCGATGCCCGGTGCTTCTGGAAAGTAAGATACGAGATATGTTTTTATGTTTTAAGCGTCGATGTTGGCGTATGTAGCGTTCTTTTCGATGAAATCGCGACGCGGGCCGACATCTTCTCCCATCAACATGGAGAATATGTAATCGGCTTCAGCAGCATTTTCAATATGTACTTGCTTCAGCATACGGTTTTCGGGATTCATGGTGGTTTCCCACAATTGTTCGGGGTTCATCTCACCCAAACCTTTGTAGCGTTGGGTGTGAATGGCATTTTCCGAACCTCCTCCGTAAGTATCGATGAAGCGTTGGCGTTGTTGGTCGGTCCAGCAATATTCCCTTATCTTGCCTTTGGTGCAAAGGTAGAGTGGGGGGGTGGCGATATATAAGTACCCTTGTTCGATGACTTGCGGGAAATAGCGGAAGAAAAGGGTCATGATAAGCGTATCGATATGCGAACCGTCCACGTCGGCATCGGTCATGATGATTACTTTCTTATAACGGAGTTTTTCGATATTGGCCTCCTTGCTGTCTTCACCGTTTACTCCAAAGCGTATGCCCAATGCCTGAATGATGTTGTTCACTTCGTCACTCTCGAAAGCCTTGTGCCACATGGCTTTTTCTACGTTCAGAATCTTTCCTCGCAGGGGAAGGATGGCTTGGAAAGTACGGTTACGTCCCTGTTTGGCAGAACCGCCGGCCGAGTCTCCCTCGACAAGGAACAATTCGCATTCGTTAGGGTCTTTGCTCGAACAGTCGGCCAGTTTGCCTGGCATTCCGCCTCCGCCCATAGGTGATTTGCGTTGTACGGACTCGCGGGCTTTACGGGCAGCCACACGGGCCGTAGCAGCCAGTATCACTTTGTCGACAATCAGTTTGGCTTCTTTCGGATGTTCCTCCAAGTAGTAGGAAAGGGCTTCTCCTACCGCTTGGTTCACGGCACCGCTCACTTCGTTGTTACCTAACTTGGTTTTGGTCTGACCTTCAAATTGCGGTTCGGACACTTTGACGGAGATAACAGCAATCAGTCCTTCGCGGAAGTCTTCACCGGAGATTTCTACTTTAGCCTTTTCCAATTGTTTAGCGCATGTGTCTTCGGCATATTTCTTCAGTACGCGGGTCAGGGCCGAGCGGAAACCGGCTTCGTGCGTACCGCCTTCTTTCGTATTGATATTGTTGACGTAGGAGTGTAGGTTTTCACGATAGCCCGTGTTGTACATGATGGCACACTCAATGGGAACTCCTGCTTTTTCGGTATTCAGATAAATCACGTCGTCGAATAGCGGCGTGTTGTTGCTGTTCAGATAGCGGACGAATTCTTTAACGCCTTCTTCCGAATGGAACATTTCTTGTACGAACTCGCCGTTTTCATCTTTCTGGCGGAGGTCGGTCAGGGTGATGCGGATTCCTGCATTCAGGTAAGCTAATTCACGCAAACGGGCTTGCAGGGTGCTATATTTATATTCGGTGGTAGTGAAGATGCTGCCGTCGGGCCAGAAGGTTTGTTTAGTACCGGTCACTCCGGGATCGCATGTCCCCACTTCCTTTACTGCATACAGCGGTTTCCCGCATTCGTATTCTTGTTGGTAGATTTTTCCGTTTCGGTATACTTGGGTAGTCATGTGGGTCGACAGAGCATTTACGCAAGATACGCCTACACCATGCAAACCACCGGATACTTTGTAGGAGCCTTTGTCGAATTTACCTCCGGCGTGCAGTACGGTCATCACAACTTCCAGTGCCGATTTCTTTTCTTTTTCGTGAAAGTCAACCGGAATACCGCGACCGTTGTCCTGTACAGTAATCGAGTTGTCTTCGTTGATGGTCACTTCAATGTGGTCGCAATAGCCTGCCATCGCTTCGTCTATGGCGTTGTCCACTACTTCATATACCAAGTGGTGCAAACCGTTTTCGCTGATGTCGCCGATGTACATGGCCGGACGTTTTCTTACGGCCTCCAGACCTTCCAGTACTTGAATGTTACTGGCCGAATAGTTGTTTTCACCGATTATTTTTTCTTCTTCTGTCATAATCTGTATCCTTATTGAAATAACAGAGCAAAGATACGGAAAATCTCTGGAATAATCGAACAAAACTTGCGGAATGAAATAAGAATCTTTGTGTTTTCCGACGGTTGGCGGACAGATGGTGGGGAGAGTAGAAAAAGAAGAGCTGAACCTTTTTTCAAAGATTCAGCTCTTATATGCTTATAATAAATGTATGCGTAAGTAAATCCCTTCAGATTAAGCTAACTTGTTGATATGCAACGCTAACTTTGACTTCAGGTTGTTTGCCTTATTCTTGTGGATAAGGTTCTTCTTAGCCAATTTGTCCAACAGCTTAACTACGCTAGGATACATCTCTGCTGCTACACTCTTTTCAGTAGTGGCACGAAGCTTGCGAACAGCGTTTCTCATGGTCTTACCATAATATCTGTTGTGAAGTCTTCTCTTCTCTGTTTGTCTGATTCTTTTCAGTGCTGATTTATGATTTGCCATCTCGACTAATCCTTTTAATAAAATGTTTGTTATTTCTTTTACTTGTAGCCCCTGGGGGAATCGAACCCCCCTTTCAAGAATGAAAATCTTGCGTCCTAACCGATAGACGAAGGGGCCGGGCCTCTTGAGCGTTTCCGCTCGTGTATCGTTCTTTTCTCGTTTGCGGTTGCAAAGGTAGAAACTATTTTTGAATTGGCAAAATATTCTGAAGAAAAATCTTTTGTTTTTCTTATGGGTTTAGGGCGTTCTTGCTTGCTATATGTTGATAATCAGCTATTTGTATCTATATTATTTTTTTATTCTCTTCTTGTTTTTTTTGATTCGTAAATCTGTAAGAGGCTTTATTCGTCCTTTTTTTGTAGTTTTGTTCATGAATTAAAGAGAAGAGATATGTTACAAAAGTTATGTGGCATTGTGTTGCGTACGGTGAAGTATAAGGATACGGCTTTTATTGCCGATGTATATACGGACGTTCTGGGGCGGACATCATTTATGGTTTCTGTTCCTCGTTCGCGTAAGTCGGCTGTGAAGTCGGTTTTGTTTCAGCCTCTGGCTTTAGTGGAGTTGGAAGCAGACCTGCGTCCTAATACCTCTATATATAAGATAAAGGAGGCAAAATCCTGGTATCCTTTTTCATCGTTACCTTATGACCCTTATAAATCGTCCATAGCCTTGTTTTTGGCAGAGTTTTTGTATAGGGCAGTTCGCGAAGAAGTAGCGAACGAGCCGCTTTTTGCTTATTTGCATCATTCTGTTGTGTGGCTTGATGAGTGTCGTACGGCTTTTGCCAATTTTCATTTGGTATTTCTCATCCGGTTATCCCGTTTCTTGGGTTTCTATCCCAATTTGGAAGGTTATTCGCAAGGCTGTTATTTCGATTTGTTGAATGCTTGTTTTACTCCTCTTCGCCCTTTGACTCATTCTTATTATATAAAGCCTTCCGAAACTGCTCAGTTTGTTACGTTGGCGCGTCTGAACTACGACACGATGCATCTGTTTGCGATGAACCGTACTGACCGTATGTATTGTCTTTCTATAATCGAGCAGTATTATCGTCTGCATTTGCCCGATTTCCCGGAGTTGAAATCTTTGGAGGTACTGAAAGAGTTGTTTGATTGACTTTGGTAGTCTATCTTTACAAATGATGGAGTGGCTGCAAGGTTCTCTCAAATAAGGTTACTACCCTAGAGGTCGAATGTTAGTAACCTAAGGGGGGAATGTTAGTAACCTTCGGCCCGAATGTTAGTAACCTTCCGGAGGATGCCTCAGAACCCCTTCTGAGGGTGGTTCTTGGATTGGGCTGTGGAATGGTAATAAATGCGAACAGGGCTGTGCTCGTTTGGTTACGGCACAGCCCTGTTTGCAGATTTATTCAGCTTCTAATTTGTAGATTTCACTACCGGCCAGCAGGAAGCAGCCTGCACCGAAATCTTCAAAGTCTATCACTTTATCATAGGTGACGGGTTGACTGTCTTTCGGTTCTTTGCCTGTCCCTTGGACGTATCCCAGGAATCCGTTTTCGTGTACAGCTTCTTTCACCATGGCATTCCATGCTTTGAGCAGGACGGGAAGGTATTCGTTCTTGTCCAGTAATCCTTGACGTACTCCCCATGCCATGCCGTATACAAAGAGGGCTGTGCCCGAAGTCTCTTTTCCTCCATAGTTGGATTCGTCGTGAAGGCTGACATTCCAGAAACCGTCTTCACGTTGGCAGGCTTTGATGGCTTTACTCATGGCCAGGAAGTCGTTGATGTAGTCGGTCCGGTGAGTTTCGTTAGCCGGGATTTCGTTCAATACTCTCACCAGGGCAGCATATACCCATCCGTTTCCTCGGCTCCAGTAGCAATTCTTTCCGTTCGGTTCTTTATAAGGAGGGTCAAAATCGTGGTCTCTCCACCACAGTCCCTCTTTGGGGTTGTACATACCGTTTTCGCCGTGGGTGTTGCGGGTATACTCATACATGTCCCACATCTTGTCGAAGTATTTTTGTTCGCCGGTCAGATGTCCCAGTTTGGCAAATACCGGCATACCCATTTGGATGGCGTCTACCCACCACCAGTCGTTCACTTGCGGTGTGTTGACCAGCATGTCCATGGTAGCTTTTGTCTTGCGTATCTTTTCGGGGTCCGGGCAGATGTTATATAAATCAATGTAGGTTTGTCCGGCGCAATAGTCATCCGCGTTGCGGGTAGTCGTGCCGTTTCTGAATCCCCATTCATGGTAGTTGGCCCAGTCAATGGCATATTGATAGTAGTCGTCACGGGGATAGATGGAATAGAGTGCCATTAATCCTTCGTAGTAAACGCCACGTGTCCAGATGTTGCTGGGGCGGATCACGTTGTTGACGTACGATGGGGTACGGTAGTCTTTGTACTTCTTCATGAAGTAGTCATTGACTTTCACGAGTGTTTTCAGGGTCTCTTTTCTGTCGGGCAAGTTTTGGGCTTGCAAGGTGCCGAGGCAGAAAAATGCGATGATAACTGATACGATTGCTTTTTGTTTCATGTTGAGAAAATTTTTATTTCTGCAAAAGTAAGGTTTTCTTTCTTATTGAGCAATAGATTTTTGTACAGAAACCATGGACTATTGTCTATAATGGGCTTAAAAACGAGCTTTTGGGGCGGTTGGGCAGTTCTTTCGTAATCTTTTTATCGTAGTTTTCGTTTAAATCACTACCTTTGTCTTTGAACCCTAAATGGCCCATTGTTATGACACAGCAAACGTTGAAATTCTATCCGGTAGGTATCCAGACTTTCTCTGAACTTATAAGGAACAATTATTTGTATATTGATAAGACAGCTTATGTTTATCGGATGACGCACTCTGCTTCCAAGTATATGTTTCTGAGCCGTCCGCGCCGCTTCGGTAAATCACTGCTTACCAGTACGCTTCATGCTTACTTTGAAGGACGTAAGGAGTTGTTTCAGGGATTGGCTATTGAGCAGTTGGAAACAGAGTGGGTGCAGTATCCGGTGATACACTTAGACATAAGCCTTGGAAAGCATAAGGATGCCGATGCTTTAAACCGTTATCTTCACAGTATATTGGAGGATAATGAGAAGCGATTGGGGATTATATCGCGAGAAACGATTGATACCAATGTCCGCTTGAAGAATTTAATCATGGATAGTTATACCCAAACTGGCAAACAGGTAGTCGTGCTAATCGACGAATACGATGCTCCCTTGCTTGACGTGATGCACGAGGACGAGAATCTGCCTGTACTCCGCAACATCATGCGTAACTTCTACAGTCCCTTGAAGGCATGCGACCCTTATCTGCGTTTCGTCTTTCTGACGGGTATTACCAAATTCTCTCAACTGAGTATCTTCAGCGAGTTGAACAATATCCAGAATATCAGCATGCTTAAGGAATATGCCGCTATCTGTGGTATTACGGAGGAAGAGATTCGCACGCAGATGGATGCGGATCTGGAAGCCTTTGCAGCCGAATTAAATACTTCTAAAGAAAGCCTGTTCCAAAAGCTGAAGGAGCAATACGACGGTTATCATTTTACTTGGCCATCACCGGACATCTATAATCCGTACAGCTTGATGAATGCTTTCAACGAGAAGGAATTGAAGTCTTATTGGTTCGGAAGCGGTACGCCGACTTATCTGATAGAAATGCTGCGTAAATACCATATCTCTCCGTCAGAAATAGGCAGACAAGAAGCCTTTGCGGCTGATTTCGATGCTCCTACCGAGCGGATGACCAATATCATACCGTTGCTTTATCAAAGTGGCTATCTGACTATCAAACATTACGATGCCGAGACCGAACTTTATCTATTGGACATGCCTAACAAGGAAATCCGTATCGGATTGTTTCGTTCGCTTTTACCAAACTATCTGCATAGCCGTACTCCGATGGGCAATGCTACAGTGGCGAAAATGTCTGTTGCCATACGACGCGGACAGATGGATGAAGCGTTGTGGCTGCTGCAGGCGTTCCTTTCCACCGTGCCCTATGACTATGAGGGGCATTACCAGCAAATGCTTTATGTGATATTTAGTTTGATGGGCTATTACGTGGATGTGGAAGTTCGTACGCCCCGCGGTCGGGTAGATGTGGGGCTTCGTACCGCTGATTCCTTATATATAATAGAGGTAAAGCTGGACCAGAGTGCCGAGGTTGCCATGCAACAGATTGATCTGAAGAATTATCCCGAACGTTTTGCCTTGTGTGGGTTGCCTGTCGTGAAGGTCGGTATTAATTTCGACCAGGAGAAGCGTACCCTTACAGATTGGAAGATTACTCCTGTGGGGGAGTCGTAAAAAAAGGGCATGCCTCCCGGCATACCCTTTCCCAATACATGATTTTACTAAATCGGTCAATTAATAACCGTAGTTTTGATAAGCGCGTTTACCTGCTTCATCCAGCAGATTTCCGTTCTCATCCGTATATAAGTCGATTGTAGCTTGACGGAATGGTTTCAGCGTATGATAAGGCTGTAGGAATCCCATACCTGCACGGTCAGTCAGTGAACCGTCACTTACCTTATTATCGGCTACAGGCCAATAGTCCGGTCCTTGCGGCAACGTGGATGCTTCCTTGCAGTGATATTGAATACGCATATATTGCCACCCTGAATGGTGAATCCAATCATAATAAATCATTTCCATATTGAATTCACGAGCTACTTCATTCAAAATAAAGTTCTGGAAGCGGTCGGCATCACTCATTCCACCACCTAAAATATTCTGTTCTGGATACATTTCTCTTTCCGAAGCGGCTGATGCGCCATCCCAAGCAGTTACATTGATTGTCATCTTCGAGGTACAATCTTGTGTTACCGCATAAGGATATTGTCGTTCAGAAGTTTCCAAATTCTCACGTCCCGGATACAGACGGGCTATTACTTCTGCACGATTTTCACCCGGACGATAAGCCGCACGCTCACGCACGCGATTGATATCAGCAATTGCTGAACCATAATCACCTTTCAAACCGTAAGCATTAGCACGCATCAAATAGGTTTCGGCGATGCGGAAAACAGGTACATCACGACCGGAATTGTAATCTTCTGCACCCGGACGATCTGGATCACCATATTTACTTGTAGCCGGTTGCGGCTCTTTAGCCATATTGTTCAAGCCTCCATGAGCTGTGCTATCCAAGTAAGCTTCGTTTCCATTACGGGTACCACGGATAGGGCGGTAGTAATATTCATCACCGGATTTCACCCAGCGGGCGAAAAGGAAGAACGGTTGCGACTCTGCCTCTATCTTATCAATAGCCGTTTCTTTCGTATTTTCCAAATAAGCGTACGCCAAATCACCCGAACCCATTTTGTGCTCACCGGCTACAGCTTGACGGCCACCCCAAGAGGCACGATCATATGTTGGCAGAATATTACGATTGAAGTAATCTGCCTGTCTTGATGTCCATACGTATGTAGCATTATTGGGATCGTTGTAAGCGTAATAAGGAATATTGGCTGCGTATGCACTTGTTGCGCCAGGTCCCGGCAGAGCAGTCTCCATTTCAACCCAAAATGACTTTTGGAAGCGGGAATCTACTGTTTTATCCGCATATACATCGAAACCAAAATCGTTGGTAGAAACATCATTTGAACGTCCGCGATATCCGTAATCGCAAACTTCGTCTGGAATACCCCACAGCGATACCATGTAAGAAGGAGAAAGGAAATATTGCAGGCGGTTGGCATAACGACCGTTGTTACCGTCACCGGCGGGGTAGCCATATACGCATGAGTAAATAATCTCAGGCAGTGTCTCGTTCGAGAAATCACCAGGTGTATGGTCGAATATATCTCCATAGTTTTCCGCTAATGCATAATGGCCGTCCTGCTGGATTACATAGTTGCAGAAATAAATGCAGGAATCCAAATCGGCTGTACCGGTACCCTTATACAACATGCCGAGGTAAGACTGCGGGTTGGTATTGTCAATGGTGCCGTCCGCATTACGTCCGTAAGTGGCTGTTCCATAATCTTTGCCCATGTAGCGATAAAGGTACAATTTTGCCAAGAAATGTGCAGCGGCACCTTTCGTGGCACGGCCGAATTCCTGGGCACTCAGTTCAGAGGCTGTAGGCAACACGTCGAAGCCATAACGCAGGTCTGTGATAATCTGGCGATAGATAGACTCTGACGGTTCACGTGTAAATGCGTAATTGGCCGGCAAACCGGTGGTATATGTACGCGGGAAATATACGTCACCCAAGAATGTATTCATCACATATATACAATAGGCACGGTTGAACTTGGCTTCCGCCAATGCACGTTGCTCCTGTGCTCCACCGGGTGCATAGTCTCCCTGGCCTTCACCCGCTTCAATGGTCTGGATGACACGGTTGCAGTTATTAATGGTGGGGTAATAACCTAACATACTTCTACTGTTCTCGGCACAAAGCGCATCCATCATAGTTGCAGGATTACCTGTTGAACTCCAAACAGAAGCCGAATAATTGGAAGTAGTGGCACCATTCGCCGTCAAGTTATCTACGCCCCAAAAATAAGTTCGCGGCCCTTGTTGATATTGCTTAGACTGTCGCCAGGCATCATAGGTGCCAACAATCAGTTCCCTCATGCCCTTTTCGGTATTGAAATAATCTTGGGTAATGGTAGCGACCATTTCCTCTTCCAAGAAACTGTCCGAGCAGGCTACCGTAGTAAGACCCGCCACACAGATTGTAATGTATTTATTTACTTTCATAATTTTCATCTTTTAAGTTAGGTTCAATTAAAATCCGAGACGCAAGCCGATTACGTAGTTACGGGTCAACATGGTGTTGTTCGTTTGACCGCCTACCATTGCGCCTTGGGAATTTATGTTATTATTTCCGGTCCATCCTGTCATATCATCCGGGTTGATACCGGCTTTCACCAATTCACCACCCCAAATGAACGGGTTCATGCATTGTACATAGATTTGGCAACGGTTGGCACCAATCTTATTCAACCACTTCTCCGGCAGCGAGTAAGACAGCGAGATATTACGCAGAGCCACCATGTTGGCCTTCGCATAGTTCATGTATTGGCTATAGTTCGTCGTTCCAGAATAAGTACCACCGTTATATTGGATGGGGTATTTACCGCCCGGGTTAGTCGGACTCCACAGGTCTGTTTCCACACGGCGGCCCATAGTCTGCAACAGACCATAGTACATGCCGCCGAAACGGCCGTAGAAGAATGCGCTCAGTTCCCAATTCTTATAAGTAAAGGTCGTGGTGAAACCGGCGTTTACCTTCGGTGACCACTGTCCCAAATGTTTTTTATCCTCATCGTTGATGACACCGAAACCATTGTCCATGTAAGTCACCTCCTCATTCTCATGAAGTTTTGTACTTCCATCCGGTAGTGTCTCTGTCCATGTAACCTCTCTGGTTACAGATCCTTCCGTTCCCGGGTCTACTTCAATTAATGGTTGGTCTTCAATCATCGCCATACCGGGTCTCATTGAGATACCGTTGGCTTCGTAAATAGCTAACATACGTGCATCTTCATTATTCATTTGCCATAAACGGTCGTATTTGTAGTCCCAAATATCATCAATCGGACGACCGATGAACCAGCGGTTTGCCGTATCATCCACTTTACCGTTAGCTAATTCAACAATCCATCCCTTGTTGGTAGATACGGAGAAGTCCGTTTTCCATTCAAAATCTTTTGTCCGGACGTTGACTGTAGAAAGCGTCAACTCGAAACCGCGGTTGGCAGTCTTACCTACGTTGGTACGGATGGATGTATAACCCAAGATACCCGGAATAGCTCTTGATAATATTAAGTCATTGGTACGGGCTTCATAATATTCTACACTACCGCTGATACGGCTGTTCAAGAAGCTGAAGTCAATACCCACGTTCGTTGAACCGGTTTTTTCCCAGCCCAGGCTCAAGTTAGGCAGCACATTCGCTTTAGCACCGTAAGAGATGGTTGTCGAACCGCCTTCACCGAAGAATTTACCTGCATGATCAGAAGTCATGGCTCCTGAAGTCTGGTAAGGACTTACGGAAGCGTTACCCGTTACACCGTAACCCACACGAACCTTAATTTGGTCAATCCATCTAACATCGCGCAAGAAAGCTTCTTCGTTAATCTTCCATGCCAAAGCAGCGGAGGGGAAGAAATCCCATTTGTTACCAACGGCAAGTACAGAAGCACCGTCCCAACGTCCGGTCACCGTCAACAGGTAACGGTCCATTAAGTTGTAGTTGATACGTCCCATGTAGGAAGCGCGGGTGGTCTTTGAATAACTCGAACCAATGCCATTCTGAGTTCTGTCTGAATTAGAAAGTCCGTACCACAAAGCGGTGGGGAATGTACAGTTATAAGCACGGTACTCAATTCCTTCT
Source organism: uncultured Bacteroides sp. (assembly GCA_944322355.1). Lineage (GTDB taxonomy): Bacteria > Bacteroidota > Bacteroidia > Bacteroidales > Bacteroidaceae > Bacteroides. Next base: position 65,063 of record CALUOT010000004.1, on the reverse strand, counting down.
GTGCGGTACATCTCAGCGGACTGCATCAACGTCAAACCGAGTGTATGAATATCTTTGAAAGTCTTGTTGTAGAAAATCATGTTCTCCAACGTCCATGACAAATAAGTGTCCTGGTCATTAAAGGCGGTGTTAGGAGCGTAAGCACCGTTGTTCATCGGGTTAGAAAACTCTTCACCATAATAAGAACCAAAGCGTCTGTTACGGCTCTGTACACCGAGATTGGTACGCCACTTTAAACCGTCCAACGGATTCCAAATCTTTCCAAAGTCCAAATCCGCATGAGAACTCAGCATCACGCTGGTTGTGCGGGTTTCATTCACAGCCTTGTCGATATCCCACAGCGGATTGTGTTCCAACCCATTATTACCACCTGCACCCAAGATAGGTTCACCGTTTTCATCAACAGCCGGATAGATAGGAAGCATACTCAATGCATAACCGTATGAATCTTTTGCGCCGGAATTTGCGGAGTTGTTGATGATACCATAATTTTGGATAGAGTGGCTACCTTGGATACCCATACCTACTGTCAACCAGGGCACCGGAGTGATTTCACCGTTCACGTTAGCCGAGTAACGCTTGTAATCCTGGTCTTTCAAAGCTGCCTCCTGGCCCAAATAAGCCATAGATACATAGATGTTAGAAGTCTCCGTGCCTGCGGAGATAGACAGTTGGTGATTCTGCGTGATACCCGTGCGGGTTACCAAGCCCGTCCAATCAGTTGTCTCAAAAGCATCCGGGTTATAAACCGGCACTTGAGCAGCATAACCTAATTCATCTATTTCATATTGAGTAGCCGGGCGCATCACGTAGTTCCCGTTAGCATCAAATTGCCATGCACGGTTGAAGTTCGTCAAGCCTTCCGGAGTATCACCTAAACCGAAAATATTGCCAATAACTGTCGGGTCGGGAGCATTCCCATATTGACCGGGATAGTTATCAGAATTAATCATCCTCTGCATTTCCCAAGCTACATATTCTCCGGAATCCATCCAGTCCGTCATAGAATCCATACGCGAGAATGTCACTGTACCGTTATAGGAAATGTTAGCTTTCCCTTTCGTTCCTTTCTTGGTTGTTACCAATACAACACCGTTGGCGCCACGAGAACCGTAGATAGCCGTTGCGGAAGCATCCTTTAAGATTTCCATAGACTCAATGTCGTTGGGGTTAATATCTGCTACCGAACCGGCGGTCAAAGGAATACCATCTACTACATATAACGGGTCATTGGAGTTGTCGATAGAACGTGTACCACGGATACGAACTTCACCAAGCTCACCCGGACGGCTGTTGGTGGAAATGTTCACACCGGCAGCTTTACCCTGCATGGCTTGCAGTACGTTCTGTACCGGACGCTCCTCGATGGTTTCCGAAGTTACACGGGTCAAGGCTCCTGTAACGTCACTCTTCTTCATCGTACCGTAACCTACTACCACCACTTCGTCCAGCATTTCCGCGTCTTCCTGTAAAGTCACGTTGAAGTTCGTTTGGCCTTTTACCGGAAGTGTTACCGTTTTATAACCTACGAAACTGATTTCTAAAACGGCATCCTCGGGTACATTGGACAACATAAACTTGCCGTCAATGTCAGTAATCGTACCGTTCGTCGTACCTTGTACCAACACGCTGGCACCAATCACACTCATGCCCGTATTATCGAGCACCGTACCTGAGACACTCTTGCCTTGTGCGTGCGCCATTCCTATGGATAGCACGGCTAACAAGGCTGAGAAGAACATGCGCCGCAAGGCTGAGCCGCAGCGCACCAGAATCGAATTTTCTCTTCTGTCTTTCATACTCCTTAAATCGTTAAGTTAAACAAAAGTTAGTTTACGAAATCAGGATATGGTCATTCCTACATATCTCATATATAACCTGTTGTAAGAAGTAATCCGATATGTTAAAAGATGGGGGAATACAATAAATGGGAATAGGAAAAGAACTGTGCGAACTGGGTGATTAGCCAATAACCCCCACTTTAATACTCGTAACCCGTGGTTTGAGCACGCTAAAGTAAGGGGTTATGACTCTCAAATGGCAGTTTATGCCGGGAAAAACATACTATCTTAGAGGCGAAAACATACTTTGTTATCCAGCATAACATTTAATGTTTTGACCCCTAACATTATTTATTATTTGTAGAGAGGCGATTCATCGCGTCTCTATCGTTCTTTTTTATTTTCTTGCAATTTGCTTTCACGCTTTCATTTTTCTTCCAATCTATTGATTATTAGATATATGCGGTGAAACATCCATCTTTCACGCATCTTTCACACGATGTTTCAATCACCGAAGCAATTGGTCGAATATTTTCCGCATAGCTGCGTCGGCATGTGTCTGCATAATACGGATATAGTTGCAAATGGGACGGTTCTTTTTCATGCTGTGTCCGATGCAATATTCAATGGTTTCCATTTGGACACCAATGTCATAACCATGTTGGGCAAACGATTTACGAGCCGAGTAATAAGATAAAGGAGAAGCGACTCCGGCCATTTGCCCCACTTTTGGCAGGTTGCGAAAAACCAGACTGTATACCTGTTCGTAAGTAGTACACGAACCGAAGTGAAGTTGTCCCGATGGAGAAAGATATTTTTCTATCAGTTTCCAAGCTTCCGGTTGAATCGTAAATACAGTTTCGTTTTCCCCCATTTTACTGCGGGATGTTTTGTGGCGCACATAGTGCAAGATATTCGTCTGCTTGTCGAACCGATAGGCCAACAAGTCTCTCAGATTCATACCGCCTAGATAGTAAGTCAATATGAAAATGTCTCTTGCCAATAAATGATTCTTTTTCTGCAAACGGGTATCTCGGAGGCGTTTTAGTTCTTCCACGGTCAGGTCTAGTTTTCGTATATGAGAGGCTGGCATGCGGCACATGGCGAAAGGATGGACGTCATAGCTGACGTAATTCATTTTGATGGCATAGTTGATGAGCACTTTAATCAGTGTAAGATAAATGCGGATCGTCGTATTCGAGAGGTGGCTTTGCTCCAGGTACTCCATATAGCGCCTTATATCCGTTGGATTCAATCTGCCCAATACGATCGAATGGCCGATGAATTGGTAGAAACGGACAAAAGCCGTCTTATACAATAAATAAGATTTCTCCCGTTTCCCTTCTTTTATCAGATTCAGATATTCGTACATCACTGTGTCTAGCTTCATACATTTCTTTCGCTTTTCTTCTCGAATATAACGAATCAGTTCCGTACAACTCAATTCTTGCGCATAACTGAGTGAAGAGGCAATGAGCGCATACTCGTCAATTGTCTTGCGCAGGCAGGCATTGATCTGTTCTGCACTTGCATGGCGGACCACTCTCCCATTTCGGAATTGGGAGAGGGAATCCAAAATGAATGAAGTTGCGATGTAACGAGTTTGTGAACGATGAGCGACCGCAATACGGACGCGATGCCTGCCGTTTACGAGTTTTTTAGCAGGTAAAACTACAATAGAAAATAGTGCCATGACTTTATTTATTTAAAAAATTCACCGCACAATAATAAAGAAACAAACTTGTTCGCTGCACACATACTTGTTAAATAAATAAGCAAACCTATGCAATTTGTTAATAGATGAATTGCTGATTAACTGAGGAACCGTTGGATGAAATAAACCGTTTTAAAGACAAAAAATAGGCTCAGAGGTACGTTTGTCGGAGAAAATGCACGATTTGTCCATGTTTTAAGCACGATTTTCGGTGTTATTGTACGATTATCCATTTGTTGTTTTCGCAAAAAAACGTTAGATTTGCAAAATCTTAATCAAAAGATATGTGTGAATTTATAGTGAAATGTGCAAACTAACTTTTGTTTAACTTAACGATTTAGGAGTATGAAAAACAGAAGAGAAAAGCTCTTAGGCTATCGCAAAAGAACGCGATGGATGTTTCTCATTCCTTTGTTGATTGTACCATTGGCTTCTCCCGTGGGTGTACAACACGCATCGGCGGCGACGGATGTGGTACAGCAACAAAAGAGAACTGTGACGGGAACCGTTGTCGACAACAATGGTGAACCGGTGATTGGTGCTAATGTCGTGGTAGCTGGTAATACTGCGATAGGTGTGATTACGGACTTGGACGGTAATTTTACATTAACCGGAGTCCCGGAGGGAGCGTCCCTGCAAATATCCTTTATTGGATATAATACGGTGACTGTTCCTGTAAAGGGTAATAAACCCCTTCAAGTGACATTGACTGAAGACTCCCAAATGCTGGGGGAAGTGGAAGTGGTGGCCTACGGTACACAGAAAAAGGTATCGGTGACGGGTGCCATTGCCAGTGTGAAAGGGGATGAACTGGCCAAGACTCCGGTCGGTTCCGTGTCTAACATGCTTTCCGGTCAGTTGGCCGGTCTGACGACGGTGCAGTATTCCGGTGAGCCGGGTAGTGATGCCGCGTCTATTTTTGTACGTGGTCAAGGTACGTTCAATGATTCGGCACCGTTGATACAGGTAGACGGTGTGGAGCGTGACTTCAACGAGATTGACCCGAATGAAATTGAAAGTATTTCTATTTTGAAAGATGCTTCGGCTACAGCCGTATTTGGTGTACGCGGTGCCAATGGTGTAGTATTGATTACGACCAAGCGTGGTTCGCAAGGCAAGGCGAAGATTTCGTTCTCTACTAGTGCCAGTATCGTGACCCCGACAGACCCGTTGGAAATGGCTAATTCTTATCAGTACGCTACATTCTATAATATGATGAATGATAACGATGGGCAGCCTCACACGTTCTCCGATGTTATCATTGAAAAGTTCCGTACGGGGGAAGACCCTATCCGCTATCCAAGCGTGAACTGGGTGGATTACTGTATGAAGCCGATGACACTCCAAACGCAGCACAACGTGAATATCTCCGGAGGTACAGACCGGGTGCGTTACTTCATTTCTGCCGGAGCTTATACACAAGGTGGCTTGTTCGAAGAATTTAACCTGCCCTACCACTTGGACTATCGTTATAAACGTTTTAACTACCGTTCGAACTTGGATATCGATGTGACCAAGACAACGACCTTGAGTATGAACGTGGCTGGTAATGTCAACAACGCCACGAAGCCTTACACCGGACAGGGATCGGCCGGTATGTTGATTAATATGTATTACGCGACTCCGTTCTCCAGCCCTGGTATTGTAGGCGGTAGGTTGGTGAATACAACTACGGACTATGCCGAAGATCCTTTGCCTTTTACCGGTGGTAATGGTATGAGTTACTACGGCAATGGTTTTATGCAGACCAACAACAACACGCTGAATGCCGACTTGCAGTTGAAGCAAAACTTGGATTTTGTAACGAAAGGTCTGTCTTTCCACCTCAAAGGTTCATACAACAGTGGTTTTACATCTTATACCCGTGCTACCGCCAGTGTAGCTACCTATACGCCGGTGCTGATGGACGATGGTTCCATAGGCTATAAAAAGATTGGTATGGATTCACAACTGGATTATCAGGACGTAGACCCCGCAAAGAGCCGTGACTGGTATATGGAAGCTGCTTTCAATTATGCCCGCGATTTTGGCGATCACCATGTGACGGCGTTGGCTTTGTACAACCAGTCGAAGGAATATTATCCCAGTACGTATTCCGACATTCCGAAGGGACTGGTAGGACTCGTAGGTCGTGCTACGTATGACTGGAAAAACCGTTATCTGGTTGAGTTCAACATTGGTTACAATGGTTCGGAAAACTTTGCTCCGGATAAACGCTTTGGTACCTTCCCTGCAGGTTCGTTCGGTTGGGTAGCCAGTGAAGAAAGTTTCTTCGAGCCGCTGAAGCCTGTAGTGAGTTTTCTGAAATTCCGCTACACCATCGGTAAAGTAGGTAATGACCGCTACGGTGACAATGACTGGCGTTTTCTGTATCTGGCTGACCCTTATGAGGTGAACAATGGTACGCTGATCAACCGTGACGGACATGCTTTCATCTTCGGTATCAATAACTCCACAGCTTCCTTGGCTGCTTTTGAAAGCTCCAAGAACAACCAAGATGTAACGTGGGAAACGGCTGTGAAGAGTAATTTCGGTATCGATGCCAACTTCTTTGATGATCGTTTGCGTGCTACATTTGATTACTTCCACGAGAAACGTGATGGTATCCTGTTGACGGATGGCACTGCCCCGATAATTCTCGGTTTCACGCCTCCTCTTGCCAATCTGGGTAAGATGCGTAGTTGGGGTTGGGAATTGACCCTGAAGTGGTATGACCAGATAGGTGATGATTTCCGTTATAATGTGGGCTTGAACTTGATGTACAACCAGAACCGGGTGGTAGAGCGCAAGGAAGCTCCGCAGAATTTTGAATACATGTATCAAAAGGGACGTCGTTTGGGCAAGCGCAGCCAATATCTGTTCTTTGAATACTATGAAGAAGGGAAAACTGAACAGCGATATAAAGAAGTGTATGGTGTGGATATGCCAACTCAAATCGCAAAACCGGAGATAGATCAGGAGACCGGTTTGCCAATTCCCGGTACGGGGTTAAAAAACGGTGACTGTGTGTATGTGGATTTGAGCGGTGACGGTATCATTGATGCCAATGATATGTCTCGCGACTATGGTTTCACAGACGATCCCGAATACATGGCCGGTTTGAACCTCGGTTTCAGTTGGAAAGGTTTCGACGTATCTATGCAGTGGACCGGTGCTTGGAACGTGAGCCGCAGCATCTCCAGTGTATTCCGTCAACCATTCACAGCACGACAGGATGTCACTACAGGTGGTCTGTTGGTAGAGCACCTGGAGAATACGTGGACGGTGGATAATCCGAATCCTCATGCTGAATATCCGCGTGCTACTTTCAAAAATGCAGCCAACAACTATGCTGAGTCCACACTGTGGGAGAAGGACGCGAAGTACCTCCGTTTGAAGAACCTACAGATTGCTTACAACTTCGATTTGCCTTTCATGAAGAAGTTGAAATTGAATACGTTCCAATTGTCGCTGAGTGGATACAATCTGTTGACTTTCACGCCGTATAAGTGGGGTGATCCGGAGTCGCGCGCCAGCAGTTCACCGACGTATCCGTTGACAAAAACGTATACATTGAGTCTGAAACTCGGTTTTTAATCCTTAACAATGAAACATAGTATGAAACGAAATACAAAATGGTTTACCTGTGCCGCCATGGGCGTAGCTATGCTTGCCGCCACTTCGTGTGTGGACGACATGACATTCGGCAGCGCGTTTCTGGAAAAAGCTCCGGGCGGTTCTGTAACAAAAGACACGGTGTTCAACAACGCCGAATATACGCGCCAGTTCCTGAATAACTTGTACGGTATGCAGTACTACGGCCTGCCTTACAAGAACAAGTCGAACCAGGAATCTTCCAATATTTATGTGGGCAAGGTCGATGCGCTGACTGATTTGTACATATTTACCTACGGTTCGTCTGCTGGCATCTACAATCCCTACTTCATGGGGCAGCATACGGCTAATTACGGTATTCGCCAGGACAAATTTTCGTACACAAAGAATCTGATTTGGGAAGCGGTGCGTGGTTGTTGGCTGCTGTTGGAAAACATTGACAATGTACCTGGTCTGGGCGAAGAAGAAAAGACATACATGAAGGCACAGGCCAAGTGTATCATGGCTTCGCGCTATTTGGACGTGTTCCGTCATTATGGCGGTGTTCCTATTATCCGAGCTTCGTTCAGCGGTACGGATGCCAGCTATGACTATCCCCGTGGTAGTGTGGAAGAAACCGTAAACTTCATTGTGGGTTTGTTAGATGAAGCTGCACCCGATTTGCCTTGGACTGTGCCCAACCCGGCTACAGACAATGGCCGCTGGAATCGTGCTGCTGCTTTGGCCTACAAGTGTCGTACGCTACAATTTGCTGCTTCACCACTGTTCAATGCTGACCAGCCTTACTATCCGGGCGTAACTGATAATCCTGCTATTTGGTATGGAGGTTACCGCGCCGAATTGTGGCAACAATTGTTGCAGGCTTGCGAAGCTTTCTTCAATGAATTGAATGCGAGCGGCGGTTACCATTTACAACAAGCTAATGGTACTCGTCCGGAAGACTATCGTTTGGCTTATCGTATCGGTTACTCCAATCTGGATAGCCCGGAAACGTTGCTTAGTACGCGTGTGATTGACTACGATGCCTTTAAATCCAGCCATTATAACTGGCATCAATGGGGGGCTCCATTGGGTAAAATCCATCGTAGCTATTGTCCCACGTTGGAATATATGGAAATGTTTCCTTGGAAAGACGGTACACCCTTTGACTACGACCGTGACAGTATAGCCGGTCGCCAAGGTGAAATGTTCATGATTGGAAACGCTCAAACTGGTAATATCCAATTGACCCGTGACCCGCGCATGTATGAGGAAATCATTGTCAATGGTGATAGGACGAGTATCGACTGGAATACCGGTAACATGTCCGGAAGAAGCTTTGAAGCATGGTATGGCGGTTATGATGCTCGAACAAATACGGATCAGGAAAACGGCTCATGGGGCACGGGATTTGGTCCCATCAAATTCTTGATGAACGATGATATGCTTCGTCGTTACGTTCAATGGCCCAGCATCCGTTTGTCAGAGATGTACTTGATCTACGCTGAAGCCTTGGCGCAGACGGGCAATTTGGCAAAAGCCATTGAGCAGGTGGACATCGTACGCGCCCGCGTCGGCATGAAAGGACTGGCAACCTGTAATCCGGACAAGAACTTAACAGCAGACAAAGATGCACTGATTGAAGAAATTCTGCGCGAACGTGCTTGTGAATTAGGTATGGAGGACGCCCGTTTCTTCGATTTAATCCGCTACAAACGTGCAGATGTATTCGAGAAACAATTGCATGGTTTGAACATGTACCGTTTGGATGAAAATGGTGCTCGTAGAGACCAACCTTGGTACGGTAACGACGACAAAGAAGGTACAGAAGGCTACATGCCGTTCCCGACTAAGTATGATTATATGAGGTTCCCGTTGGATAATCCGACACGTTATTGGTGGACCAACGGTTTCGACCCGAAATGGTATTTGTCACCATTCCCTGCTACGGAAGTCAACAAAGGCTATGGCTTGGTGCAAAATCCGGGATGGTAATAATAAACGATTCAATTTCAATTTGATTGACCATTATTATGAAGAAAAAAAATATATTGATTCCGGCACTCCTTGCCTGTATCTGCCTGCAAGGCCGTGCCCAGGAAATAAACGACAGCCTCGCGGCGGGTAAACCCGAACATTTTGCCGACGAGGTGGTACAAATAGGCTATCATAAGACTCAGCGGTTGGAGGAATCTACTTCGTCGGTTTCTATCATCCACAATGAAGATTTCAACAAACGCAGTGCGAAGAACATAGCCAATTCGCTCTTCGGTTATGGAACCGGCTTGACTACGTTGCAGAATGCAGGCCGTTATGCCGATTATGAGCCGACTTTCTTTGTTCGCGGTTTGCAGAGTCTTTCGACCAACAATCCGCTGATTCTGGTGGATGGTATTGAGCGTGACATCAGTGATGTGACTCCGGAAGAAGTAGAAACGGTAACGGTATTGAAGGATGCGGCTGCGGTAGCTATTTATGGTTACAAGGGTATTAACGGTGTGGTAAACATCGTGACCAAACGTGGTAAGTACAATTCTAGGGAAATCAAGTTCTCGTATGACCATGGTTTCGGTTGGCAAGCCCGTAAACCTGAGTTTGTGGATGCCTACACGTATGCCAATGCCATGAACGAGGCTTTGACCAACGACGGACTGTCTGCCCGCTATTCACAGGACGAACTGAACGCATTCCGTAACGGCAATTACCCCTATCTGTATGCCAATACAGACTGGATGGGTGAGACCATGCGCGACATGGATGCAACCAACATCTATAACATCAGTTTCCGTGGCGGTGCCAAGAATTTCCGTTACTATGCCATGGCCAACTTGACCACGAACAAGGGTTTCATCGCCAATCCGTATATGAACGAGGGATATTCTACACAAGACGAGTATTCCCGTGCCAACCTGCGTACCAACATGGATATCGACTTGAGTGACAACACCAAATTGAAACTGAACATCATGGGTGTATTGTCTGAAAGCCGTACGCCGGGAGCCAATGGGGAAGCCGGCGCAGACTTGTGGAACATGATTTATACGTTACCTTCGGCTGCTTATCCGGCTCGTTTGGAAAACGGAACATGGGGAGGTAGTGCCACTTGGGCAGGTACCGGTAATCCGGTAGCCGTGTCGCAAGCCGCCGGTTATACCAAGTTCCATGAACGTACCTTGTTTGCCGACATGACGTTGGAGCAGGATCTTTCGTCCATCACACCGGGCTTGGGTGCCAGTGCCCTGTTGGCCTACGACAACTATGCGCAATATTGGGAAGACCATTCCAAGACATTTGTGTATGGAAGCAATTCGGTATCGGCATGGGAAAACGGCGTACCGGTTTCTACTACTTATTACACGGATGGCGCAGAAAGTGCGTTGGGAAGCGCTTCCGAATGTATTGCCTTTACCCGTGTATTCAACTTCGCGGCTACCTTGTTTTACGACAAGCAAATCAATGCCGACCACAAGATTTACAGCCAGTTCAAGTGGGATTACGAATACCGTAATACGAAGGGGGTCGACCAAACTTGGTATCGTCAGAATGTATCGTGGTATACACACTATGGGTATAAGGGCCGTTACTTTGCCGATTTCACCTTGGTGGGTTCTGCTTCCAACAAGTTGGCTCCGGGACACAAGTGGGCTGTATCGCCGACAGTGGGTCTGGCATGGGTAGCTTCGAATGAAGACTTCCTGAAAGATGTTTCCTGGATTGATTTCCTGAAAGTACGCGCTTCGTTTGGTGTCATCAATACAGACCGTTTGCCGCTCGATGATGATACAGAAGTAACCAATTATTGGGAACAAACCTATGGCGGTGGTGGTTATTATCCGTTTGATACGAACTATTCAGTCGGAACTTCCAGCTGGTCATTGGGTCGCTTGGCTTCCATCAATTCTTTGCACGAGAAGGGATATAAATACAATTTCGGTATTGATGCCGGCCTGTTCCAGGGAATGAACTTCGTACTGGATGCTTACTATGAACGTCGTTCGGACATTTGGGTATCTTCTGCCGGTCATTATTCCAGCATATTGGGTTTCCTGGCTCCTTTTGAAAATGGGGGTATCGTAGACAGTTGGGGTGTAGAACTCGGATTGAACTACCAAAAGAAATTCGGTGATGTACTGTTTAATGCAGGTGCTAATTTTGCGTTGGCGAAGAATGAAATCATCGAACAGATGGAAGAGCCTCGCTTGTATGACAACCTGATTCAGACCGGTAATCCGTTGAAGTCGACTTATGGTTTGCAAGCCATTGGTTTTTTCAAAGATCAGGCAGATATTGAAAACAGTCCGCAACAAATGTTCGGTACTGTGAAACCGGGTGACATTAAGTATCGTGACGTGAACGGTGACAATATCATTGATGCAAACGACCAAATCCGCATTGGTCACAGCACGACAGCTCCTGAAATTTACTATTCATTCAACTTAGGTTTGGAATGGAAGGGTTTGGGCTTCGATGCCATGTTCCAAGGAACCGGACGTTACTCGGCTGTATTGAATACCAAGAGCTTGTATTGGCCGTTGATTAACAATACTACAATCTCACAGGAATATTATGACAACCGTTGGACACCCGAAACGCCCAATGCCAAGTATCCCCGTCTGAGCTCGCAAAGTAATGAGAACAACTATCAGACCAACACGTTGTGGTTGGAAGACCGTTCGTTCTTGAAGCTGCGTAGCGTGGAGCTTTACTACAAGTTCCCCCAGACTTGGATGGAGAAGAGCAAGATTTTGAGCAATGCCAAGATTTATGTCAGAGGCGTTGACCTGCTTTGTTTTGATAAGATAAAGATTGCCGATCCGGAATCATACGGCGCTACTTTCCCGCTGACACGCAGCGTAGTAGCCGGATTGACGATTGGATTCTAATTGTAAAACCTAAATAATATTGATTATGAGAATCAAGAGAATAGTGACAGGAATAGCCTGTGTGGCAACGTTGGCAGCTTGCAACATGGATTATCATGAATATAACAATTATAATCAGGACTATCTGTCGCAAAGTTATGATGAAGTCATCGGTTTTTTGACCAATATCTATACGGAGCTGGATTATGACTTTGGACAGACTTATGCCGGCGGTATGCTTGCTTCGGCTTGCGATGAGGCAGACTATGCTTATAGCGACAATAATATTTGTGACTTTACCAACGGTTCGTGGAGTCCGGCCAATCCTTTGTCGACTATCTGGACGAGCAGTTATGAGGCCATCCAGATGTGTAATCACTACATTGACAATTTCCAAGGATTGACTTTTGAAGACTTGGGGCTGAATGACGAGTACCGTTCACACTATTTCCGCTATCTGAACAGCTTCCACGAGGCTCGTTTGTTGCGTGCTTACTTCTATTTCAATCTGGCGCGTGCTTACGGAGATGTACCTTACTTTACCCGGACAGCCACGACGGAAAACGTTAATTCGCTGACCCGTACGCCGGTACAGGATGTATTCGATTCTATCATGGTCGTATGTGATGAAATGTATAAGCAGCTTCCGGCTGACTATACCAATCTGGGATTGGATGGTATCTCGCCTGCGGAGAGTGGTCGTGTTACCCGCTACGTAGCTTTGGCTTTGAAGGCACGTACGGCTCTTTATGCAGCCAGTCCTTTGTTTAATGAAAGCAACGACCCAGAATTATGGCGCAGAGCCGCCGAAGCAAATAAGGCTGTGATCGATACCTGTGCTAAATATGGCATTGTATTGGGAAATTATGCAGACCTATGGGGGCCGGAGAATTTTTCCAATAAAGAAATGATTTTCATTCGTCGTAAGGATGGTAGCAATGCGTTGTCCAGTGTTTTGGAGGAATATAATTTCCCCATTGGTGTGCCCGGAGGAAATTCCGGTAACTGCCCCACCCAAAATCTGGTGGATGCTTACGAGATGCAGGCTACCGGACTGGCATGGGACGAATCGGGTAGCGGTTATGATGCCAATAATCCGTATGACGGACGTGATCCACGATTCTATCTGACTATTGTGAAAAATGGAGATACCGGTTGGCCTTCAAAAAATACGACTCCTATCGAAACGTTCTATGGTGGGGTGAATGCAGAACCGATTTCTGGTGCTACAACCACAGGGTATTATTTGAAGAAATATTTGGATTCTTCTATAGATTTGAGTGCAAGTAGTACAACGAAGAGTAGCCGTCACTCTTGGATTACTTATCGTTTGGGTGAATTCTACTTGAATTATGCCGAGGCTGTATTCCGTTATACCGGTTCGGCTGATGCAGCGGGTAATTGGGGAATGACGGCACGTGAAGCGGTGAATGTGATTCGCAGCCGCGCGGATGTACAAATGCCTGAACTCCCGATGGGACTTTCTGCCGATGAATTCTGGGCTAAGTATGAAAATGAGCGTATGGTGGAATTGGCATTTGAAGGACATCGTTTCTGGGATTTGCGTCGCTGGAAAGAAGGTGAAAAACTGGGAAGCATTGTACAAATGAAATTGACGAAGAATGCGGATGGTACGATTACTTACAATCGTCAGACGGTTAATCGTACTTGGAATGATAAAATGTATTTGTTCCCCATTCCGCAAACTGAAATTATGAAGAACCCGAACCTGGGACAAAATCCGGGTTGGTGACACTAATATTCTCTTCATATATTTAGGTTAGGTACTAAAAAGAAGAGAAAGGATGCTTTTCCTTGTGAAAGGAGAGGCATCCTGTTTTTTTTGTGGAAAACTTCCTGGTCCATGAAAAGAAATGGATGATGAAGAAAATATATCTTTTTATATGGTTTCTCCATGCTCTTTCTCCTCACTGAAGGCTCTATCAGCGGGTAATATGTACGATTTTCCATAGAAAAGTACGATATTCTATTGGGCATTTCCATATTTTATCCCACTTTTGCATATCAACAATCAAAAAATAGGGAATACTATGAAACGAGTTTTGTTTTTTATTTTATTAGGTGCTTTGGGCTGTAAATTTGCTTTTGCCCAATTCGGCCATTGTACTCCTTCGGAGATGAACACGTATGTGGATAAGCAGACGGGATTAACTATTACCATGCTAACCGATACGTTGAAAAATGATCACTTCCTTTATCAGACCGACCCGATGTGGACCTCGGATGGAAAATATTTGATTTTTCGTTCGTCAAGCAGAGCCGGAGATAAAGAAGTGGAAACCGTAACACCAGATGGGAAGAAACGGCGTTGGACACCTACGCAGATGTTTTTTATGGAAATGGAAAGTGGAAAAATCATCCAGGCTACGGAAGGGACAGACTTGGGTAGCATTTATCTGGCGAACCTTTCCAACCGGATGTTTATAAGTCGTAAACAGGAAGGGAAATGGAATATGTATGTAATGGACCTGGATAAGTTCTTTGCTGACGTGAAGCAGGGTGAGGTGAAACGTCCAGCTGATTATGAAACGTTGATTGGCACTTTCCCCGATGAAATGGGGCGTCCGGGTAGTTTTGCGGTAGACTGTAATGATGATTATGCTTATATAACTGTGGAACGTGAAGGTACTCCTGAAGAGAAAGAGCGGATGATGAAAAATGCTTTCTTACCTGAAAATGATCAGCCCATTAAAATCAAGCCTTCGCTTTGTGGCATTCGTAAGATGAATCTTCGAACCGGTGAAGTGGAAAAGGTGATAGATACAGATTTTAAAGTAGGACATATCCAAGCGAGTCGTTTCGTTCCTGGAGAGATTGTCTTTTGTAATGAAACGGGTGGAGATGCTCATCAACGTATGTGGTATTGTACCGCCGATGGTTCGGTGTTCAAGCCGCTTTATAAGGAAACTGCTCTCGACTGGGTGACTCATGAAACAATGGCTTCCCGTGATTATGTCTACTTTAATATATTGGGTTTCCAATCTCGCTTGCGTAAACAGGTGAGCGGTATTGTGCGTATCAGTTTACGGACAGACGATGTGGAATTAATAGGCCAGGTAGAGATGGAGAAAGACAGACAGGCTATTGAAGGACAATTGACGGGACGTGGTTTTTGGCATTGCAATGCCAGTCGCGATGATAAATGGGCAGCCGGTGATACATTTGGAGGCAACGTATGGTTGATTAATGTGGAAACCGGTGAACGTCATCAGTTGGTGTCGGATACGAAAATGCGTCCTGACCATTCACATCCCAGTTTCAGTCCTGACGGTACGAAAGTCTTATTTCAATCGGGGCATTTTACGAATGGTAAACGATTGAATTTGATGATGGTGGATCTTTCACAATTGGCAAAGAACGATTAAACAATTATATACTACCATGACAAAGTTATATACTTTACTTTCTTCTGCTACGCTACTTGCCCCGATGTGTGCGGATGCACAAGAAACGGTTTCTGAGAAAACTCCGAATGTCATTTATATTTTGGCTGATGACTTAGGTATCGGTGATTTGGGGTGCTACGGGCAACGGGAGATCAAGACCCCGAACATTGATGGCATGGCTCAGCATGGCATGAAATTCATGCAGCACTATTCAGGTTCTACAGTCAGCGCTCCTTCGCGCTGTTCATTACTTACAGGTAAACATATGGGGCATGCTGCTATCCGAGGAAATGCAAAAGTAAATGGTTCAGATGGTTTGCCTTATGAGACTCCTCTTCCTGAAGGAGAAGTGACGGTGGCTGATATATTCAAATCGAAAAACTATGCTACAGCCTGTATCGGGAAATGGGGAATGGGCGGACCTGGTACGGAGGGGATGCCAGACAAGCATGGTTTCGACTATTTTTACGGGTATCTGGGACAGGGCTTTGCCCACAGTTACTATCCGGATTTTTTGCATGAGAATAATCAAAAGATTCATTTGGAAGGGAAAGTTTACTCGCATGACTTGATTTTGGAGAAGGCTTTGTCATTTATAGACCGACATGCCGATTCTCCTTTCTTCCTTTATTTCTCTCCTACACTTCCGCATGCTGACTTGGATATTGTGCAAGAGGCATTGGCCGAATACGAAGGAGATTTTTGTGAGACTCCTTTTGCCGGGAAAACCGGTGGCTACAAGGCCCAGTCTAGTCCACGTGCTGCTTATGCGGCTATGGTGACTTATTTGGATAAAAGCGTGGGGTTGATATTGGATAAGTTGAAAGAACTTGGACTCTACGAGAATACAATGGTGGTCTTTACTTCGGACAACGGGGTACATGCTGAAGGTGGACATGACCCTTATTATTTTGATAGTAACGGCCCTTTCCGTGGTCAGAAACGCGATTTATATGAAGGAGGAGTCCGTACGCCTTTTGTCGTTCAGTGGCCTGCTATGATTCCACAAGGTGTGGTAAGCAATCATATTTCAGCTTTCTGGGATTTCTTGCCGACTATTGGTGATTTGTTGCAGGTCGAGAATCCGGCCGGTATAGATGGCATTTCTTATCTACCTACCTTGACGGGACGTGGGGAACAGCAACAACATGGATGCATTTATTATGAGTTCTTTGAATTCGGTGGGAAGCAATCATTGTTGACGCCTGACGGTTGGAAGCTGATCCGTTTAGAAGTGAGTGACCCGTCGAAGACTTACGAAGAATTGTATAACATTTATACGGATCCAGCTGAGACGACTAATGTATTAAAGCAGCATCCGGAGATTGCAGAACGGTTGCGCCGAATGATGCAGACACAACGGACGGTTAATGACCGTTTTCATTTTTAATTGATTAAATCCTATCCTAATGAGTATGAAGATACATGCTATTATATGTGGCGGTTTGTTGTGTGGAGCAACATTGCTCACTGCTTGTACACAAGAGCAGCAGGTGGAATGGCCGCAAGTGACTAATGAAATGAAACCCTGGACACGTTGGTGGTGGCAGGGAAATGCGGTGCGTCCCGTTGATTTGGATTCGGTGATGCCTCTCTATCAACAAGCCGGGTTGGGTGGATTGGAGATTACGCCTATTTATGGAGTACATGGTTATGAAGACCGTTTTAAGGACTTCTTATCTTCCGAATGGGTAGATCTGTTCGTTTATACGTTGGATAAAGCTAAGGAACTGGATTTGGGCATCGATTTGGCCAATGCTTCGGGTTGGCCTTTCGGTGGACCGTGGATTACGGCCGAACATGCCAGTAAGACGATGGCTCATAAAGTCTATCATCTGAAAGGAGGGGAACGCTTGAAAGAGCCTGTCCGCTATGTGGAGCCCGGATTTGTACGTATTGCCGGACATACACCAGTGCGTTTAGAACAATTGAAGGAACCGGTAACGGCCAATGATAACTTGCAGGAGTTGGCTTTAGACCAGGTACGTTATAAGAAGGAGCTTCCGCTGATTGTCTTTACAGCTCATAATGGTCAGGGAGATTATATTGATTTGACATCCAAGCTATCGGCCGATGGTACACTGGACTGGACGGCTCCTGAAGGCGACTGGACACTTTGTGCTTTATTTGAAGGTTTGCATGGTAAGTTGGTGGAACGGGCAGGACCCGGTGGAGAGGGCGATGTCATCGATCACTTCTCGGCAGAGGCGATTGATGCCTATCTGGCTAAGTTTGATGAGGCGTTAGCCGGTAGGGATATCAGTTACTTACGTTACTACTTTAATGATTCTTACGAGGTAGATGATGCCCGTGGCGAGTCGAACTGGACGCCGAAACTGTTTGAGGAGTTTCAAAAATATAGAGGATACGACTTACGTTCCTATCTGCCTGCTTTGTTGGGTGAGGACAAACCGGAGATCAATGCGCGGGTGCGGTATGATTACCGTTTGACATTGAGCGACCTGTTGGCTGAACATTATTCGGCTCGTTGGCAGCATTGGGCAGCCAAGCAGGGTAAGGGCATCCGGAATCAGGCACATGGTTCTCCGGCCAATATCCTGGATTTGTATGCCATTAGCGATGTGCCCGAAATTGAAGGGCGTGATTTGGTCAGCATCAAGGCAGCTTCTTCCGTGGCTCATACCGAAGGGAAGAAACTGGTATCTTCGGAAAGCGCCACTTGGCTGAATGAGCATTTCCGATCCAACTTGGGCGATGTGAAAGGAGCATTGGACCTTTTCTTCTTGGGAGGAGTCAATCACATCTTCTATCATGGCACTTGCTTCAGTCCGCTGGATGCACCATGGCCGGGATGGCTGTTTTATGCGGCTGTCCATTTCCAGCCCAACAATCCTTTCTGGGGTGACTTCAAGCATCTGAATAAATATGTAGAGCGGGTACAGTCTTTCTTGCAAAACGGTTCGCCTGACAATGAGGTGTTGCTTTACTATAATATAGCCGACGCGTTGTCCGACGAGGGCTTGCGGTCTCTGCAACATTTCAGCGGGTTGGACCGTTGCATGATGGAATCCTCTACCCGGAAAGTGGCTGAACAACTGCAACAGGCCGGATATGCTTGGGACATGATTTCGGACAAGCAGTTGCAGAAGACGACGGTCGATGCCGGAGATATTGTGACTCCCGCTGCTCGCTATCAGACCATCATCGTGGCAGAGGCGGAATACATACCTTTCGAAACCTTTGAGAAGTTGATGGCTTTGGCTCAGGAAGGGGCTACGGTCTTGTTCTGCCCTTCCTTACCCGAATCGGTGGCTGGTTGGGGAGACTTCGAGCAGAAAAGCAAGCGTTATGAAGCGATGCAAGAGCAGTTGGAGTGGGCTTCGAGCGAAGGGGTGAAGTGCGCTTCCTGGGGTAAGGGACGCATCTGCCTCTCAGAAGATGTTGCTTTGCTGATGGAGCAGGCCGATGTGCAGCCCGAGCCCATGTATCAAGCCGGTTTGCAATGTATACGTCGGGCCTCGGACACCGGTCACTATTACTTTATCGTCAACACGTCCGACCATCGCATGGAGCAATGGATACCGCTACAGGCCGAAGAGAAATATGCCGCTCTCTTCCAGCCGATGGACGGGCGATGTGGAGTGACACAGCTTCGTACGGAAAATGGACGGAAGGAAGTCTACTTGCAATTGAATCGCGGTGAGGCCGTCATTCTCTCGACGTCATCGGTCCGTTTCCAAGGCGAGCCATACGTATACTATGAGGCCGGCAATGAAGAGGTTGCCCTGAATGGCGGTTGGACATTGACTTTCGTGCAAGGCGGCCCGCAGCTTCCGGCTTCGTTGGAGGTAGATTCGTTGACTTCGTGGACTTGCTACGAGGGAGAGGCTTACCAGACTTTCTCGGGTACGGCATGCTATCAGACTGCGATACCTCAGGTTCCCGCAGGCGATTATGTGAAGTTGGATTTGGGCGACTTGGCCGAAAACGCATCGGTCTGCCTGAACGGCGAGTATGTGAGTACGGTCTTGTCGGCTCCCTACGAGCTCTACCTGCCTCGGACGCAGTTTAAAGGTAATGACACGTTGCAAGTCTACGTGGCCAACTCCATGGCCAACCGGATTATGGACTTGGACAAGCGAGGTGTCAACTGGAAGATATTCTATAACGTGAACATGTCCGGGCGATTGCCGGAAGACGTGAAGAACGGTATCTTCGATGCCTCCGGGTGGACGCCTCAGCCTTCGGGCTTGTTTGGTCCGGTGACTTTGACCTCGGTGAAGGGAAAAACGGCCGACGAATATTGAAAAATCAGTGTGGGTGCGCACTCGCCTACCAGTGTGGGTACGCACTTGCCTACCAGTGTGGGTACGCACTTGCCTACCAGTGTGGGTACGCACTCGCCTGCGAGTGTGGGGGCACACTGAATAAAGTAGATTATGAACAAGCATAAATAGAAGAATGATGAAGAGAAGTATTTTATTAGTTTTACTCAGTCTATGGGGCATTGCGCAAGTGATGGCAGGCTCCATGGAGCGAATGAAATATAATTTCAATGCCGAATGGCTGTTGCACGTGGGCGATGTGCCCGAAGCCCGGGAGGTGAAGTTTGCCGACGAGGGTTGGAAGCAAGTCACCCTGCCCCGTCCGTTCAATGAAGACGAGGCTTTCCGCCTGAGCATCGAGCAACTGACGGACACGATTGTCTGGTATCGCAAACATTTCCGTCTGCCGTCCGAGGCGAAGGGAAAGAAGGTGTTCGTGGAGTTTGAAGGCGTACGCCAAGGGGCCGACTTCTACATCAACGGTCACTGCATCGGCCTGCACGAGAATGGGGCGATGGCCGTGGGCTTCGACTTGACTCCTTACATCAACTATCGGGGCGACAATGTGCTGGCCGTCCGGGTGGACAACAACTGGAGCTATAAGGAACGTGCCACCGACACGAAATACCAGTGGAGCGACCGCAACTTCAATGCCAACTATGGCGGCATTCCGAAGAACGTCTGGCTGCACGTCACCGATAAGCTCTATCAGACCCTTCCTTTGTACAGCAACCTGAAGACAACCGGTGTCTATGTATATGCTGATGACATTCGGGTAAAATCCCGCAAGGCCGTTATCCACACGGAGTCCGAAGTCCGCAATGAGTATAATCGGGCGAAGCAGGTGACTTATCGTACCGAACTGATTGACCGGGACGGTAGCCTGGTGAAGACTTTCGAAAGCGAACCGGTGTTGGTGAAGCCGGGAGAGACCGTCACCCTGAAGGCGGCTTCGGAGGTCGAAGGTCTGCACTTCTGGAGCTGGGGATATGGCTACCTGTATGTAGTGAAGACCAGCCTTTGGGTAGATGGAGAGAAGGTCGATGAAGTCAGTACCCGCACCGGTTTTCGTAAGACTCGTTTCGGCAGAGGTATGATTTGGCTGAACGACCGGGTGATTCAGATAAAAGGCTTCGCCCAGCGTACCAGTAACGAGTGGCCGGGAGTAGGGGCGAGTGTACCTGCTTGGCTGAGCGATTATAGCAACGGACTGATGGTGGAAGGCAATGCCAATCTGGTGCGTTGGATGCACATCACCCCGTGGAAGCAGGACATCGAGTCGTGCGACCGGGTAGGGTTGATGCAAGCCATGCCGGCCGGCGATGCCGAAAAAGACCGCGAAGGCCGTCAATGGGAGCAACGGGTTGAGTTGATGCGCGATGCCATCATCTACAACCGCAACAATCCGAGCATCATCTTCTACGAATGTGGTAATGAATCCATCAGCCGCGAGCACATGCTGGAGATGAAGCAACTGCGTGACTTGTACGACCCGCATGGAGGACGTGCCATCGGTTCGCGTGAGATGCTGGATATCCGCGAGGCTGAATATGGAGGAGAGATGCTCTACATCAACAAGAGCAAGCACCATCCGATGTGGGCGATGGAATATTGTCGGGACGAAGGCTTGCGTAAGTATTGGGATGAATATTCGTATCCCTACCATAAGAATGGAGCCGGAAACGATTCTTACCGTTCGGCCATGACGAACAAGATTCAGAAGAAAGTGGATGCCCGTGCTTACAACCATAATCAAGATTCGTTTACGATTGAGAATATTATCCGCTGGTTCGACTATTGGCGCGAACGTCCGGGTACGGGTGAGCGTGTCAGCTCCGGAGGAGTGAAAATCATCTTCTCGGATACCAATACCCATTATCGGGGGGTAGAAAACTATCGCCGAAGCGGAGTGACCGATGCCATGCGCATTCCCAAGGATCCGTTCTATGCCCATCAGGTGATGTGGGATGGTTGGGTAGACATTGAACATCCCCGTATCCACATTATAGGTCATTGGAACTATAACGATACGGTTGTGAAGCCGGTTCATGTGGTTTCGAATACGGAGAAGGTGGAACTTTTCCTCAACGGGAAGTCATTGGGACAAGCCAAGCAGCAGTATCGTTTCCTCTACACCTGGAATGATGTAGCCTTCGAACCGGGCAAACTGGAAGCAGTGGGCTATGACGAGCAGGGCAAAGAGTGCTGCCGCACCGAATTGCAGACTGCCGGAGAGCCGGCTCGAATACAACTGAGCGTGATGCAGAATCCGAAGGGTTGGAAGGCTGACGGCGCAGACATGGTGTTGCTACAGGTGGAAGTGGTGGACCGGGAAGGACGTCGTTGTCCCTTGGCCAATGATTTGATTCACTTCGAGGTCGAAGGACCGGCTGAGTGGCGAGGCGGTATCGCACAAGGTCCGGACAACTATATCTTGTCGAAAGACTTGCCGGTGGAGTGCGGTGTGAATCGGGCTTTGATACGTTCATTGACTACACCGGGAACTGTACGCATAGTGGCTCAAGCCGATGGATTGCAACCGGCTGAAGTCGAGCTGACCACTGCCCCCATTGAGGTGGTAGACGGACTGACTACTTACATCCCAGGAGATGAACTGGAAGGGAAACTGACGCGAGGTGAAACTCCGTTGACTCCCTCTTATCGGGACAGCAAGGTAGATGTGGATATCCTTTCGGCGACAGCTGGAGCCAATGCAGAGAAGGCCGGTAATAGCTTTGACGACAATGAACTGAGTGAATGGACTAACGACGGACGGGCACAAACGGCTTGGATTACTTACAAGTTGGATCGTAGAGCCTGTGTGGACGAAGTCTGCCTGAAGTTGACCGGTTGGCGTATGCGTAGTTATCCGTTGGAGATTTATGCCGGCAAGGAGTTGATATGGAGCGGCGATACAGAGAAAAGTTTGGGCTATGTGCATCTGAATGTGAAGCCGGTATTGACCGATGAAATCACGATTCGGCTGAAAGGTGCCAGTCAGGAGAGTGATGCTTTCGGGCAGATTGTGGAGGTCGCAGCTCCGGCAGCCGGAGAATTAGACCTGTATAAGGCTAAGAATGGCGATAAAACCAACTTTGAACTCCGTATTGTGGAGATAGAGTTTAAGGAAAACTTATGGCAATGAGATATCATCAGTTTTCATCCGTTAAGGTGGAACGATTTGTTTGGATGACCGTATGGGTGCTGCTGCTAAACGTGGTGGCACCTGTACATTCCCAGCCCTATCAAGGCGAGAAGCTATCCAGAGGGCTGGTAGGCATACCGGTGCAGGAGGGCATGTACTTCAGTTGGCGGATAACGCTGGCCGATGCAGCGGATGTGTCCTTTGACTTGTATCGACATAGTGGTGATGAACCGGAAGTGAAGCTGAACGAGTCGCCTATTCGGATGACGTCTGATTTCTTGGACAAGCAAGTGAATTGGGACAAGGATAACCGGTGGTCGTTGAGGCTGAACGGGCGGGAAGTGGCTTCCTGGACGCGGAAGGCGGGAGAAGCGAAGAATCCCTATCTGCGTATCCCTATACAGCGGCCGGAACCGGGTGAAGTGGCCGGGGAGAAATATAGCTATCGGGCCAATGATGCCAGTGTGGGAGATCTGGACGGAGACGGTGAATACGAAATCGTCCTCAAATGGGATCCGTCTAATGCGAAACGTCCGCCGCAGAAAGGCTTTACGGGAAACACGTGGCTGGATGCTTACAAGCTGGACGGGACACGGCTGTGGCGCATCGACTTGGGGCCGAATGTCCGTTCGGGAGCGGCTACGACCAACTTCCTGGTGTTCGACTTTGATGGAGACGGACGGGCCGAGCTATGCTGCAAGACCGGAGACGGTACGGTGGATGGTACGGGACGGGTGCTGGGCGACGCGAAAGCCGATTGGCGGACGTGGGACAGGCAGTCACCCACCTACGGAAAGATTGTGAACGGGCCGGAGTATCTGACCGTGTTTGATGGACAGACCGGAAGGGCACTCGACTCGAAGGAGTATATTCCCACCCGCTATCCCCTGGATGGTTGGGGAGGTATCGGCGGTAATTGTGGCAATGATCATACGGGAGGACGTTCGGACCGCTTTACGGCCTGTGTGGCGATGCTGGACGGGAAGACACCTTCGCCCGTGATGATTCGCGGATGGTATGGGCGGACGGTGTTGGCAGCATGGACGTTTACCGGAGGACGTTTGCAGCATCGGTGGACGTTCGATAGTGCGCAGCCGGGATTGGAAGGCTATTCGGGCATGGCGAATCATGGCGTGACCGTGGCCGACTTCGATGGAGACGGGTGCGACGAGGTGTGCGTGGGTGCTATGACGGTGGACCACGATGGCCGCGGACTGTTCACTACCGGGCTGAGGCATGGCGACGCCTTGCATGCCGGGCGTTTGATTCCCTCGCGGGAGGGATTGCAGGTCTTCGGCGTGCATGAGAATGAAGGCGACAACGAAATCGTGCGTCGCACGCCGGCCGTGGCGATGTTCGACGGAGCTACCGGTGAAATAATCTGGCAGGATGGCTTGGGCGAAGATGCCGGACGCGGTGTGGCGGCTGACATCGACCCCCGCTATGAAGGTGCGGAGTGCTGGTGCAACTTCGGCGGCCTGCGCCGGGGCGATACGGGAGCCGTTATCAGTCCGAAGAAACCGAATTCGTGCAACTTCACCCTCTATTGGGACGCCGACCCGTTGGCCGAGCTCCTGGACCATACGACCATCAGCAAGTGGAACTGGGAGACCGAAACCACCGACGTGCTGATGAAGGCCGAAGGCGTGGTGTCGAACAACGGCTCGAAGGGAAATCCCTGCCTGTCGGGCGACATCTTGGGCGATTGGCGCGAGGAGGTCATCTGGGCCTCGGAGGACCAGACCGAACTGCGCATCTACGTGACGCCCATTCCGGCTGCGGACCGTCGCACGACGCTGATGAACGACCGGCAGTATCGGCTGGCCGTGGCCTGGCAAAACGTGGCCTACAACCAGCCGCCGCATACGAGTTACGAAGTGAAATGAAGCAGCTTCGGGCGCGGACTTCTCCCTCGTTTTGGGAGCGCATTTCTCCGCGCTCGGAGAGAACGCTTCTCTGCGTTCGCGGAGAAAACGTCTCCCTAAAAGGGGGGATGTACAAAGAGAATGTTGAATGATAAATAACGATAGATTATGAAACGTAAGATGATTATGGCGGGTATCTGTTTCAGTCTCAGTTTGGGCTGGAACGTTTCCGCGCAAAACAAGGTGGCCGCTCCGATGAAGGACGTGAACCAAGTGATAGACAATACGTTGGACAGCCTGAACAAGGCGCGGACGGCACGTCCCGTAGCGGGCTCAAGTCGCAAGGGCGACAACCCGGTGTTGTTCCTCGTGGGCAACAGCACGATGCGTACCGGTACGCTGGGCAACGGGAACAACGGCCAGTGGGGCTGGGGCTACTTTGCTCATGAATATTTCGACGAGAACCGCATCACGGTGGAGAACCATGCCTTGGGCGGCACCAGCAGCCGTACGTTCTACAATCGTTTGTGGCCCGATGTGCTGAAGGGCATCCGCAAGGGCGACTGGGTCATCATCGAACTGGGACACAACGACAACGGCCCCTATGACAGCGGACGGGCGCGGGCTTCCATCCCCGGCATCGGCAAGGATTCGTTGGAAGTGACCATCAAGGAGACGGGCGTGAAGGAGACGGTCTACACCTATGGCGAATACATGCGTCGCTTCATCCGCGATGTGAAAGCGCGTGGAGCCCATCCCATCCTGATGTCGCTCACGCCCCGCAATGCGTGGGACGATGCCGACAGTACCATCATCACCCGTGTGAACGAGACGTTTGGCCTCTGGGCCAAGCAGGTGGCCAAGAAAGAGCGCATTCCTTTCATCGACTTGAACGAAATCACGGCTCGTAAGTTCGAGGCATTCGGCAAGGAGAAGGTGAAGTATATGTTCTATCTGGACCGCATCCACACCAGCGAGTTCGGTGCCCGGGTGAATGCCGAATCGGCCGCCGAGGGTATCCGTAACTATAAGAAGCTGAAGTTGGCTGAGTATCTGAAGCCGGTGGAGGACAAGTCGGCTCGCGTGACCCGTAAGGAAGGCTGTCCGGTGGTATTCACCGTGGGCGACAGTACGGTGCGCAATCAGGACCGGGGCGACAGCATGTGGGGCTGGGGCAGTGTGTTTGCCGAAGTGCTCGACACCACTCGCATCACGGTAGCTAATTGTGCCATGGCAGGCCGCAGTGCCCGGACCTATCTGGACGAGGGCCGTTGGGACAGCGTGTACCATGCCTTGCAGCCGGGCGACTTCGTGCTGATTCAGTTCGGACACAACGATGCCGGCGACATCAATACGGGCAAGGCACGTGCTGAGTTGCCGGGAGCCGGCGATGAGAGTCGTGTGTTCCTGATGGAGAAGACCGGTAAGTATCAGGTCATCTATACCTTCGGCTGGTACTTGCGGAAGTTCATCATGGATGTGAAGGAGAAAGGGGCTTATCCCATCGTATTGAGCCATACGCCCCGCAACAAGTTCGACAACGGACAGATAGAGCGCAACACGAAGTCATTTGGAGCCTGGACGCGCGAAGCAGCTGAACGTGCCGGTGCTTGGTTTATCGACTTGAATAAGATTTCGGGTGATAAGTTCCAGGAGATGGGCTACAACCAAGGGCTGCGTGTCGTGTCGGAGTACTTCAAGCGCGACCATACGCATACCTCGTTGAAGGGAGCTCGCCTGAATGCGCAAAGCGTTGCCGAAGGCTTGAAGCAGACCGATTGTCCGTTGAAAGAGTATGTTAAATGAAGAATGAACACAGCATGAAGAATTGGATGATAATCATAGGGCTCCTGTGGAGTGCTTGGACTGTGCAGGCGCAGGAGTGGCAGCCCCGTGGGTTGGGCGAGAAAGACTTTAAGCGATATTGGAAAGTGGAGTCGGAGTCGCCCGACTATGAGGTGACGTTCCGGGGCGATACGGCGGAGATTGTATCTCCCAAGGGACTCACCCTGTGGCTGAAGGAGAAGATGAGTGGCCGGGTGACCATTGAGTACGATGCCCGTGTCGTAGTGCGGGAAGAAGGTGACCGCTTGAGTGACCTGAACTGCTTCTGGATGGCTTCTGACCCGAAGTATCCCGATAACCTGTGGAAACGGGAAAAATGGCGTAGCGGCATTTTCCTGAATTGCTATTCCCTCCAGCTTTATTACTTGGGCTATGGGGGGAATCATAATTCGACCACCCGCTTCCGTCGGTACGATGGCAATGAAGCCGGAGTGACTGATGCCAAAGCGCGTCCGGCCATTTTGAAAGAATATAAGGATAAGGAACATCTATTGGAGGCCAATCGTTGGTACCATATTAAGATTACCGGCGATGGGAAGCGAGTGTGCTACGAAATTGATGGAGAACGTTTGGTCGACTTCCGCGATGCACAGCCTCTGACCGAAGGCTGGTTTGGATTCCGCACCACCTTGTCACGCACACAGATTACGAACTTCCGCTATCATTCGGAACCTTTGCAGCCGGAACAGGTGGCTTTGCATTGGATAGGTGAAAAACCGGCTTCGGAGAAAGCAGTCAGTTTCGGGGTACCTTTCGATGAAGGCTATGCCAGGGAAGGTGAAACTTGGAAGTTACAGGTAGGGGCAGACCGGGAAGTGGCTGTAGATACTTGGCCGTTGGCTTATTGGCCTGATGGTTCGGTGAAATGGTTGGGAGTAGCCGGTGTCGTACCTGCTACAGACGCTGAACCGGTACTGATGAAAGCTGCCAAGAAAACCAAGAAGAAAAAGGACGAAGCGGCTTCCCCCAAGCTTTCGGTTGTGGAAACGGACGAAGGCATTCGGATAGAAACCGGTGTATTGTCGGCTTACATATCCCGTCGGGGAGAGTACCTGTGGGATAGTCTGCGCTATAACGGAGTCTGTGTGGGAACGCATGGGCGTTTGGTCTGTAGTACGCAGAGCGAGCCTTGGCAGGAAGGGGCTTCGGGAGTCTCTTTTTCCCATTATGTGAGTGAGTTGAAGTCAGCTTGTGTGGAGCGTGCCGGTGACATCCGGGCGGTAGTCAAGCTGGAAGGCGTACATCAGGGCGACGGACGCGAATGGTTGCCCTTTGTCGTGCGGCTTTACTTTTATGCGGGTAGCGGACAGGTGAAGATGGTACACAGCTTCGTGTTCGACGGAGACGAGAAGAAAGACTTTATCCGCTCCTTGGGGATACGGATGGAGGTACCCATGCGTGAAGCCCTTTACAATCGCCATGTAGCTTTCTCGTGTGCTGACGGGGGAGTGTGGAGCGAGCCGGTGCAACCTTTGGTGGGACGCCGGGTGTTATCGCTTCCCGAGGAAAAAGATAAGCGGACACCTTTGATGCAGCAGTTGCAGATGGAAGGGAAGCGGGTGCCTGAGGCAGATGCTTTCGACGAGAAAGGGCAGAATTTGCTCAAGCACTGGGCTTCGTGGGATGGTTATCGTCTGTCACAACTCACGGCAGATGCCTTCTCTATCCGTAAGCGGGCTAATGCGGACAATCCTTGGATAGGTACCTTCAGCGGTACGCGCAGCAATGGCTATGCTTTTGTAGGCGACGTATCGGGCGGAATGGGCATCTGTCTGCACGACTTCTGGCAATCTTATCCTTCGTCCATCGAGATTGAGGGTGCCAAGACTGGAACTGCTACGTTGACGGCTTGGCTTTGGAGTCCCGATAGCGAACCGATGGATCTGCGTCACTATGATAATGTGGCTCACGACCTCAATGCCAGCTACGAAGATGTGCAAGAGGGACTGAGTACTCCCTACGGCGTGGCACGCACTACGACACTCACCCTGTTGCCTCAAGGCGGCTATGCCGGCAAAGAAGCTTTTGCCCAAACGGCTCATCAGTGTTCGGAGTCCGGAGTGTTGATGCCGGTACCTCGCTATCTGCACGACCGGGAGGCTTTTGGCGTATGGAGCTTACCCGATCGTAGTACACCGTTCCGTACGCAGGTGGAAGACCGATTGGAGGCTTATATCGACTTCTACCGGAAGGCCATTGAGCAAAACAAGTGGTATGGCTTCTGGAACTACGGCGACGTGATGCACGCTTACGATCCCGTGCGCCACACTTGGCGATACGACATCGGCGGCTATGCCTGGGACAATACCGAACTCGCTTCCAACATGTGGCTCTGGTACAACTTCCTCCGCAGCGGGCGGGCTGACATCTGGCGGATGGCCGAAGCCATGACACGGCATACGACGGAGGTGGATGTCTATCACATCGGTCCCAATGCCGGGCTGGGCAGTCGGCACAACGTGAGCCATTGGGGATGTGGTGCCAAGGAAGCCCGTATCAGTCAGGCCGCGTGGAACCGTTTCTACTACTACTTGACGACTGACGAACGTGCTGGTGACTTGATGAGCGAAGTAAAGGATGCCGAGCAGAAACTCTATACCCTCGACCCCATGCGTCTTGCTCAACCCCGCGAGCAGTATCCTTGCACTGCTCCGGCCCGTCTTCGCATCGGTCCCGACTGGTTGGCTTATGCAGGCAACTGGATGACCGAGTGGGAGCGTACACGCAATACGGCTTACCGGGATAAGATTGTGGCCGGCATGAAGAGCATCGCCGCTCTGCCAAGCCGGACTTTCACAGGCCCTACGGCTTTGGGATTCGACCCCGCTACGGGCATTATTACTACCGAATGTGACCCCAAGCTACAGTCTACTAACCACTTGATGACCATCATGGGAGGCTTTGAAGTGATGAACGAGATGATGCGTATGATTGACTTGCCCGAGTGGCGTGATACGTGGCTGGACCATGCCGCCCTTTACAAACAGAAGGCTTGGGAGTTGCGTCACAACCGTTTCCGCATCGGTCGTCTACAGGCTTATGCCGCCTATCATTTGCGCGATGAGGCCAAAGCCCGCGAAGCGTGGGACGACCTATGGCGCGATGCTTCCTGGACGGGAGGAACTCGCTTGGAGACACGTCCTGTGATGCCCCCCTTGGTGCCTGCGCCGATGGACGAGTGTCCCGCTGTCAGCACTAACGATGCGGCTACTTGGAGCCTCGATGCCATCTATATGCTGGAGGTTATTCCCATTGACTGATAGAAGGCTTTTAGATAACTTTTATTTTTCAGTTAACGAATAAAATACTAACTTAGTAACCCATGAAGAACTATCTGACTATGACCCTGTTTGCCTGCGGATGGCTGTTAGCAGCCTCCTGTGGGCCTACGACTGCCACTTATCGCGAGGTGGCGGTGGAAGCTCCTTTTCCGATGGAGCCGATACGCGAATACGTCTTTCCTGCACGGGACTTTCCGATTACTGACTACGGTGCCCGGACTGACAGCGGTGCCCTGAACACCGAGTCCATAGCTCGCGCTATCCAAGCCTGCCACGAAGCCGGTGGAGGCCGCGTGGTGGTGCCTGCCGGCGAATGGCTGACAGGGCCTGTGCATCTGCGCAGTAACGTCAACCTCTACTTGTCACCCGGTTCCGTGCTTCGTTTCACCGACCGTCCGGAAGACTATCTTCCTGCTGTGCCCACTTCGTGGGAGGGCATGGAGTGCTACAACTATTCCCCCTTGCTTTATGCTTACGATTGCGAGAACATTGCTGTGACGGGTGAAGGGCTGTTGGCGCCGAAGATGGACACATGGCGCACATGGTTCGGTCGTCCCGAACCTCACCTTGATGCCTTGCGTAAACTCTACACAATGGCTTCGACCGACGTCCCCGTGGAGCAACGCCAGATGGCTGAAGGGGAGAATCACTTGCGCCCCCATTTATTGCACTTCAATCGCTGCCGTAATGTCCTTCTCGACGGCTTTAAGATAGACCAAAGCCCCTTCTGGACCATTCACCTTTACCTGTGTGACGGTGCTCTAGTGCGTAACCTCGATGTCCGTGCCCACGGGCATAACAACGACGGCATTGACTTGGAGATGAGCCGCAACGTGTTGGTGGAAAAATGCCGCTTCGACCAGGGAGATGACGGGGTGGTTATCAAGGCCGGTCGTAATCAGGATGCCTGGCGGCTGAACAGCCCGACGGAGAACATCGTGGTCCGTGATTGCCAGATAGTCCGTGCGCATACATTGCTGGGTATCGGTAGCGAAATTTCAGGGGGAATCCGCAATGTGTACATGCACGATTGTCAAGCTGCCGACACGGTGTTCCGCCTGATATTTGCCAAGACCAACCATCGTCGTGGTGGCTTCATTGAGAACATCTGGGTGAAAGGTATCCAAGGCGGGCGGATGCAGCGTGTGTTGGAGGTCGATACCGATGTCCTATACCAGTGGCGCGACCTGGTGCCAACGTATAAGGACAGTATCACCCGCATCGACGGTATCCATGTGGACAGCATTTTGTGCGAACGTACAGAAGCCATCTACGACTTGAAGGGCGACTCACGCTTGCCGATGCGAAACATCGAAATTAGCAATGTACGGGTCGGTGAAGTCACCAAGTTCGTTGGAAACGTGGTGCATGCCGAGCAAGTAGAAGAAACAAACTTACAGTATAACTACAAACAAAAGTAAATAGCAATGAACCTGATGAAAAGACATTTATGTGTATGGGCGTTGGGCTGTATGGCAGCCGCTTGTCTGGCACAACCCCACTATGACTACTCCAAGTTACAGCGCGAGGAGTTGGGACGGGGTGTGATAGCTGTGCGTGATAGTGAGTCGGGCGTCAGCGTGTCGTGGCGTTATTTGTCGTCCGATGCGATGAATACCTCTTTCCGTATCTACCGTGACGGGAAACAGATTGCTGAAGTACCCCAAAATACCGGTACTTTCTATCGGGATACGCAGGCTGGGTCAGCCGGTGCCGTATATACCGTGAAGCCGGTGCAGGATGGCAAAGAGTTGGCTGGTGAGTCCTATACGTTGCCTGCCAAGGCTCCCGTAGGCTATTTGCCCATTCCGTTGGACAAACCGGCCGATGGCGTGACTCCTGCCGGTGATACCTATACTTATAGTGCTAATGATGCGTCGATTGGCGACGTAGATGGAGATGGTACTTACGAAATCATTCTGAAATGGGACCCTTCGAATGCTCATGACAATGCTCACGATGGTTATACCGGCAATGTCTATTTTGATTGCTACCGTCTGACGGGCGAAAAACTTTGGCGTATTGACTTGGGACGCAATGTCCGGGCTGGTGCACATTACACCCAGTTTATGGTGTTCGACCTTGATGGTGACGGACGGGCCGAAGTTGTTATGAAAACCTCTGATGGTACAGTTGACGGTACGGGCAAAGTGATTGGTGATGCTTCGGCCGATTACCGTGAACCGGGTGTCCCGGGAAATAAGGGGCGTACTTCCGTCAATCAAGGACGTATCCTGACGGGGAACGAATACCTCACCGTTTTCAATGGTCTGACGGGGGCAGCGATGAAAACTATCGACTATGTACCTGCTCGTGGCAATCTGGCCGACTGGGGCGACAACCGTGCCAACCGTAGTGATCGTTTCTTGGCTTGCGTGGCCTATCTGGATGGCATTCATCCCAGTGTGATTATGTGCCGTGGGTATTATACCCGTGCCGTGTTGGCTGCCTTCGATTGGGATGGAAAAGACTTGAAGCAGCGTTGGGTGTTCGACAGCAACAATCCGGGTTGTGAAGGATACTCCGGACAGGGTAATCACAACTTGCGTGTAGGCGACGTGGATGGCGATGGTTGCGATGAAATTTTATACGGCTCCTGCGCTATCGACCACAACGGTCAAGGGCTCTATACAACAGGTCTCGGACATGGAGACGCTATGCATCTCACCTGTTTCTTGCCCGATTTGAAAGGTCTTCAGGTATGGGCCAGTCATGAGAACCGCAAGGACGGTTCCACTTTCCGGGATGCCGCGACAGGGAAGATTCTTGCTCAAGTAAAGAGTTCGATTGATGTAGGTCGTTGCATGGCTGCAGATATTGACCCGCGTAATCCGGGTGTAGAGATGTGGTCTTCCGATTCACGGGGTGTACGCAATGTGAAGGGGGAAGTTATCCGTTCGGAGGTGAAACCTCTTTCTGTGAATATGGCTGTTTGGTGGGATGGCGATTTGCTTCGCGAACTGCTGGATCACAATACCGTGTCGAAGTTTGATTGGGAAGCCGACGTATGCCGTCCTTTGATTACTTTCGAGGGATGCGCTTTCAACAACGGAACCAAGTCCAATCCCTGTCTGCAAGGCGATATCATAGGCGACTGGCGCGAAGAAGTATTGGTGCGCACCACCGACAACAGCGAGTTGCGTCTGTATGTATCTACCATTCCTACGGACTATCGTTTCCATACTTTCTTGGAAGATCCCGTTTATCGTATTAGTATCGCTACGCAGAATGTGGCTTATAATCAGCCCACTCAGCCCGGTTTCTATTTGGGACCCGAATTGAAAAAAGGAGAGTTCCGGGGATATCTTTTTGAGGAGAAATAAGATTAATAACTAAAACGAACAGATAAGATGAAGAAAGTAAGTTTGATGTGCGCTTTGTTGTTAGTAGCGGGCATCGGTGCCCACGCACAGAAGAAAGAAGTTATCAACGATTCCAATACTCCCCTGCATCTGTTGCAGCCGGCTTATAAAGTTCCTTATGGCGCTTTGACTGTGGAAGAGGTAAAGACCGATATGGACCGGGTTCTGCATTACTTGGAGAAGAATACACCGACACGGGTGGTCGATAAAAATACCGGTAAGGAGATTACGGATTATACCAAGCTGGATGTGAACTCCCAGTTGGAGAGAGGGGCTTTCCGTTTGGCCAGTTACGAGTGGGGAGTCACCTATTCGGCCATGTTGGCAGCTGCCGAGGCTACCGGTGATCGGGCTTATTCAGACTACGTGCGGGAGCGTTTCCAGTTCTTGGCTGAAGTAGCGCCTCATTTCCGTCGGGTGCTGGAAACCCAAGGAGAAGTAGATCCGCAGATGAAACAGATATTGACTCCTCATGCGTTGGATGATGCGGGAGCTGTGTGTGCCGCAATGATTAAGGCTCAGTTGCAAGATCCGTCGCTCAAGCTGGATGGCCTGATTCAGAATTATATGGATTTTATTCTGCATAAAGAATACCGATTGGCCGATGGCACCTTTGCCCGTACCCGTCCTCAGCACAACACCCTTTGGTTGGACGATATGTTTATGGGTATTCCGCCCATTGCCTATTATTCCCTCATTGCCAGCGAGCAGAAGGCGGCTTGTCAGGCCGAGGCGCTTCGTCAGATTTTCCAGTTTGCCGAGCGTATGTGGGTACCTGAAAAGAAACTCTTCCGTCATGGTTGGGTGGAAGGCATGCAGGACCATCCGGCATTTCATTGGGGACGTGCCAATGGTTGGGCATTGCTTACGATGTGCGAAGTGCTGGATGTTTTGCCCGAAGACTATCCCGGACGCGATCGCCTGATGAATTTATTCCGCGAGCATGTACGGGGTTTGGCGGCTTTGCAGAGTGGCGAAGGGTTCTGGCATCAGTTGTTGGACCGGAACGATTCCTATCTGGAAACTTCGGCTACAGCCCTCTATGTTTATTGCATGGCTCATGCCATTAACCGGGGCTGGATCGATGCGATGGCCTATGGTCCTGTGGTTCAGTTGGGATGGCATGCCGTATCTACTCAAATCACCGACCAGGGACAGGTAGACGGTACTTGTGTGGGTACGGGTATGGCTTTCGACCCTGCTTTCTATTACTATCGTCCGGTCAATGTTTACGCAGCTCATGGCTATGGTCCGGTCATTTGGGCTGGTGCTGAGATGATTAAGCTGCTGAAACAACAGCATCCCAAGATGAACGATAGTGCCGTGCAGTATTATCGCACTGAGCAGAAGACCAACGAACCGATATTCCATGTAGAATGATTTGTACATATTTTTAACTGCTTCTTCATGGAATGATTACCCCCCGTCCAGAATGCCTTCTGAAGGGGGTAGCGGAAGGTTACTAACATTCGGGCCGAAGGTTACTAACATTACCCCTCTATGTTACTAACATTCGACCCTTAGGGTAGTAACCTTTTGGAGAGTGGTTAGGTGATGGTCTTGGATTTGTAAAATCTGTTGAACGTTAGTTCATTGAATGACTTATAAACGATTACTTAAAAATTGACGTATTATGAAACGTGAAGCATTTAAGATGTTTTTGAAGCCGGGTTTTGAAAAAGAGTACGAACGCCGGCATGCGGCCATTTGGCCCGAGTTGAAACAGATGTTGTCTGAAGGTGGCGTGTATGACTATTCCATTTATTGGGACAAGGATACCAATATCCTGTTTGCTTGCCAGAAGACAAAGGGTGAAGCTTCTTCTCAGGATATGGGTACCAATCCGGTGGTACAGAAATGGTGGGATTACATGGCCGACATCATGGAGGTGAATGCTGACAATTCGCCGGTTACTATTCCTCTTCCGGAAGTGTTCCACATGGACTGAATCTGGTAGCTTATGTAAAAAAGTGCATCCGGCTTTTGGGATGCACTTTTTTTTTGTACATTTGCTCGCCATGAAAAAAAGTGTGGAGAACATGAAAAAAATCTTTCTGTTATATATCTTGCTTTTGTTCAGTTTGAACAGGGCGTTAGCTGTCGATATTCGTTCCATACAGTTGACCACCAATGAGGGTATAGCCAACAATACGGTGCGCTGTATGTATCAGGATAGTAAAGGTTTTATTTGGATGGGGACGCTGAACGGGCTTAGCCGGTATGACGGGAGTTCTTTTGTTACCTATCAGCCCGCTCAAGGAACGTCGCTTTCTTTGGGAGATCATCGTATCCGCGATTTGGAGGAAGATAAAAATGGCCTTTTGTGGATTGGTACTTCGGCGCAAATCTATAGTTGCTATGACCTGAAAGAGGAACGCTTTGTCGATTTTACGGGGTGTGGCGAGTACAAGGAGTTGTATAGCGACAAACTGATCGACCGTAATGGCCATGTTTGGTTTTGGCTGGATGGAAACGGATGTCGTCGGGTCACGTATGGAAATGGAAAATTTTCTTCGACCGTATTCAACGTGGCCAACCGGAATTTACCCACGGACAAGGTGTATTATGTTTTCGAGGATGCACGGGGAACTATCTGGATTGGTACGGATGAAGGTGTGTTGCAAGTCGTAGGGGACAGAACGGTGATGGTCGTGCCTTCTCATTCGGCAGCAGAGATCCTGTCGGATGATGAGGATATGTATTTTGTGTCGTCCGATGGCAAGATTGTAATGCGCCGGCGGGGAGAGAAATGCCGGGATATGGGCCGGTTGCCTGGTGAAGATGTCCGGGTGTGTGCCAGCTTGAAAAAGAAGAATGTCTGGGTGATATTTACCAATCGGGGCGGTTATGAATTTGACTTGAAAACCGGGACGATACGAAAGAGTGAAGAATTGGATCTGGTCAATGCAGATGTGCAGAAGGATGCGTTGGGGAATTATTGGGCGTATAATCATGTCGGAAAGTTGTGGCAGGTGGATGCTGCCACCGGACAGGTGAATTCATACACGCTGATCCCGCCTGAGCGGGTGAAATATATAGACGAAGAGCGCTATCACATTGTTTGCGATTCCAGGGGATTGACGTGGATTTCCACCTATGGAAATGGGCTTTTCGTATACGATCCGGTGGAAGATTCGTTGCAGCATTTTACGTTCGACATGGAAGGTGCAAGTCATATTACTTCTGATTATTTGCTTTATTTGATGGAAGACAGAACCGGAGGCATTTGGGTGAGTTCAGAGTATGCTGGGGTATCGCATATCCAGGTGTTGGATGGCAGTGTGCGGAGATTGTTGCCGGAAAAGGATTCGAAGGACGGACGGGCCAATACCGTGCGTATGATAAGTCGGACTACCGATGGAACCATTTGGGTCGGTACCCGGCAAGGAGGACTTTATATTTATGATGCTGAGCAGAAAGTCTTGACCAAACAAAATACCATCATTTCCAATGTGTATGTTGTGGAGCGTGGAGCCGATGGAAGTCTTTGGACGGGAACCCGGGGCGCCGGACTGAATGTAGACGGGGTGTGGTACAAGAATCAGGTGGAAGACTCTACCTCGTTGGGAAGTAATAATATCTTCGATTGCCAACTCGACCGTAAAGGGCGTATGTGGATTGGCACTTTTGGAGGAGGACTTAATCTGGCGCAACCTGTGACC
Source organism: uncultured Bacteroides sp. (assembly GCA_944322355.1). Lineage (GTDB taxonomy): Bacteria > Bacteroidota > Bacteroidia > Bacteroidales > Bacteroidaceae > Bacteroides. The sequence goes on along the minus strand of CALUOT010000004.1, from coordinate 28,280 downwards.
GAGGGAACTCAAATGCGTTATACATTCCGACGTTTCTTGATGGGCAGTTATGCACAGCGTCAGATTCGAGTGCTGGAGGAGGACCGGAACGGATGGCTGTGGGCCGGGACGAGTGCCGGTGTGTATGTCTTTCATCCGGATTCGTTGATGGAGAATCCGCATAGCTATGTCGTGTATGATATGGCGAGTGGAAAATTGCGCAGCAACGAAATCAAATGTTTATTCCAGGATAGTAAAGGACGTATGTGGATGGGCACGTCGGGTAAAGGACTGAGTATGTGTCAACCGGCAAACGGGTATCGGGATTTGAGCTTCCGGCATTTTGACGTGTCCGACGGATTGGTGAACAGCATGGTACAGTCCATTACGGAGGATGAGAAGGGACGGATATGGATTGCTACCGAGTTGGGCATTTCGCGTTTAGATCCCGATACGCGTGTCTTTGAGAATTTCTTTTTTGCCTCCCATACGTTGGGCAATGCCTATAGTGAGAATAGCTGTGCACGGACTGATGAAGGAGAATTGCTGTTCGGTTCAAACTTCGGATTGTTTGTTGTCGATCCCGAAGAGGTGGCCGACAATGTACCGGCTGCTCCGGTGGTTTCGTTTACAGGATTACATGTGAATGGTATCTTAGTGAGTCCCGGTGAGCCGGATTCTCCTTTGACCTGCTCGATGGCTTATACCCAATCTGTCCGGTTGAAACATGGGCAGAATTCTTGGGTGATAGACTTCTCTACGTTTGAATATCCGCTTTCCAAAGCAGTCAAATATACATATCGGCTTGAACCGTATGACCGAGAGTGGAGTGTGCCTTCTCTGTTGAATTTTGCTGCTTATAAGAATATACCTCCCGGACACTATAAATTGCGTGTCAAGGCTTGCAACGGGCAGGGAGTCTGGTCGCACGATGAGGCCGTACTCGATATGGTTATTACCCCACCTTTCTGGTTGACGGGCTGGGCCTTCCTGGTTTATATCTTGTTGGCGGTTGTGCTGCTTTATGTGGTCTTCCGGGTGATACGCAATTTCAATACGCTGCGCAATCGGATTGAGGTGGAGAAGCGGCTGACGGAATATAAATTAGTCTTCTTTACCAATATCTCCCATGAGTTTCGGACGCCGCTCACCTTGATACAAGGGGCGTTGGAGAAAATCATGCTGGGTCGTAAGTTGCCGGAAGAAACCGACCATGCCTTGCACGTGATGGACAAAAGTACCAAGCGCATGTTACGGCTTATCAATCAGTTGCTGGAGTTCCGGAAAATGCAGAACAATAAATTGGCACTTTCATTGGAGGAAACCGATGTGATAGCTTTCCTGTACGAGATTTATCTGAGTTTTATGGATGTGGCCGAATCGAAGCACATGGACTTTAAGTTCGTCCATTCATTGGCTTCCTACAAGATGTTTGTGGACAAGGGACATTTGGATAAAGTGACCTACAACTTATTGTCGAATGCTTTCAAGTACACGCCCAGCAACGGACGGGTAACCCTCTCGGCAGCGGTAGACGAAAGTCGGAAGAAACTGGTGATGGAAGTGCGCGATACGGGCGTCGGGATTCCTAAGGAAAAACGGAATGAACTCTTTAAACGTTTCATGCAGAGTAGTTTCTCGGGAAGCAGTGTAGGAGTGGGTTTGCACCTGAGCCACGAATTGGTGAGTGTACATAAGGGAACCATCACTTATGCGGAGAACGAAGGAGGAGGTTCTGTCTTTACGGTTACGCTGCCTACCGACCCGGCTGTGTACGAGGAGAAGGATTTCCTGATTCCTCATAATGTCCTGCTGGAGGAGGAAGAAGAAAAGCATAAGCAAGGCATGTCGGTGGAAGAAATGGAGCACTTCCAGGAACTGTTGGGGCAAAACGGACCGTCCACTTCTTATAAAATACTGGTCATTGAGGATGATAACGACGTGCGTGAGTTCTTGAAGGAAGAGCTGAACCGCTACTTCGAGGTAGTGGCCGAGGCCGATGGAAAAGCCGGATTGGAGCGGGCACGGACCTATGATGCCGATTTGGTGATATGCGATGTATTGATGCCGGGCATGACGGGCTTCGAGGTGACCCGCCAGTTGAAGGGAGATTTCAATACCAGCCATATCCCGGTCATCCTGCTGACGGCCATGCAATCCGACGAAAGCCAGTTGGAAGGGCTGGAAAGCGGAGCCGATGCCTATATCACGAAGCCTTTCAGTCCGCGGTTGCTTCTGACTCGCGTATTCAAGCTGATAGAACAACGAAAAGCCTTGTTGGATAAGTTCTCGAATGCCCCCAATATGCTTCGTCCCGACCTTTGCGCTTCAGCCAAAGACAAGGAATTTGTAGACCGCTTGCAGACTACGATCGAGGAGCAGCTGAGTAATCCGGACTTTACGGTCGACGAACTGGCTTCCATCATGGGCGTAAGCCGTTCCATTTTCTACCGGAAGTTGCGGGGACTGACCGGTTATTCGCCCAATGAATATATCCGCCTCATGCGGTTGAAGAAGGGAGCCGAACTGTTGTTGGAAGGCCGCTATACGGTGGCCGAAATTACGTACAAAGTAGGATTGAACGATCCTTTCTACTTTAGCCGTTGCTTCAAGCAGCACTTTGGAGTTTCGCCGAAGGCTTATCGGGGCGGTCCTCCTATCCATACAGGCAAAGGAAAAGAAGCGGAGGAAAAATAGGACAGGAAGGAGTGTAGGTTATTCGAATGGAATGGCTGTTTTTGTAGTCGGGTAAAGTTTACCGATATAAATTTTCAGGATGTATCTGGAGGGTGTGTCAGACAGAATGCTTTTCGACACACCCTCTTGTCTGTCTTCTGATTATCCCAACAGTTCCTTGACTTTGGCAGAGATGGCGCGTCCTTCAGCCAATCCGGCCAACTTCTTGCTGGCTACACCCATCACCTTGCCCATGTCCTTGCCGCTGGTGGCACCCACCTCGGCTATGATTTCCTTCAAGGCAGCTTCCAGTTCTTCGGGAGTCATCTGCTTGGGCAGATAGGCTTCCATCACTTTGACTTGCGCCAATTCGCCTTCGGCCAAGTCCTGACGTCCTTGTTGTACATAGATTTCGGCGGTATCCTTTCCTTGTTTTACCAGCTTCTGAATGATTTTTAGAGCATCGGCATCGTTCAGGGTGTCGTTGGCTCCCGGGGCAGTCTTGGCCTCCAGGAATACTTTCTTGATGTTTCTCAGTGTTTCGAGGGCTACTTTATCTTTCGCCTTCATGGCGGTTTTAATGTCTTCGCTGACTTTTTCAAATAAATCCATAGTTATCTTGTTTTTAGTGAATCGTTTTTTTCTACCTGCAAAAGTAGCGTTTTCCCGGCTAACTTCAAATTAAGTGTTTCAAAAGTGTCGGGAAAAACATACTATCTTCCGATAGAGAACATACTATCTTAGAGGTGAAAACATACGATGTTATCGGGCATGACATTTAATGAACTGTTGTGTCACATTTAAAGAAGCTTCATGTACCATTAGAAGAAAAAACGTATATTTCTCATTCTTCATTAAATTGCTTTCACGCTTTCACCACACATGCAACTGGTTGATAACTAACGAAATGTAGTGAAACATACATCTTTCATCGCATCTTTCACTTCTCTATGTTTCATCATAAAACGTTGATTTCCAATTTATTCCGGTGAAACTTCACCGTGTAACTTTGAAAACTGTCGGATTAGGGTACAGCCTGTAGGCAATACGATATTTCCAAAGTGCTTTTAATTCGGATTCCCAATATTGCATAGGTCCCCATTTCGGTTCCCACACGATGAAGCGGTTTTCGTGCATGCCATAACATACGGCATAGCCTATACCTCCGAAGTCATCATACATAAGGAGAATGATTGGAATTGTCTGTTCCTTCAATTCTTCTGTATCCATCAGGTCGGCTACGACAGTGAATCCGGCCCGTTCCGCTGCCTCTCTCAATGCGGAAGCGGAATCTTTAGGCTTACTTTTACACCATGCTTTCACTTGCTCCCAAGGGCTTGTTCCACCATGGTATTTGATGACGCTCATCAGGCAAGCCACCGAACTGTCGCATGTTTCGTCTGTACGAACAAACGAATCTTTAATTTTCTTCAATTCATCTTCACTCATAGTTTTTTAAAAGATTTCTTTTATCGGAGCAAATATACGGCTCAATACACTGCGACTCAGTGTTATAATCTCTGCTTGTCCGGACAGGCCTATTTCATAAACTATCTCTTTGCCATTGCTGGTCAGCAATCCATGGGGGAAAGCTATTTCAATCGCATAATTCTTGTTACGGGGGATGAAAGAGATGGAAGCCACCTCGCCCATCAATTGGCCATACGAATGAGACGGATATTTGTTTAATTCAATATTTACTTTATCCCCTATGGCAATGTCCGATATCTGCGATTCATCCACCTGTATATGGCCGGTAAGTGTTCCCCGCTTCTGTGACAGGACGGTACACAGCGTATCGCCTTCCGCAATTTTTCCACCCAGACTCCAGCTTTTACCCCACAGCACAGTTCCGCTGTTCCGGCATTTGATCAGATACGTATGATCCCACGTCTTCAAATGATTCACCATATTTTCATACGCCAGTTCCAATGCCCGGAGGTTTTTCCCCATTTCCATCTTATGGGTCATTTCCAGTTCGAACAATTCCCGTTTTACTTTTAGTTGGCTCAGTTCGTCGGCCTCGCTGCTTGCATTCAGAATTTTCAGTTCCTCGTCCAGGAATTTCTTTTTTTGCGGATACAAATCGAAATCGTAGTACATCAGGCAGTTTCTGACTGCTTGCGTAAATTGTTCATAAGCCGGAGTCATGTCACCCATAATCAGGTCAAACGGAAAGTCACGTAAGTAGTCGGCATTACGTGTCCGGTAATAATATTCTACTTGGGTCAGTACTTGGCAGAATGTTTTAACATCGTCCAGGGAGGCCGTGTTCTTGAGGATGCCCAAGGTATCGCCCGCCTGCACCTGTGCTCCATCTTCCACCAGAAAACGGTCTATCATGCCGGTATGGTTCGATGTAATCCATTCCACGCTACCTGTATCATCAATACGTATGTGTTGCTTGATCACGTCCGGGTATTGGAACAAGGCACTTCCTATGATCAACAGGGCAATTAAGCCGTATACCATGTAGCTGCCTGTATAGATCAACCAGCCGGGCATGTCGCCCAGCATGTCATTATTTTCCGTGTGATAAACTTCTATCCGTTCTGTATCGTTTGGTTTATAAACTTCTTCCATCGTTTTTTCCTCCCATTAAGCACTCAGTTCCAATTGATTTTTAACCAGTCTGTAATAATCCCCTTGCAGGGCTATCAGTGATTCGTGCGTACCACGTTCTGTTATCTCTCCTCCTTTCAGTACTACAATTTGGTCCGCATTGCGTACCGTACTCAGGCGATGGGCTACGATGACCACGGTCTTGTTGCGGAAAAACTGGTCCAGATGCTGTTGGATGACCTTCTCGTTATCCGTGTCGAGTGCATTGGTTGCTTCGTCGAAAAACAGGTAGTCCGGATTGCGGTAGATGGCGCGTGCTATCAGTATGCGTTGCTTTTGTCCTTGGCTCAGTCCTTGTCCGGTGTTCCCTATTTTCGTATTGTATTTAAGGGGCAATGCCTCGATAAATTCCCGTATGTTGGCCATTTCTACTGCATAGGCCATGCGTTCACGGTCTATTTCCTCGCCGTCCGGTGCTATGTTGTTGGCAATCGTGTCGCCGAAGATGAAGCCTTCCTGCATCACGACTCCGCAATGCTTGCGCCATTCTTTAAAACTTATCTTCTGCAAGGAATGTCCGCCTATGCGGATATCGCCTTCCGTAGGCGGATAAAATCCGAGCATCAGTTTGATAAGTGTCGTTTTTCCGCTTCCGCTCAGTCCTACGATGGCCGTTGTTTTACCCGCCGGAATGTCCAATGACAGATTTTTGATAACCAGATGCGATTTCTCCGAACCGTAAGTGAAAGACAAGTTTTGTAGCGAAATGCTGTCATGTCCCGACAGGTTGGTATTCGACGAGTTGTCCGAGGCTTCTTCATCCGGTTTGCCATGTATTTCACCTAAACGTTCCAGACTGAGTTTGGCATCCTGAGTGGCCTGCATGAAGGATACAAACTGGCTCACCGGTCCTTGCATCTGCCCGATGATGTACTGGATGGAAAGCATGACTCCCAGCGTAATCTCTCCTTGCAATACCGCTGTGGCCGACATGACGGTGATCAGTATATTCTTCACTTCATTGATGAGTACTGCTCCCACTTGTTGCCATTGACCGAGGTTTAGCGAACTCATGTTGATGTGAAACAGCGAAGCTTGTATGTTTTCCCACTCCCAGCGTTTTTGCTGTTCGCATCCCAGCAGTTTGATGTCCTGCATGCCGTATATTAATTGTATCAGATTGTTCTGGTTGACAGCCATTTGTTCAAAGTTCTTTTTATCCAGATCGGCACGTTTGCGCATGAACAGCATGACCCATCCCACGTAGAGCAGGCTGAATAGCAAAAATACCAGGAATATTTTCCAATTGTAAACGGCCAGGACACTACCGAAAATAGCGATGGTCAGCGTGGCAAATGATATTTGCAGCACGGATTGTGTCAGGAAACTCTCGATACGGCCGTGGTCTTCAATACGTCGTATCAGGTCACCTGCCAGTTTGCTGTCAAAAAAGCGCATGGGTAGCTTCATCAGCTTGGTCAGGAAGTCCGATATGAGCGATACGTTCACTCGCGTACTGACATGCAGCAGGATGCAGCGCCGTATCACTTCGATGAGGGTGCGGCTGAATACTAATATCAACTGGGCCATCAGCACCAGTTGAATGAAGTTCAGATTATGGTGTCCGATGCCTTGGTCTACAATGGTTTGCGTCAGGAAAGGAAATACCAGTTGCAAGATGCTGCCTGCCAACAGTCCCAACACCAGTTGCAGCATGGCTTTGCGATAGGGACGCACGTAGTGCAGCAAGTACCATAAGGAGAGTTTTTCGTATTGGATGGGTTCTGTTTCATAAAATTGGGGTGTTACTTCCACCAGCATGGCTACGCCTTTTTCCACTCCTCCCTGCCGGGTGCTTATCCAGCATTTGCGCAGTTCCTCTTCCTCATATTTCAATAAACCGTAGGCCGGATCGGCAATGTAATACAGCGTTTTACCTTTCTTCAGTTCCACTCGATATAACACAACGAAATGTTCTTGGTTCCAGTGAAGGATACACGGCAGTTTGGATTGCTGTCTCAGTTTCTCCAACGTGGTGCGCACGCCTGTGGTACGCATGCCTATGCTTTCCGCCGCCACGCTGATACCCAGCAGGTTGACACCCGTACGTTGGATGTAAGAATGTTCGCGTAGTTGCTGTACGGAGAAGCGTTTACCATAGTAGGCGGCTATCATGCGCAGGCAGGTAGGGCCGCAGTCCATGGCATCCAGTTGTTTGTAGAATGGGAATCGTTTCATATTCTTTTCTGTTGATGTTGTTTTATATAGTCGCCCAGTCGGTCTATTAAGGTATCCAGTTGCCGGTTTTGTTCCCGGTAGAACAGCTTCCATTGGTTTTGTTGTTCTACCAGTCGGGGATATTCAGCCAACAGGGTACGCACCCGATGTTCTAAGTGAGACGGGGTCAGTTGTTCCCGTTCGTTTGCCGACAATTGCCACGTAGGCACACGGAAGTAGATGCAGTCCATCCATGTGGCATCCGTTTCGTCCGTCAGCACCAAGTCACACCAAGGCAGCAACGGCTGTAACTCTTGCTGTCGATAGACGCTGATGTTTTCCGGCCAGGTAAACCAGTTTTCTTCCGTGGGTTGTTCTCCCGTGGACAGGATGAAGCGGAAATCGGAACATTGGCGTGCGCAGTCGGCTAGTATCCGGTAGTACGACAGCATTCCTTCGCCTGCCACGCCGATGATTACGGTTCCGTTCCGTTGTTCCTTTATTTTTTTGATTTCGTCGATAAACGCTTGTTGCCGCATACTGTGTGCGAACGGTCTGCAAGGCGAAGGAGGCAGATGAAGCCATAAGGCTCCGTCCGCTTCGTCCGACAAGGGTTCCGTCCGTTTCCGTTGCACCGCAATGTAAGCGACGGTGCAGCCGGACTGCCGATATACGTCTGCCCGGTTGCTGAGCACAGGATCCAGCAGCACCAAGTCGGGCTTTGAGAGCCATAAATTCCACGGATATTTTACCCGTATGATACCTCTGTTCCTCAGTCTTCCGCTGAACACCGGGCTCTCAAAATAGTTGTAATACACGGTGTGCCCCTGTTCAAACATCCGTTCGGCCAGGCGTAACGTCACCCGCAGTTCGTTTGTACGGGGGCGGACATCAAAAACATAGTTATAGTTCGTCTTCATATCCCAGATTATATTTCATGGTAGGCGCCCAGACGCATCGCGGATCCGGATAGTCCCAGCAATCCGGTCCGTACGCCTTGATGATGTCACTCCAACAGCGGTTTCCGTAACCGAAGCATTGTTCAAAGAGACTGCAACGGCTGCAAGGGCTTTGGGGTTGGAGGTCAGTCTGTTGTAAGGCGTACAGCCGACGGGCTTCCTCCGAATTCCACACCTCTTGTAAGCTCATGTGCGTAACGTCCCCGATGAGGAAACGCGGGTTCCAGTAAAGTTGTTCGCAGATGGTCACCTTCCCATCGGGCAATACAAACAGATGACTGTTCAGTGCCGAACACTCACTGCCGTCGAAACGGCAACTGCCACCGGTGGTTTCTCCGAAGCGTTTGTTCAGTACTTCTTTACCCAGAATGACGGGAAACGAAGGCTGTCCCTTTACCAACTCTTCCATCTTGCCGAGCACATCCGTCAACTGCCTCTTGCCGGGCTTCAGCCGGACAAACTCTTTGTAAGGTTGGGTCGTGGAGTTATGTACCGGTACTAACCGCCAGTCCTGCAGATGTTTCAGCTGGCGCAGTTCCTCATAGAAGGGCTGAAGGACTTCCAACCGGCAGTTCGAGCGGGTCAGTACGGTAGCCACTTGGTAATTCAACCCGCTTTCGTCCAGTCGGTGAAGCCCGTCCAGCATGGCACGTGTGTAGCCCGGTTTCGTACCTGTCAAGGGATTGACAACCGCATCCGAAGCCGCGTCCAGCGAGATTTGAAGTACCCCTCTATAGGCACAGGCTTTCAGCTGGTCGATGATGGCCGGGGTGGGCGGAATCTTGGTGGAAAGGAAATCCGGAGCCACATCCAGCTTCACCGTTTCCTGCAACAGCAATGCCCAGTCCGGATGAAGAAACACTTCGCCGCCCATCAGGTTGACGTTCGACACTTCCAGGCGGGCGGCCTCCTGTATCAGTTCCAGCCAGCGGGTGGTGGGTAGCGGGTGGGTTATCCGTGTGGTGGTGTCTGCATAGCAGTACCGGCAACGGGTCAGGCAGCGGTTGGTCAGCATCAGGGTGACAATCAGCGGACCGGTATATAGCCTTCGGGTCTGCAAGTCCAGTTGTTTCCACAGAAAGCGGTTTGCGTCAGTTTGCGTAAAGACTTCTTCTCCCCAGTCTTCTTTCCGCTCTACCAGTATGCGTTTGGGGAAGCGGATGGGCACTCCTGCGCACTGGGCATGTACCGGTTCCGGATTTTCCAGAAAGCTGTCCACCCATCGGGCTACTTCGCTTTCCGGTCGGGAGAAAAAGTCGCTCAGCAAGTTCAAGTTTTCTTGCAGCGTGCGTTTGTAGGTAAAGAAACTCAGCAGCACGGCATGCAGCGGATGGATAAAGCTGCACCAATGGCAGGAACAGTCTTTTTCGTTCCCGCCTTTGGCGTACAGCACCACCCGGTGTACATCCGGTTTTAGTCGGTAGTACGGGTTGAGGAGGTACACTTTGTCAAGACAAGGTGTTTTTTTCATCGGTCTCGGATTTTATGCCGGACATTCCCGACAGGTAACAGCCCAATCCGCAGTTGCGGACCGGATCATCCGGTTCCGTTCCGCCTTCCACATTCATCAGTTCGTCCAAGTCCAGTTGTTCTTCTTCCTCTTGTCGGCCGTCGAAAAGTTTCTTTCTCAGTTCTTCCGGCGTTTCATGTTTCGGTTTCATCATACATTCCGCATTTAGTAGTGAATAAAAAAGATTATTTGCGGCAAATGTAAGGCCTCAGAGTCCAACGGCTTAGGACTGGATGAAAAAAAGTGACCGGGTATAGAAAAAAAGAATGGGTAGATGCCACGCGGAGTTTCATGCTGCCATGGTATCAGCGGGCAGAATGAAACTCCGTATATGCAATTAGGAGAAAAGAAACGTTTGGTCCAGCCTAAACCGGTGCCAAGTGCATGGCGGCGAACAGTCCCGGCCCGTCATAGTGGTAGGTCTGCCGATACTTGTCGTAGAGGATAACCACGCCCAAATCGTTGCGCATGTAGTCCAGATAAGCGAACAGCGTGGAACGGGACAACTCCATTTTACGGGCAAACTCGTAGGCATTGCCGGTACATCTGTGTTGAATCATAAAATCCATGCGTAGGATTTTCTTTAAATCAACCCGTTTCATGGCAGTCGGTGTTTTAAAGGTTAAAATATCCGTAGACATACCCGGCTTCCGGATGGCTGATGGTGAGGCAATAGTTTCCACTGCCCAATCCTGAAACGAGCAGAACGATGTAGCTGCTACTCTCTGCACTGACTTCCAGACTATATACTTCTGCACCGCTTTCTGTGTCAGTGATCGTGATGGTTAAGTCCCATGCCGGCTTGTTATTGTAGATGGTTACGGTGCTGGCATCGTGATAAGCGGTAAATGGTGAAAATAAACTCCTTGCAGATGGTGTTCCAGATGTATCCCAATCAGAATTTAAAGGAATAATTTCTTTCTCATTAGTCATGGAATAACTAACCGTTGGTAAAATGGCCAACATAATACTTAAAATACACGTTTTCAATAAAAATACATACTGTTTCATACTTTGAAATTTTAATATTAGTTTTTTCGTTTTATGATGCTGCAAAATTAGTTGCTTTCTGCCTAAAAATGGTGGACAAAGGCTGGACAGTGAGTGGACAAAATCAGACCAAACGAAAAAAGGTAACTTCCTGTTAATGTAGGTGTTACCTTTTTCTGTAAATTTCAAGTATGTACAACGACTCTCTTAGAAGTTCCAAATCCATAAATCGAGCGTCATATTCGGTTCCCAGTTGCCGGTTTTCTGGGTGATGCGCTCCTTTAATCGGGTTTTCCGTCGATAGACCGAGTTGGGTTCAATGGACAGCAACGTAGCAATATCGGCCGTGCTAAAACGTAATTTGATTAAGCAGCATAAATGCACTTCGTTTTGGGTGATGGAAGGCACCGCCTTGCCGATTCGTTGGGTGAAGTTGTCCAAGTAGCCATTCATGGCCTTCATAATATCCGGCCATTCCTCCTCTTTGATGGAACGAGGTGTGCTTTTCAGTTTGCTTAGTGTCTTGTCCTGTTTCATCAACTGATGGAAAAGCCCCCATTCGCGTTCGTGCAGATAGGCATTTTCTTCCATCAAGGTTTTCAGTTGCTCCAGGTCATGCGATTGGGTATCCAGCGTGCCGGTTAGGTCTTGTATACCCTTTAGTAGGTCTTGGTTTTTCTGTTCCAGCATTTCATTCTGCTCCCGGATGTTTGCCAGAATATGTTTTTGCTCTTCCCATTCTTCCTGTATGCCTTTGTTGGCTTCTATTTGTTCCATTAGCTCTTTCATCCGCTTCTGGTTGCGGCTGATAGTCAGTTCATTCTCTTGTATTTGCAACGACTTTTTATTGGCTTTCTCTTTCGCCTCCTGTATCTGTCGTTCCTTTTTTCTTAGTTTGCGTTGATAGATGTAAATCAGGGTGGCTATGATACATGCTGCGGCCAACAAAGCAATCAGAGCATTGCGCGTTACTTCATCTTTCTTTATTCTTAATTCATTTTTTTCATTGATAAGCTTTTGTTGATTGTATTTTTCTTGCATTTCAATCAAGGCTTGACTTTTTTCCATACGGTAAAGTGAATCAAGTGCTATGCAAAATTGGAAACAATGCTCCGCAGCTTTTTGGTATTCCTGCTTTTTACTGTAGGCAAAATACAATAGTTGTTGGACTTCACCAATAATAGAGAGAGATGTATTAGAGGTGTTGAGTGCCTTATTAAGATAATAAATAGCAGAATCAGGCTCGTTTATATAATAATAAGCCAATCCTATCCTTCGATAATCAATGGATGATTCTCCTAGTTTATATTTTCTTTTTAAGTCCATGCTTTGATGCATATAATATAATGCAGAATCATATTTTTCTATGTTATTGTAAGCTTCTGCCAATTCACTGATAGTTGCACTTAAATATTTATATTTGTGTTTATAATCCAATTTCTCTAAATGAAGTATTGTTTTTTTATACCAAATGATAGCTTCCTCATATCTTTTCAGTTCTTTATATATTCTCCCCTTATGTATATATCCATTATATATATATGAAGGATTGATACTCTTCTGTGCATATTCAAGTTCTTTTTCTACTGTCCTCAAGGCATATTCATCCAAATTACGGGAACCATATATCCACGTCAATTCGCTATAAATTAAGTGTCCCAACTGATAGTCTGTCGTTTTATCCACTTCTTTAGCAGCCTCCAAACAGAATTTTTGTGCTTCTTCTATTTGGTTGTGCTCTTTGCAAAGAACCGCTTTGTAATACAAAGCCAATGCTTTTCGTTGCGCATCCCCATGCTGCAAGAAGTACGGATAAGCAATGTTGATTAAACTATCCGATTGCTCCATATAAAGTTTATACTTAGCTTGGGTGGTGAACAAAGCCCAAGTGGCATATTGAAGCGAATCGGATGCAGGCGGCGCGGGCATGTTTTGCAAGATCCGGAGGGCACTGTCCGGAGCTTGGTACATAATGGATTCGGCTTGCTGTAGCTCCGGAGAAAGGACTGTTAAAGTCTCTTTACTTGGGTTGCTACAAGAGAATAAGATACAGATAATACCTATTATATATATAAGGTGTAATTTCATAATTTGCTTGTTTAAGTGATGAATTTGCGGCAAAATTAAAAGTAAAATTTGAAAATCTAAACATTGGGGAAGAAAAAAATAGGGACCGATATACAAATGGAAATTTATCTAAATGAAGAATGAAGAACGATGAATGAAGAATTTACCATGCGGACACGGACAGCGCAGCCCAATTCTTAATTCTTCATTAAAGGGGGTGAGTCAAAATGCAAGATTATTATCACACTGTCATCCCGACCAACGCGGAGGGATCTCTTGGTTAGCAACCATGTGTTATGTGAGATCCTTCCACTTCGGTCGGGATGACAATTACTGTAATTCATCTTATACACTTATCACAAATGCGTATAATAAGAGCCGATTAGGTTACAAATCTGCAAGCCATTTTTTCCCTTTCTTTGTGAATGTCCACAAATAAATTCCGCCAACGATAGCGGCACCAACTCCAAAAACTATAGCCAATATTTCCATAGTCATTTCAATATTTTATTCGTCAGCATAGCTGACGAGATGGTTAAACATATTCCAAACAACGCTATGAACCAAGTAGCAAAATCTGCACTTCCGGAAAACAAGGGCACCAAAAGACTGATAACCATGCCTGTAAAGCAGAGTTTTGACAAATCGTAGAAATATCCGGCCAACTTTCCCCGTCTCGTTTTTTCTTTTTCTTCCTTCTTTCGCAAAGATTCTGCTTTATTATCACATTCCATATCACATACTTTCTTAATACGATAATCACTTACAAAGGTAAATAAAGCAATAAGAAAAACAAAGTAATTCCCATGAATTGCAATTGAAATGAGTGAAATTATAGCATTTAAATCTACGAGATAGCTAAATATCCAACTACCTATAGGTAATCGACAAACTACCTATAGGTAATTCATCAACTACTTATAGGTAGTTTTTGAATGAATAGGTCACTCCTGTGTGTGAAATCTTGTTTCAAGCTGTGTGTGACTAAATGCCTTGTTGCCTCGTCTGTTTGTTGCTATTTTTAACTATAAATTTCGGATTCATTCCAACCCCTTCCAGAAGGCCTTCTGAGCGGGGTTCCGGAAGGTTACTAACATTCGGGCCGAAGGTTACTAACATTCCCCCTCTATGTTACTAACATTCGCCCCTTAGGGTAGTAACCTTCTTTGGGCCGGGTTGTTTCATGCGGTGTGTTTTGTAAAGTTTGTATAAACTAAAGGGGGGCTATTATTTAAAAGCTAGACTGTTTAAAAGAGTTAAAATGAAGAGTTCCCTTGCCTATTTTTTGTGCAGTCCGATGCCGTTGGACTTGGGGGAGGTACTTTTGCGGCAAGAGAACTAGTTCGGAGACTTCCAATTCAATTATTTATTTAAAATGTTTTTTTATGAGTACAAAAGAAGAAATGAATGGCTTGAAGCAACAAGCCAATCAAGGCTTTAACGAGGAAGACCTGTTGAAGCTGACTGAGATGGAAGGAATTGAAGGCGGTGGCGATTGCAGAATTGCTTGTGAGAAAGGCTGTGTGCTGTTTATGGTAAGTGGTGGTAGCACTCCTATTCAAACACCCGACGGTGACGCTCCTGAAACTGTACAACCTTAAGAAGTAAATGCTTTATTTCTTGGTATGAAATGAAGGATTCAATGTGATATAAAGCTGTTTCGGTTGTTTTTACGATTCGGAACAGCTTTATAGAATGAACTTATTAAATAACAATAATGATGAATAAATCCGATATACTCTATCTGAATCCGAATTACTTGATTCGGCATGACGAAACACGGAGTTTGCTTTGGGCTCGGGACGATCCCCGGCCTGTCTATGCTTATACCAACAACTTTCATACATTCACTCATCCTTATTATGCAGAACTACTGGCATTGTTTAATGGAGGAAATTCAATAGAGAATGTGCTGAGCCAAAGCCATCTGGGGCAAGTGTGTGGCGAAAAGATTCAAGATTTTATTGAAAAGATTACAGAAAACAAGACGTTTTATGGCACGGAATGCAATGGGACAAAATTCATCTTTCCCAAGAACTTGTTGGTACATAAAAAAGAAAACGAAGAGATAAAGAGCCAGAACGGTTCAACAGATTTCTCTTTTCAGGAACTAGACTTTCAAACACAAAAGCTCAATTTCCCTCTTTATATTACTTATATGGTCAATACAGTTTGCTACACAGACTGTATTTATTGTTATGCCGACTGTCGAGAAAGGAAAAAACGCCAAATTCCTTTGGAACGCATCATGCTGTTATTGGATGAAATAGAGCGGCATCCCCTTCTTGATTTCGTCATTATGGGAGGCGAATTCTTTTTGGAAGAACATTGGGAACAGATTTTGGCTCGTCTGCATACGCTTGGGTTATTTCCTACTATTTCTACTAAAATTCCTATTTCAGAATCTATCATACGGAAGTTACGTCGATTGGATGTCAATAAGATTCAGCTATCGTTGGACACTTTGAATCCGGCTTTGATGAGTCGTTTGTTAAAGGTGAATGGAGAGCGGTATTTGCATGACATGAAAAGAACATTTGCCTTGTTAAAGGAATATGGTATGACAATAAAGATAAATACAGTAATAACCCGTTATAATGATTCTATTGATGAGTTAAAGCATTTATTGGATTTCCTTTCTGATTATCAGATAGATTC
The DNA here is from genome assembly GCA_944322355.1 of uncultured Bacteroides sp. GTDB lineage: Bacteria > Bacteroidota > Bacteroidia > Bacteroidales > Bacteroidaceae > Bacteroides. Next base: position 12,662 of record CALUOT010000004.1, on the reverse strand, counting down.
AGTAAGCGTCATTCCCGCAGGATATTCACTGTATAAGCCGTTGGATTATTTGCCCTCGAAAGAATCGGTAAGAAAAATAAAGGAATATGTTGGAAATGTGAAAACAAATTATAACTTTGTACTCTCAATGACATCGGAAATTCCAAAAGAACAGATAGAGGGGTGTTCCGCACAGAAGCAAAAATTTTTCAATGAAAGAGCTTTGTGTACGGGGAATTTGTGGCAGGCTTACATCATGCCTAATGGTGATGTTACTTTTTGTGAGGGTACTATGTCACATCCGGCTTTTGTATCAGGAAACATCTGCGAAAAATCTTTTGGTGAAATATGGAAAACGGAAATGCCTCATTTGCTGAAGCGGGAAAATTATAAAAACTCCGTATGCGGCAGTTGTAAGGATTTTGAAGATTGCCATACGCAGAAAGGTGTTTGTTGGAAATATATTGTGCAGGGATATGGAGAAGAAAACCTGTATTATCCGGATCCGCGTTGTCCCAAGGCACCCATAGTCATTAATAAATACTATTAATAAATATAATACTCAAGATTATGATGAAATCTTTCTGCTTAAGTTGGCTGTTCTTCTTAACAGCCCTTTGCGCCCAAAGTCAGACTTTCACGGGTAAGGTGACGGATGTTGACCAGGTTCCGCTGCCTTATGCCAATGTCGTCCTGCTTGCTTTGCCCGATTCTGCTTTCGTGACGGGAACGGTGAGCGATGAAAATGGTGGTTTTACGTTGCAGGTAGCTCCTGAAGTGCCATCGCTGTTGCTTCGTGTTTCCTCCATCGGCTATGCCACGACGTACCGGACTTGCCATCAGCAGGACTTGGGTGTTATCAGTCTGCCTCTGGATACCCAGGTGCTGGATGAGGTGGTGGTGAAAGGCGACTTGCCGAAAACCCAACTGAAAGGGGATGCCATGGTGACCCAGGTGCAGAACAGTACGCTCGCCAAGGCAGGTACGGCCAATGACGTGCTGAGCAAGCTGCCCGGACTGGTGGACGACGGAAGCGGGCTTAAAGTATTGGGGCGGGGAACACCGGAGTACTACATCAACGGACGCAAGGTGCGCGATGCTTCGGAACTGAACCAACTGGGCAGTGACGAGATACGAAGCGTGGAGGTGGTGACTCATCCCGGTGCCCGCTACGATGCTTCGGTCAAGGCGGTGGTACGCATCCGCACCGTGAAACGCCAGGGGGAGGGCTTCGGGTTCAACAACCGTCTGTATGGCGAGTATAACCAAAAAGCCAGTTGGCTGGAGCAGTTCAACTTCAACTACCGCAAGGGCGGGTTCGACCTCTTCGGCCTGTTGTTCTACTCGGACAGCTATTCCTGGAAGGAACATTACACCGTGCAGGACACTTACCTGGACAAGCATTGGGTGCAGAAGGCGCAGACCGAGGTGAACAGCCGTAGCCACTCGTTCACCGGGAACTTGGGAGCGAACTACGTGGTGAACGACAAGCATTCGTTCGGGGCGACCTACCGCGTCAGCCATCAGCTATATGGTAAGAGTCGGACGTCGGTAGATACCGATGTGGAACAGGATGACGCTTTTTATGAGAACTCTGTCAACGCCGGCACAGGCGGAAGCGGCTATACCCGACATACAGCCGACTTTTATTATGACGGAAAAATAGGACAGTGGAGCCTCGACTTTGACGGAAACGCCATCTGGCAAAAGTCTGATGCAGACAGCCGTACGCTGGAAGAAACGACAGATGCGGGCGGGGCACAGTCGGAACGCACGGTGACGACTCTGAGCAACACCGATTATAAGTTCTATGCGGGAAAACTGGTACTGGAACGTCCGCTGTGGGGTGGTAGTCTGACGATAGGAGCAGAATACGGACACATGAATCGACAGACGGACTACCGCAATCCGGAAGGTATCATAGCAGGCACGATGGACGAGATACAGGAAGGAAACGCCGCGGCCTTTGCCGAATATGCCCGGGCGTTCGGCAAGGTATATGCTCAGGTGGGGGTACGCTACGAGTATGATAACTTCGACTATACCCTGAACGGCACGTATATGGATGAACAAAGCAAGGTGTATCATAATGTCTTTCCTTCGGCATCCCTTGTCTTCCCGGTGGGCAAGGTGCAGTTGATGTTGCAATACCGGTCGGAGATACAGCGTCCCTACTACTCGATGTTGAGTAGCAGCGTTACGTATGTCAACCGTTACACGTACGAGAGCGGTAATCCGTTCCTCCGTCCTGTCCTGACGCAAGCGTTAAGTATAGGAGCTTCCTACCAATGGCTGACTTTCCAGGCCGGATACCGGCACATCCAAGATGACTTTTTCGACATCAGCGAACCTTATTCGGACGATGACCCCACCATTGCCCTGATGAGCAAACGGAATGCGCCAGACTATGATGCCTTGTTTGTAGCTGCATCGGCTTCGCCTACTATCGGCCTGTGGTCGCCTGTCTTTTCGGCCTCGCTCAGCAAACAATGGCTGGAGACCGATGCGCCGGGAGGGAAAGTGCGGGTGGACAATCCGCTGTTAATGTTGGGCTGGGAGAACAGTTTCAAACTACCTGCCGATTTCCTGCTGACGGCAGGCATGCGCTGGATGACTACCGGTGAGACCCAGAATACGCGGATACTGGATGACATGTGGACCATGAATGCCAGCCTGTACAAAGAAATCTGGAACGGACGGATGAGTTTCCTCCTGCAAGCCAATGACATCTTCCATACGCAGAAGATGAACGGGCTTATTTATTCCGGTTCGGTACGTACCTTGCGCATGTTCAACGAACCGAACACGCAGAGCGTCAGTCTGACAGTCCGCTTCAAGTTCAACACGACCAAGAGCAAGTATAAAGGAACCGGTGCGGGTTCTGCGCAGAAGAGTCGAATGTAAAAGGACGACTATTTTTTGAATATTTTGTTCATCATGCCCACAATGGTTCTTCACGCCAATTCACAGGAAAACCCATTGCTTTTACATCCACATTGGGATGTGCATTTAACAATGCGAATAAATCTTGTTTGAAAGAGTTGTCAGGGTGAATGTTGTTCTGTAGATATGCGATGCAACATAATTGGGCATAAAGTTTCATCATGGGTAGACGTGTATTGCTTATCCATGCTTTCGGCATCCGTTTGGGAAGTTGTGGCATATTGGGAAAGTGGCGATTCCAAATACGGGCATGATGAGCAATGCAGTTCCGTAACACAGTTGTAGATTTAATCCAACTTTCCAAATATAGATGCTGTGGAACATTCAGATCTTGTGCAATTTGTTTCTTTATAACTTTGTCCGATAAATTATAGTATAATTTAGAGAGCGTGCCGAAAGAAACGACTTCTAATGTTTTCCATACAGGTGGAAATGTCGGACTCGTATATTTTGTAAAATGTTCTAAAATGAAATCTTCTTTGGAACGCTGTAATTCTTGTTGAATATGGTTCAGGTTTTCGGCAAACATTTGTTGGTTGGAACATAGACGGATGTCCGTAAACCAAAAAGCACCATATTTCAACGAAATATGATGTATGATCTTTGTCCGCAAGGCTATTTCGATACTTTGGATGGCTGTAAAAATCAAAGCCCTTAGTTTTTTATCGAAGTAATACAGATTAAGTGCATTTTCAAATGTACTGTTTGACTTGAAAATATGATTTTCTTTGTCTTGCTCCATTGGCCTTAGATAATTAGCCAAACGGAAATAGCTAATGATTTGGAGTTGTTTCAATGCTTGCTTTTCGTCATTGATTATTAAACCTCTGTTTTTCAGCATTTGTATTTGCTGTGGATAATCTATCGGCTGTTTTGTGTATTCCATGAACCTATATAAAGTAAAAGTTCCGCCCTGGTACGCTGTTCTATGGGAAGCGTGGCGGAATCTGTTGCTGCAAAGATATGATTTTATTGTGAAATAGCAAAAGGATTTTCTCAAAAATATAATTGCTTTCGTAAATGCTTGTTTGATAGATGAATAGGTGAACCAGCCATTTCCAAAATCTGGTTCATCGCGAACCATACGGTGGTTCAACGCGAACCAGGGGGTGGTTCAACGCGAACCAAAGCTTGGTTCAATAGGGACCAAAGCCTGGTTCAAAGGGGGGCTAAGCCGGGGCTTGGGGACAACAATCACCTTTTTCGCGAATAAATGGCTATTAAGTGGTCAGAATGTCGTACTTTTGTATTCCGGATAAAGAAATATACGCTATGAAAGTAATCAATTTTGCTGAAACCCATTCGATTTTAAATCAGTATGTCGCCGAATTGCGCGACGTGAATATTCAGACAGACCGTATGCGCTTCCGCCGTAACATCGAGCGCATCGGGGAACTGATGGCTTACGAAATGAGTAAGGAACTGACTTACTCCGTGAAGCCGGTGCAGACGCCTTTGGGCATGGCCGAAGCCTGTACGCCGGACGATGACCTGGTGATTGCGACCGTGTTTCGGGCCGGACTTCCCTTACATCAGGGCTTTTTGAATGTGTTCGACAAGGCGGGCAATGCTTTCGTGTCGGCTTACCGCTATTATAAGGATGAGGAACATCGGGTGATAGACGTGCATGTGGAATACATCGCCACGCCCGACCTGACGGACAAAACCGTCCTGTTGGTAGATCCCATGCTGGCCACGGGCGAGAGCATGGAGTTGGCCTACAAGGCTTTCCTCTCCAAGAGTCATCCGGGAAGGCTGCTCATAGCCTGCGTCATTGCCAGTCGTCAGGGGGTAGAGCACTTGCAGGCGCTTTTCCCGGGCGATGACGTCACGTTGTGGTGTGCCGCCATCGACCCGGAACTGAATGAGCGCAAGTACATCGTGCCCGGCTTGGGCGATGCGGGCGACCTGGCTTACGGGGATAAAATGTAACTGAAAAATTATACCATATCCTCTCCCGTGCGGATGACCGGTACGCGTATGGTCTTATGGAAAGGAATGAAGCGCGATACGATGGCAATGACCAGCGTCACCACGAACAGCCAGCCCAAGATATGTTTCAAAGCGAGCAGGGTGCTTTGTTGTTGCAGCACGGTGTAGAGGCTGTTGGTGGCCAGTTGCATGGCTTCATCGATGCCGTGGCCTTGCGCCAGGTTGCTTTCGAGGGTGGAGGTATAGCTCGAAGCCGCCAAGGGATCGAGCATCGTCAGGTTTTCCGATAACTGCACCAGGTAAGTCTGCTGCATGCGGTAGAGCACGTTGCTATAGAAAGCCGAGGCGATGACCGGTGCCAGCACCGAGCGGAAGGTAATCAGGAAGAAGGCGTTATAGATGAGCAGATTGGGGCGCAGGTCTTCCACCACGAATAGACCGAAGGCGATGAGCAGCACCATCATGCCCAGTCCCCGGAAGAATAGGGGCAGGAAGAGCATTTCGTACTTGCTGTCGGGCGAAATAGTGAAATAGAGTATGCCGAAGAAAAGGGCAAAACAGGCCATGCCTCCGGCTATGAGAAAACGAAACCGCCACCGTTGCCACCTGAACCACCAGAAGCAAAGGAATGCACCCAGTACATAACCCGGGAGCAAGTAGATGTATAAGGTATAAGTATGCGTATTGTCCACGTGCAGGATGTTGGTCATGTAGTTACTGAGCAAGGTGGTGGAGGTAGAGAAGAACATGACCAACATCATGTAGAAGTACCCCAATATCGCTTTCCATTGGAACAAGGGCTTCAGGCTGACGTAGGGCTTGGGCGAACGGAACTGTTCCCAGAGGAAGAGTCCTATCAGCAGGGGAGCGATGACGATGTAGGTGCAGATTTTGGGAGAAGCCATCCAGTCCAGTATACGTCCGTAGATGAGGAGGTAGACCAGCATCAGCAGACCGGTGGAGATGATGAACATCTCGCGTGGATGCAGTTCTTTCAGGGGAATGGGGCGCGAAGGGCGGTCGTGCCGCAGGAAGATGATGACTAGCAGGATGGACAGGATGAGCATCAGCATCATGAAGTAGTACATGTATTTCCAGTCATAATGATAGGCCAGCAGGGCGGTGACCACCATCGAGAGCTGTCCGCCGCTGAACACCAGCGGATAGAAGTAAGCATAAAACTCGCTTCGCACGTCGGCCGGGCTGAACACGCACTTGATGCGCCGGATGAGCCACAGCATGAGGAATCCTTTGAGGAACCCGATAATGAAACTGAAACAGATCATGAGGTCGGTACTGGCCGAACGGGCACAAATCCAACTTAGAAGAAACTGCAAGGTGAGGTCGACCAGCAACAATGACTTGCTGGAGATGGCGTTCAGCACCTTGGGTACAATGGGGTAGGCAATGGCCATACCAGCCGATGCGGCGTAGTAGCCGATGGTGATGTCTTCCGTGTAGGCTCCCAGCGTATTGCTCACTTCCACCATGCTGCCGGTATAAGCGCCGTTGAGCATCGTCACAGGCAGGACGATGAAGAATACAAGGGCTATGGCCAGCCAGTCGGGTACCCAGCGGCGTACGGGGATGTCGAGTTGTTGGGCGGTCATCATACGCGTTTATCTCTTTTTCAATGCCTCGGTTTCTACCATCATGCCGGCACGCAGCCGGGCCATGTCCTGGGGCGATACACTATCCAGATCAATGCGTACGGGGATGCGTTGCTGCACCTTGACGAAATTGCCGGCTGAGTTGTCCGTAGGTACCAAGGAGTATTTGGAACCAGTCGCTTCGGAGATGGCGGTGACGTGACCATGAAACACTTTGCCCGGCACTCCATCCACCCGGATGCGCACAGGCTGACCGATGTAGATATTGGCTATTTGGGTTTCGCGATAGTTGGCCGTTATCCATTTGTCGGATTGTCGGACGAGGTAGGACAGGGTCTGACCGGCTGATACGTATTGTCCCGGTTCCAGGGTGCGGCGTCCCATGTATCCGTCGTACGGTGCCGTGACTACAGTGTAGGACAGGTTGAGGTTGGCCAGGTCGAGGGCGGCTTCGGCTCGCAGGATACCGGCTTCCACGTTTACTTGCCGGCGGCTGGTTTCGGTGTATTGCGAGTGGGCCGCTTCCTTTTGCCGGGTCAGGGCCTGATAGCGGGCCAGGGCAGCTTCGTAAGCGGACTTCATCTGCTCATATTGTTGGGCGGGGACGGATTCTTCTTTCATCAACCGTTCGTAGCGGCGATAGTCTTGTTCGGCTTGCCACAGTCGGGCCCGTGCTTCGGCCAAGTTGGCATCTTGTTCGGCAATGCGGGTTTCCGAAGTGCGTATGCCGGAATGCAGTACGCCGCGTGCTCCTTCGGCATCGAGCAAGGATGCCTGTGCTTCTTTCTGCCGGATGAGGAACTCCCGGTTATCCAGTATGACGAGCGTGTCGCCTTGGTGTACGAATTGGTGCTCGCGGAAGCGTACTTCCTGAATATAACCTGCCACACGGACATTGACCGGGGCGATGTATTGGTCGACGAAGGCATCGTTGGTTATCTCGTAACTGATGTAACGCCAGAAGTAATGGGCTGTCCACATCACTCCGGAGAGGGCAATCATCAGGCAGACGGTGTTCAGCACGATGTTACGGCGTTTGCGGCGTTTCAGCCATCGGTGTTTTTGTTCCAGTGTACTCATAATGGGTTCCTTTTATGATGTTAAATCTTTCCCACGGCCCGTTGCAGTTGGTAGTAGGTGTAGATGACGTCGGTGCGGGCAGTGGTCAGTTGTAGTTCGGCATTCAGGCGCAGGCGGTCGGCATCGAGCAGGTCGGTGAGGATGGCCAGTTGGTTCAGGTAACGGTTGCGCATAATGCGGTAGTTCTCTTCGGCCTGGCGGACGGAAAGGCGTAAAGCCTCCACGCGGCGCAAGGCTTCTTCATGCTTCAGGTAGGCGGTGCGTACGGTGTGGCGTAAGTATTGCTGTTGCTGTACTTCGGCATTGCGTCGGAGGTCCAGTTGGCGGTCGGCTTCGTTCAGGCGGTGACGGCGGCTGTAGAGGGCATCGAGCGAGTAGGAGAGGGACAGGCCGACGTTCCATGAGTTGTTGTACATGTCGGCCTGGGTGCGCGACACCGGTCGGGCCAGGGTGTTCGAGGCATATAGCGAGAGGCGGGGCAGTTGCTCGGCGCGTACTTGGCGGATGTGGTTCTGCGCCAGCTTCGTCTGTTGCTGTAGCAGTTGCATGGAGGGGTCGCCCCAATAGGCTTGGTGGATATAGTCATCGCAGGCTTCGACGGTGTAGTCGGTGCGTAGCAGCAGGGTGTCGGGGCACAGCAGAAGTCTTTCGTCCAATCCCAGCAGAATGTCTAGCTGTTGCGAAGCGAGGCGGATGTTGTTCTCGGTCTCCAGCAGGGACAGGCGGTCGTCGGTCAGCTGCATCTCGCTGCGCAGCACGTCGTTGTTGGTGATGAGGCCTTCCCGCTTCAGCCGGCGGATATCCTGTAGGCGGCGTTCGGATTCGGCGATGTTGCGGGTCAGTACGTCGTGCTGTTTGTAGAGTGAGAAGAGTTCCAGATAGTGCTGCAACAGCGTGAGTTTCACGTCGGCCTCGTCGGCTGCGGTTTGCAGGCGGGCTATTTCCTTCTCGATGTCCGCCTGACGGATGGCATAGCGGATGCGGCCGCCATGGTAGAGCGGTTGGTCTACATCGAGGGCATAGTTCTGTTGCCAGTCGGGCGACTCGGGGCGGGTGGCGTGCGACAGGCCGCGTTCGAAAACCACAGGCTGTCCCAATACACCGGCACGAAGTCCCACGGTGATGTCGGGCAGTCGGTCGGTGCGTGCCGTCCGGGTTCGTTCGTAGGCGACTTGTTCTTGCAGGCGGTCAGCGGTCAGTTGCAGATTCGCCTTGGCGCCGAGGGCGAAGAGTTGTTCCAGGCTGAGGTAAAGAGAATCGTTGACCGGGGGAGTGGGTTGGGCATATACGGAAGAACTGATTAGAGTGACACATACAAGCAACCGGATGGTGTGGTGCATCAGTCGTCGAATATATTCCCTTGAAATCATGCGCTCATTGTCGTTCATAGGGCCTCCTCTTTTTTATTTGGGCGACAAAGGTACGACTTTTTGCGCAGATGCTCAATAAGGTTTAGGCATTTTTCAAGAAGCGGGTGCTGAGTGCCGCCACTCATGTAGGCATGGGCACATACCACCAAGGAAGCATGGAGGGGTATCATCATGTATACATGGGCCTATCCCCCCATGTAGGCATGAAGCTATCCTCACCGGTATACATGAGGGGGTGTAAAGGAAAGGGGGGATTTATCGATGCAAGTTCGGATTCAGTATCGCATCCTCATACGGATAGGGGGCATACATCTTGCTGTCGTCCCAGGCGCCGGTGACGGGCACCACTTCCTTGCGGAACACGCCGGGAGCTACCTCTATTTCCGGATTCTCCTTGCGGAATTCGAAGTGGTCTTTCAGACGATACATACGGAACATGTCGCGGGCACGGGTGGCCAGACTGGCCCAGTAGTATCCGGCTATCTCCCAACCATGTTCGTTATAGGCGGCTTCGGCCAATTCGGAAGGACTCATTGAAGTAGTGTAGAGATTGGTGGGTTGCCCGTCGGCACGGTTGCGGACGCGGTTCAGTGCGTCTACGGCCTTGGCTGTGACTTGTCCGGCACGGCCTGTGGCTTCGGCATACCAGCAGTACACTTGTGAGAGGCGGATAATCTGGATGGTCTTTTCGCCCGATGCATTAGGCATGGCCGGGTCGGTGTAGTCAAACTCCGTGCCGCGTGTAGCACCCTCGGCTGTCTTCCTGAATACCGGGGCGACAACTTCGCGTGAGGGTGGATCGGTGTCGTACCACCAGTCGTGCAGCTGTCCGTCCGTGAGCAATATCTGGGGGAAGTAAGTGGCCTCTTTGCGCGGACCGTCAGGAAAGTCTTTCCAGAACTTAATCTCTCCGTTCGTGTCGCCCCATCCTGCCTGCGCCATGTCTTGCAGGAGGTCGGTAAGAGGAACTGACTGTCCCAATTGGTCGCGGTTGTAGTAGATACCCAACAGCACTTCGGGATTGTTGTAATTATACGCCCACGAATGGATGTCGCTATAGTTGTCCAACAAACGATAGTAATATGTGCCGTTCTCCACACCGTCTATTACCTCTTCGGCCTTATCGGCGGCTTTCTGGTAATACTCCGTACGATTCAGCGGCCAGCCTGCCATACATAGGTAGACGTAAGCCTCGGTAGCTTTTACCGCGCCTTGGCTGACTGCTACATTGACGCCATTGCGGGCGTATGGCTCGCGGTCGTACATCACCGGGCATCCGGCTTCGGCAATCTCCAAGTCGGAGAGGATGAGGTCGTAGATTTCTTCTACACTGGAAAGGGGAGCGTTGTAATTAATCTCTTCCTCCAGCATGACGGGCACGGGTCCCCAGGTAGTTACTAAGTAGAAGTAAGAGTAGGCACGCCAATAATGGGCTTGCCCTAAGGCTGCATTCAGTTCCTCTTCCGATACGTCAGGGGTACGTGCTGCATTGTTGATAATGAAGTTGGCAGCTTTGATGACTTTGAAGCGTTGCTCCCACATGGTGCTCATCCATGAGTTGTTGTCTTTCACGTCATACTGGTCGTATTCGCGCAGAGGTTGTTTGTTGCTGGCGGGATGGGTGGAGATGTCATCGCCTGCCAGCATGTTGGTTCCGATACAGTTATTGGCAGCCTGCGAAGCGGCTATGGTGGAGTAGAGGGCGGTGAGCGAGGCCTCTAAGTCTGCCCGGTTACTGAAAAAGCCCTCGGTAGTAAGTTGTCCCTTGGGGTCTTCGGTAAGAAAGTCCTCGCAGGCAGTGAGGCTGCATAGGGCAATGGCCACCATGCATATTCCCTTTATGGTTTGATTAATGGTCTTCATATCCAATTATACTATAGTTAGAATGTAAGTTTGGCTCCGAATGTTACGGTACGCGGTACAGGGTAGGCACCGTAATCCAGCCCTTCGTATCCGGCATATACTTCCGGGTCCATACCTTTGTAACCGGTTAGTGTGAATACGTCCTGTGCACTGACGGAAAGTTCGATGCTGGCAAATTTCGCCACGCGGCGTGGGATGCGGTAGGACAGGCTGATGTTCTTCAGCTTGAGGAAAGAGGCATCTTCCAGCCAGAAGTCCGAATTGGCGTACACTTTGTTGTCACCATTGCGCAGGCTGGGATAGAGAGCCTGGCTTTTGTCCGTCACGTGATCCCAGCCCCGGTAGTAGGCATCGCGCAGGGTGACGAATTTGGTATTACCCGTCATGGAAGCGATACGGAAGCGGCTGATGTTGAGGCGGTCGTAACCTGTGGCCGCATTGAAGAAGATGTTCAGTGTCCAGTTGCGCCACGTGATGTTGTTGTTCCAACCGAATGTCCATTTAGGGCTGGCTTGTCCTTTGATAACCAAGTCTTCGGAGGTAGGATTGGTGGTCAGCTCACCCGCTGCGTTGCGGTAGAGATTGGCTCCATTCTCATCGAAGCCTTCCCATTGGTATACGTAGAAAGACCCCATGGGGTAACCGGGTTTCATGATTTGCAACGCGCCGCCCAAGTCGCTGTAGTTGGCGGTCAGCACAAAATCATCGCCCGCCAGGTCGCGTACGGTGTTCTTCACGTAAGAAGCATTGAAGGTGGTTTCCCACGTCACACTGCCTTTCACGGGGAATGCACTGACGGTCAACTCCACGCCGGTGTTGTCCAGTTCACCGTTGTTCACCCAGTAAGTGCCGCCGCCGTTGTAGCGGGGAACCTGTTTCTGGAAGAGCAGATCCTTGGTGTGCTTTTTGAACCAGTCGAAAGTAAAGTCTACTTCGCCGATGCTTACATCCAAGCCTACGTCATACTGGTAGGTCTTCTCCCAGGTCAGATCCGGCGTGGCAAACTGGTTGCCCCAATAGCCTGTCAGAGCCGTGGAAGTACCCCAGCCGTAAGAAGCTCCGGAGAGCATGCCCAGGGTGGAATACGGGCTGATGTCCTGGTTACCCGTCACACCGAAGCTGCCGCGCAACTTCAGTTGGGTCAATACGTGCTGCCGTTGCATGAAAGGTTCTTTCGCGATGTCCCATGCCACGGCGGCCGAGGGGAAGTACCCCCAGCGGTTGCTGCCCTGGAACTTCGACGAGCCGTCGGCACGAATGGCGGCGGTAAGGAAGTAACGCTTCTTGTAGTCGTAGTTGGTACGGAAGATGCCGGATACCAGTGAAGCCTCACTGTAGGAGTTCGACGCGTTGCGGATGGCGGCGTTGCCCAAGTTCCAGTAGCCCACGCTCTCGTTGTTCAGGTTCGAGCCGCTGCCGGTCAGGCCTGTGTCCGTGGTATGGCTCAGCTCCCATACGCCCGTTAGTGCCACGGTGTGTGCCTTGTTGAAGGTCTTTTGCCACGTCAGGTTGTTGGTATTCTGCCAGTAGTTGTGCATCGAACTGCTGTTGCTGGCACTGTTGATGGCTCCGGGAGCCACATACTGCGATGCGAAAGAGTACGACGGACTGTGCAGGTAGTCATACCCGCCTTGCACGCTCAGCGTCAGTCCGTCCATTATTTTGAACAGGAAGGTCAGGTTGGCGTTCAGGTTATAATTATAGGAGTCGCTGTTGTTCACCACCATCTCGGCATAGGGGTTCGAGGCGTTGGCCACGTTGTAAGGGTCGCGGTTGTAGATGCCTGTCTCGGGATCCATCAGTTCCATGGTGGGCGAGAAGGAGATGACGTTGCTCCAGTTGGGCGCGCCGTTGTGCTGGTGGATGCGGCTGCCGTTCAGCTTGG
>CALUOT010000003.1 GCA_944322355.1 uncultured Bacteroides sp. | reverse complement strand
AAGATAGTATGTTACGATGCAAAAGAACGTATGTTTTGCATCCGCAAAACGGTGGTTTGGAGAGTGTAAACCGGCTGATTAGCAAGCTAAACAGCCACTTGAGCAAGATAAAAGGGGGGTGTAAAAGTTGTCTTTCAAGGAAATGAACAGAGGAGAAGATGATATTTATCCAAATAAGATTATATATCACAAAAATTCGTTACCTTTGCATTTGGATTGAGGTAACTCTATCCAAACATACGAAATAAAAAGAAGCGTTATGCATATCTTGAACTTGAAAACGTAGGAAATTTTCAAATCGCACAAAGATAGCATAGTGGTTCTTACGCATATAGCGTGAGCTGCTATTGTTACATCTGTGCAAATGGTTTCCTACGACCTTCAAGTTAAGACGTGGAATAGTTGGCTCACGTTTTCAATATATAATTAACATCTCAATAGAGTCAATTGAGAATATAATAGCTGGAATATGAATAAACTTATCATTCCACTTCTGTTCATCACTGCTTTTCTGATATCAGCTTGTAGTGATAATGAACCCAAAGATGCGGTCAAAGAGATCAAAATGTCGATTTCATCGGAAACTGGCGTGATGTATAACGTGTTCGATGAGCAAAAAGAACACCCCATCGAGTGTATGCTCGTCATGTCGGAAGATAATCCCGGCGTATGGGAACCTCTCAGATTCAGCAGCATCGAGGGCTTTACCTACGTAAGAGGACACGAATATTATCTTTCAGTAAAACGGACAATCCTCGCCAATCCACCTGCGGATGCTTCCGACCGTACTTATTCACTTATCCGTATTCTTCAGGACAGAGTTGTCACGGAACCGGAGATTCCGGTTGATGAGGAGATAAAATCGGAAGAAGATATCGAATACTATGATTTGTGTCCTTTTGATAAATATGCCGTCAACAAGGGATATATTGTCGACGAGAATGGTAAAATACTCTATGATGACGGTTCTGGCTCATCGCTGCCATCCTATGATGCAGCACGTATATGGCTGGAAGATGTCCTTGACAAAGGAGATCCGAATTGGGTGGAATTCGAGTCCGTACCTTACATGGCTATTTATTCGTTTGTTCTGTCTCCGTTCACTGATGACATTCGTTTGGTACGCAACGGTTCATCCGGTCCGATGTTCAAAGATGTCGTACCCGAAGATGAATTTATCCGTATTACTCAATCCATGCAGTCCGGCGAAGAAGTCCGTTACGCACTTATCCTTGCCAATGTCCATAAAAAGGGACTTCAGAAGTTAGAATTTACCATTAAAAAGCGATAACTCTTATAGACTGATTTCATGGGAGATTCGATCAATTTTCCAATCAGACTTACCCTCCGCCACATCGCCAACACTCCTTTCAGTGTATGGCGATGTTTTTATATCGACAAAACTTATAAATATTCCGGCATTCGTTTGGATTCTTCGAACATTCCCCGTACTTTTATAGGGCGTTATAAAATAAGAATACTATGAGTCTGTCTATTGATCAACTACATCCCTTGGTGCTAAACGTCGGATTAGCCATCCATCATGCCGACTGGAACTGGAAGAATGTAAGCAGTCCCTTCACACGCTTATATTACGTGACGGAAGGAAGCGCACAAATAGAACTTCCAACTGGTACCTATCTGCTAAAACCGCAATATATGTATTTCATCCCTGCTTTTACCCCACACAGTTATATCTGTAACGGCTACTTCTGCCACTACTACTTACACATCTACGAAGAGCACCAACAAGGGAACAGCTTCCTGGAGGAGTGGGATTTTCCTGTGGAAATACCGGCCGGAGGACTAGATTTAGCCTTAATCAAACGCCTCTGCGACATCAACCCGCACATGAGGCTCCAGAAGTCAGACCCGCTCACCTACGACAACAACCCAACCCTGCTGCAAAATGTCTTACGCAACAAGCAAAGGGCTTTCTATGACAAGGTGGAATCGAGAGGCATCGTGTATCAGCTGCTATCCCACTTCATGAAACGGGCGCAGGAGAAGATTAAGAGTCGGGACGAGCGAATTGAGAAAGCCCTATCGTACATTCACAGCCATCTGTACGAAAACATCAACCTGGACATGCTGGCCGAGCAGGCTTACCTATCGAAGGACCACTTCATCCGCCTGTTCAAGCAGGAGATAGGGACTACCCCGCTGCAATACATCAACCGGAAGAAGATAGAGAAGGCACAACTGATTTTGGTGACAGACAATATGTCAATCAAGAACATAGCCTTTACCCTCGGATTCGACGACCATCCTTACTTCAACCGGCTGTTTAAGAAAATCACCGGAACTACTCCACAAGAATATCGCCGCTCGTATCATTAAGCAGATGCCAAAGTAAAGGGATGCTCGGCCTTCATGCCAAGCATCCCTTTCACTTACATAAGCTGATTATTCTCCGATTACCGGATGTCCAAACAGTGCTTTACCGGCGTCATGATGAACGTGAACTCGTAGTCGGCATAAGGCACTTGGTACTCCGGACGAGCGATGCGTCCCCAACTGTCTTCGCAGCCAAGCCCTGCCTGCACCTTGTCTATGCACAAGTTCGTGAGGTCGGCTTCTTCTACTTCCTGCGAATGTCCTTGTTGCTTCGACCAGCCTTCGTCCAGCGACTCGATGGTGTAATGCAATGCCGAAGCCGAGAAGGGAGCGGCAGCCACTACCTGGAGTCCGTTACCGGCGGCATTGAGCATCTTCCACCAGCGGATGTCCGTCTTCGTGCCATTCTCCTGCGGACGAATGTACGGATAGAACTGCTCGTCTACGCTTTGACGATAGATGCCGAGGTCGGTGCAGTGGTTACGGTCGATGTAGTTCTCCACCGGGCCGCGTCCATAGTACTCAACCGTCTCGAAGCAACGAGGCATAGGCATCTGCATACCGAATCGGAACAGATTGCTTACCTTGGCATTCTTATCGGTCGTCATCTGCTGAGTCACCTTCACGGCACCTATATTATTGATGACATAGGTCAGGTTTAACTTCGCAGATACATCGGGCATGTCATAAGCAGCTTCTACCACCACTTGTCCGTTCTCGGTACGTTGCTTCAACTCCGTCAAGGTCATCTTCGGTTGCTTCCAGACTACATACTTCCGATGCAGGTTGGCTCCGAAGTCATTGTCGGTGGGGGCACGCCAGAAGTTGGGTGTCAAGGCTTCTCCTTCCTTAATCATGTCTTGACCAGCTACGGCATACTTAATCAGATAACCGTTATGACGGTTGAATTCCAGACGGAAGTCGTTTCCTTCCACAATCAGGTAATTGTGATCGTTTTCCTGCACGGTGGGAACCACAGCCTCTACGTTGCTGGGCGTCACATTCTGCAAGTCCATGGAAGGAGCCTTGTACGGAGTCAACACCAACTGGTCTTTGGCTACCACATGTCCGGCAGGCAAGAGGCCTTCGCGGTGCTTCAACTTATAAGAAACGTTCAGCAGAGCCTCGTTGCGCTTGCAGTAGTGACCCAAAGCCAACTTCACTTGGGCAGTCTGCTGAGGAGCTACGTTCAGGTCGTCCACCCGGCCGTTGCCCACTACCTTGCCAGCTTTCAATACTTCCCATTCCAGGCAATAAGCCGACAGGTCGCGGAAGAAATTCTCATTGTAGACGTTGAGTGTCACCTCGTCGTTGTCACCCTTGGCAGCCAAGGTGGTCCAGATGTTCTGGTAATAGTAACCCACTTCGTACATGTGCGGATTGGGCACACGGTCGGGACCGATGAGTCCGTTGTCACAGAAGTTGATATCACTGGCGTCGAAGCGGTTGAAGTCGCCGCCATAGGCATAAATCATCTTCCCGTTCTTGCCTGTCCAACGGATGGATTGGTCGACGAAGTCCCAGATGAAACCACCCTGATACTTGGGATACTTGCGAACCAAATCCCAATATTCCTTGAAGCCTCCCTCGGAGTTACCCATGGCGTGGGCATACTCGCACTGGATGAACGGCTTCGTCTTGCTGGCATCCTGACAATACTTCTCACTGCCTTCATAACCCAGGTACATCGGACAATAGATGTCGGTCTTCCCCTCATAACGGGCTTGCTCGTATTGCACGGGGCGGCTGGGGTCTTCAGATTTCACCCAGTCGTAGGCATCTTCGAAGTTCTGGCCATATCCAGCTTCGTTGCCCAACGACCAGAAGATGATACTCGGGTGGTTGAAGTTGCGCTGCACGTTGCGTTGGTTACGCTCCATGTGTGCCTTATGGTAGTCAGCACGCTTGGCCAAGGTTTTGTCCCCATAGCCCATGCCGTGGCTCTCCACATTGGCTTCCGCCACCATATAGAGGCCGTATTGGTCGCACAGGTCATACCACAGCGGATCGTCCGGATAGTGACAGGTGCGGACTGCATTCAGGTTGAATTGTTTCATAATCTGGATGTCCTGCAACATGCGTTCGGGCGATACGTACGAACCGCCGTCGGGGTCCATCTCATGTCGGTTGGCTCCTTTGAACAACACCGGCTGACCGTTGACCAGCACCTGCGCGTTCTTGATTTCAACCTTGCGGAAACCTACCTTCACGGGGATGACCTCACTGACGCCCTGCATGGTGGCACGCAAGGTGTAGAGGTACGGCGTCTCGGCTGTCCACTTGTGCGGATTCTCCACGTTCATCACCACCGGCGTGCTGCCTTTGGCCGTAGCCGTGGCCACTTGCTTGCCGGCGGCATCCAGCAACTCGAGGTTCACGGTGCCGCTGCCCTTCAGGCTCAGTTGCACATTTAGCGTACCGTTCCGGTACTCGGCATCCAAGTCGGGAGTGACGCGGATGTCCTCGATGCGCTTCTTCTCGCGGGCATAGAGGTAGCAGTCGCGCGATACACCGGTATGGCGGAAGAAGTCCTGGTCCTCCAGATACGTACCATCGCACCAGCGGAACACCTGGAAGGCGATGAGATTCTCCTCGCCAGGTTTCAGGTAGCGGGTCAGGTCGAACTCGGCCTCCAACTTGCTGTCCTCACTGTAACCCACATACTTGCCGTTGACCCACAGGTACATGTTGGAAGCCACAGCGCCGAAGTGGGCGATGATGTCCTTGCCTTTCCACGTGGCGGGCACCGTAACAACGCGGCGGTACGAGCCTACGTGGTTGCCTTCTACGGGCACCTGGGGCGGATTGTTCTCGAACTGATTGCGCCAAGCATAGCCTGTGTTCACATAGATGGGGTCACCATAGCCGTACAGTTCCCAGATACCGGGCACGGGCATGTCGTCCCACGCCTTGTCGTTGAAACCGGGTTTCCAGAAGTCCGTGGGGCGGGCATCGGAGTTAGCCACCCAGTAGAACTTCCACGTCCCGTTCAGCGTCATGTAGTTGGTCGAACGGGCTTTCTGCCCTGCCTGCGCGGCTTCCGCCGTCTCGTAGGCGAAGTAATTGGTGTGCATCGGGGCACGATTCACGGCATTCACCTCGGGATCTTGCCACTCGGTGAAGGTCTGAGCCCCGGCGGCCAAGGCGGTCAGGGCAAACAGACCGGTCAGTAATTGTCTTTTCATAGGTAATGTATTGAATGAATAATTATGGATTCTGGACAGAATCTCTGTCATAGAAATTAGTTTACAGATTTCCTCGAAGTAAGCTAAGGCGGTACCTTTGCCCATCAAAGGTGGCACCTTAGCCTGCCAAAGGTAGCACCTTTGATACCCTAAGGTGGCACCTTTGGTACCCTCTCCGGGGAAGTCTGATTATCAAGTAGTTACAGAAAGACCCCTTCGAGGGAAGATTCTTTACAAAAAGAGTCCCGTCTTACTTCACTTGCAGGCGATAGACGCCGAAGAAACGGCCCGGCACGCGGAGGCTGAGCGTCTGGCCTTCGGCCGAAACGGGACGCATGCGGGGCACGATGACCTCGGCATCCAGCGTGTTCACCATCATCTGGTTGTCGTTCTGCAAGTAGGTGCAGGTTCCTCCGGCCAACTGCTGTTTCTTCATACCGCTGAAGTCGATTTGCACTTCGGCCTCGTTGGCTCCCGTGTTCACCAGCTTCACGATGATTTCACCCGTCGGCTTGTTCAGGGCTGCCGTGGCGTAGAGGCTGTCCTGCCCGGCCACGGGTTCGCCGTTCATGCGGAGGCTGAGCACGTCGGTCCCGGCGTTCATGCCATACATCTGCTGCACGTAGTAATTGGGGGTACGCATCATGCGGAGGTTGTCATACCAGATGAGGTCCGGATTCCACTGCCAAGCGTCCACGTGTGCAAAGAGCGGTGCGTAGGTGGCCAGGTGTACCACGTCGGCATTGCGCTCTAACCCCGTCATAAAAGCAGCCTCGGACAGGGCGGTGAAGAGGTTGTTGGCCTTGCCCGTCGGGTGGTCGTGGGCAGCATATTCGCCGGCAAATACCTTCGGCCCTTTGCGGTCGTACGAGTCATAGCGGCGGGCATTGTCCTGGAACCACTTCGGCTCCATGTAGTAGTGCTCGTCCACGAGGTCTACACCCACGCGCTTCATCTCCGGCCACAGGTAGTCAAACTTGTCGCCCGATGCGCTGGGGCCGGATGAGCCAACGACCTTGATGTCGGGATACTTCTCGCGGATGGCCTTCGTGAAGACCTCCAGCCGTTCCACATAGACCTTGTCCCATTGCTCGTTGCCCACGCCTATCATGGTGAGGCCGAAGGGTTCCGGATGTCCCATCTCGGCACGTACCTTACCCCACGTAGTCTCTACGCCACCGTTGGCAAACTCGATGAGGTCGAGTGCATCCTGCACGTAGGGCTGAAGCTCGTCCAGCGGCACTACCTCGTTGCTCTCGTACTGGCAAGACAGTCCACAGCTGACTACGGGCAGGGGGTCTGCTCCCAAGTCCTCGCACAGCTGGAAGAATTCAAAGAAGCCCAGGCCATAGCTTTGGAAATAATCGGGGAAGGCGCGGTGCTTGAAGGTGTAGTTCCAGCGGTTCTCGTTCAGCGGACGATTCTCTACCGGACCGACCGAGTTCTTCCATTGGTAGCGCGTCTCCAGGCTGTTTCCCTCGATGATGCACCCGCCTGGGAAGCGGAACACACCGGGATTGAGGTCATAGAGCGCCTGCACCAAGTCGGCACGCAGACCATTCTCACGTCCCTTCCAAGTTTTAACGGGGAAAAGAGAGATGTGGTCCATGTCGACCGTACCCCGGCTCTCGAGCACGATGCGCAGACGGGCATGGGGGTCGGTGAAGGTAGAAGTTAGCACCGCCGTAGTTTTCGTCCAGTCCTTGCCTGAGATTTCCACCGTCTGCTTCACGGGATTGGCACCATCGGCACGTACCAGCTCTACCGAGAGCTTCATGGGACCAGCCTCCGGCGTACGGGCATGAACAGTAAAACGGTATTGCTCCCCAGCCTTCACGCCAATGCCCCGGAAGCCTTCATTATCCAGCCCTGCGCGGAGCAAGCGTCCATCGTTGACCACCCGGACATAATGGGGATTGCGCGGGAAGGCCGGTGCATCGTCACGCACCGTCACGTCACCGAAAGGTACCCATCCCACAAAGGGTTGCGGGAATTCAAACGAACGGTTCTTCACCAGTTCGGCATAGAGTCCGCCGTCCGCACCAAAGTTAATGTCCTCAAAGAACACCCCGTACATATTCGGCTGAATCTGTGCTGTCGGTTTAGCCACGTCGACAGTCATCACGTGTTGCTGCGCCTGCACAGATAGTGCCAAGGCCGCAGCCAGAAGAGTTGTTAATCGTTTCATATCCATATCAGTTAGAATAATACATAATCATAATTTACCGGAAGAAACCGTTATCTTTCTGCTTCGCACCTTCGATGGTCTGTGCTTGAGCGGCACGAAGGTCAATAGGCAACCACACGGCCATGTTCCCCTCACCGCGATGTGCCCACGCATAGTAAGGAATCAAGGTCAACTGCACGTCGCGGGTAGTCAGGCGACCGGACTCATCGTAACTCAAAGCCTGAGCTTCCGTTGTCAGCCGCATGATTTCTCCCAACGGAACAGCCAGGGCAGGTTCCGTCTTCACCTCGAACGAAGGCGAACGACGCAGAAGCACGGTGTGAATGTCAAAGTCATTATCAGGCCACTCAGCACAATAAACCAGCGGACCACGCTCCACGGCTACCCGTCCCCGGTCAGCTTCCACTTGCTCATTCGCCCGAACTACACGTGGTTCCATAGCGAAGTTCACCTCTACTACATCGCCTTTACGCCACTTACGCTGTACGGGCAAATAGCCCTTCTGCAAGTCGGCCTGAACAGGTTCACCGTTCACAGTTACTGTATAGGCAGGTTGCTTACCGTCCACATAACTGTAGAGGTCACCGGGCACCGGCTCATTACGTACCCATCCGGGGATGCGAAGGTTCAGACAGAAGTCACCCCCACCCCGCTGTACCGTTAGTCGTACGCTGCCGTTCCAAGGGTAATCCGTTTCCTGTGCCAGTGTCAGTTTCTTTCCACCCACTTTCAATTCAGCCTGATTACCCAGGTAGAGATTGACGTAGACAGAGTCGCCGCGCACGGCATAGACATAGCCTGGCAACGAAGGGATGAAACGGCTGATATTACTGGGACAGCAGGCACAACCGAACCACGGCTTGCGACTGTAGCCTCCGGTAGACGCCAGTGGATTGGGATAGAAGAACGAGCCTCCATCAAGCGACACGCCCGAGATGAGTCCGTTATAGAGCGTCCGCTCCAGCACATCGAAGTATCGAGCCTCGCCATGAAGCAGGAACAGCCGGTAGTTAACGTAAACCAGTCCGATGGCTGCACATGTCTCACAGTAAGCCGAGAGGTTGGGCAGTTCGTAGTTGGCACCGAACGACTCGCCCTCGTGACGGGCTCCGATGCCGCCAGTGATGTAGAGCTTCTTGCCTACGATGTTATCCCAGATGCGGTCGATGGCATGGATGTACGTCGAGTCACCCGTCACGGCAGCTACATCGGCCATTCCGGCATACATATAAGTGGCACGCACGGCATGTCCCACAGCTTCATCCTGTTCCACCACCGGCTTATGGGCTTGACTGTAAGCATCACGTCGCGAAGTGGTTCCTCGTGCATCGAGGAAGAACTTGGCCTGACGCAGATACTTCTCATCCCCCGTCGTGAGGTAGAGGCGTACCAATGCCATCTCGGCTATCTGGTGTCCCGGCACGAGACGCAACTGTCCGGCACCGTCGCCAATGGCTTTACATACGCAATCAGCATAACGGATGGCCACATCGAGGAAGTTACGCTTACCGGTAGCCTGATAGTGTGCCACGGCACCTTCCACCATGTGTCCCAAGTTATAGAACTCATGACTCAGTTCCTCCACCTTGGTCCAACGCTCCTTGCCTGCCCAGTCGTGGGGATGGCGTGGATTCATAGTGCGGGGAGTGTAGAGATAACCATCGGGCTCCTGAGCTGCCGCCACAAGCACCAGCACACTGTCGATATACTGCTCCAACTTCTTGTCAGGATACGTTTGCAGCAGATAGCTGGCTCCTTCGATGGTCTTGTAGACATCGGTATCATCAAAGGGGAAACCGGGCGCCTCATTGCTGTCGCTGGGATGGGTTGCTTTGACAAAGTTATCATAGCGTCCCTCCGATTCACACTTGCTGAAGGCCAACGGAATGGTGACTTCTCGGCTCGCCCGAAGGCGTTGTCCCCAGAAACCGTCCGTCACCTTCACCGAAGTGAACGGCACGGGGTCGATGGGATAACCGCTGTGCAGCGGCTTTTGCTGTGCGGCCATGCTACCCGTTAACAGGACAGCCACCGCCGAAATTAGGGTTTGTTTCATCATTTTACGTTATCTCCTATTCCTCAGGAAGTATCGGACGCGACGCGGAAGTTTTAAGCGGCTACGCGCGGAGGTCTTAAACGGCCACGCACGGAGGCCTTAAGCCGACCGACACCCGATGCTCCCCCGAAGCTATATTTATATCTTATACCATATTATTATTATAAAAGTCACGGCATAACCGGACGTCGGCTGATACGTACCACCGTGAACGAGTAAGCGGGCATCGCATAGTCGAAACCGGAAGCGTCCACCTCTATGGTTCCTTCTGTGGGGAGCACATCGGTATCAGCAGGACGCCCCGTCAACACCGTTTTATGAGCCACAGGATCAACCAGTCCAACATCCTGCAAGTCAACTTTCGTCCGGACTTCCACAGGAAGCAGATTCACCAGACGCACGATGCAGTCGCCCGTCTCCTCATCACGCACGGTGGATACGGCTACCCGCTTGCGCACGGCGTCATTCCCCTCACTCAGGCTTATGTCGGAAGGCAGATAACTATCGCCGGCATTCCGACCGAACATCTGCTGCGTGTAGTATCCCACCGTAGGTTTCACCTCACTGTTGTTGAAGTATATCAAATCGGGACGCCATTGCGTATGACCTTCCTTCGCCAGGAGCGGAGCATACGAAGCCATCGTCACCACATCAGCGTTCCGCTCCACAGCAGTCAGGTAGAGTGCTTCGGACAATGCAGTCTCTATATTATTGGGACGGCCTGGCAAATGAGCGGCATATTCTCCCAAGTAAACTTTCGACTTCGAACGGTCATAGCGGTCATAGTAATCCTGGTTATGGATGAACCATCCGGGAGTCACGTAATAATGCTCGTCCACCATCGGCACGTCCAACCTATCGGCCAGTTTCCAACCTTCATTATAATCCGTTCCTTCGTAAAAAGGACCTACCGTGCCGATAACAGTCACTTCGGGATATTTCTCACGCACGGCTTTGTATATCATCGTAAACCGTTCCTCAAACACTTCTGTGATAAGGTCCTCGTTTCCGATTCCGATATACTTCAGGTTAAATGGTTCAGGGTGTCCGGCTTCCGCACGCTTCTTTCCCCACTCTGTCTTACGGGCATCACCATTAGCATATTCGATAAGGTCAAGCACGTCTTGCACGTATTCGGGCATCTGCTCCATCGGAACACCGCACTGCTGACCATATTTAGTCAATTCATCATGACCGTATTGCGTTCCGCCACCTGAGTTTTGGCAAGGAACACCAGCCGCCAATACAGGGACAGGTTCGGCACCTATATCCTCACAGAACTGGAAATACTCGAAATAGCCCAATCCACGTGTCTGGTGATAGCCCCATAAATTGCGCAAAGGCTTGCGGGCTTCCAACGGACCGATGGACCCTTTCCAGTCATACATATTATCTATACCATCTCCGTGAGCCACACATCCGCCGGGGAAACGAACAAATCGTGGATGAAGATCAGCCAACGTCTGAGCCAAATCGGCCCGCAAACCATTTTTCCGTCCCTTAAAGGTATTTTGCGGGAAAAGGGAAACCATATCGAAATGATAAGCGCCTCCGGCAGAAGGAGCAATGCAAAGTCGGGCATCCTGAATATCAGACTCTGCCGTCAATACTGCCTGACATTTTTTCCAATTCTTTGAGGTAACTTTTATAGTTGCGGAAGCGATTTCCTGATTATTTTTATCTATCAGACTAACCACGACTTTTCCTCCCTTACCGCCTTGTCCTGTGCGGGCGAAACAGGAGAAATCATAGCGTTCGCCTTTCTTTAATACAATACCATCAAAGCCCGAGTTCAGCAGACGGGCACCCGATGAAGGCACGTGCAGGATGGCGTAATGCGGATTATTTTCATGGATAGGCGTTTCGGTCCCGATGGTCACCGGGTCGGTATCTTCTCCGGAAACCACACTCCACGCATACCCGTTGTTCCATTCCTTGCGGGAATTGTCCGCAGGCGTGTACTCAAAGTCCCGGTTCTGAACCAGTTCGGCATACAGACCGCCATCGGCTCCATAGTTGATGTCTTCGAAGAAAATTCCAATTAAATGGTCACTGATGGGTTTACTCTGCTCGCCATGCACTCGCACAATGGCTTCCACCGGTTTCAATCCGGCAAAACGGACAGGGTCATCGACCATACGCTCATCGTACAGGCTTTGGCGATACCGTTTATGGTCGGCAAAGCGTGTCAGGCTTTCTATTAAAGTATAAGGTACACGCTGCACCCATCCACGTAGGTTTTCACGGTCTACCACTACAGTTTGTTCTTTAACGGGCCATGAGATAGCCGGTTGGTACAGTCCACGGTTCTTGGGATAGAAGTAACTCTGCGCCCTCCAGGTCAGGAGGTCATCCGAAGCGGCATGTGCCATCACTTGCCCGCTCTTGGTTGTGAGCCACAGGCAATGCCAGCTATTATCTTCCTTACTTTGTACCAACATGGGCGCATACATTTTCTTCCCGCTGCCCCAAGGACCGAAGTCGCTTTTCAGGTACTCATAATTGTCGGCCACAACATGCCATTTTTCTCCATCGCCGCTCCAGGCGAATCTCAGTCCACTCTGCCCGTTGGCTTGCGCATACGAGAAAAGGTACACGGAATCTGGCGCATTAGTCACATCCCGCACATCGGCCTGCACAGGCAGGGCAGCCAATCCCAAGGCCAACACCGGTAAGGCGAATTGTTTCATTTTCTTCATGGTATATACAAATATTATACAATGTCACTTCATCAAGACTGCTCCTCCTTGAGGTCGGACGGTCAGCTTCAATTTACCATCCGCCTTGATGGGCAGTTTCTTCCGCAAGGGTTCCCGATTCTTTCCGTCATAATAGAAGGAAACCGTCTCACCTGCCAGCATGGGCAAGTCCACTTCCACTTCCAAAGTTTCCTTTTGGGCATTGACGGCAACCACATACCAAATGTCGTTATGGCGACGTGCCAATACCACGTACTTACCCGGATAACCGTCTATGAAACGAGTCTCGTCCCACGTTGTCGGCACTTGTTTCATGAAATCAATGCACACTTCCGGCGCATCGGTCAAGTTATTGGGCGCCAAAGCAAAGTTTTGAATGGGATTTTGGAAAAGAACAGACGTAGCCAACTGGAATACATCGGTGGTACACCGGATGGTACCTCCGTCATTTCCCCGATTCAAACGTTTGTTCAGGAACGTCCCGCCAAACTCCATACAGCCCACCGTATTGCGGATAAAAGGATGCAGGCAAGCGTTGAAAGCCTCGTTGTCACAGAAATGTTGTTGGAAAATCAAGTTTTCCGAAGCCAGCACCGCTTCGCTTCCCACGTAATTGGGATACATACGCTCCCAACCGCGCGGCAAGGTACACCCATGGAAAATGACCATCAGGCCGTGGTCATCAGCATCGCTCAGAATCTCCTCATACAGACGCATTGTTTCCTGCTTGTCACCTCCGAAAAAGTCCACCTTGATACCCTTCACACCGATTTTTTGCAACCAGCGCATCTCTTGCTTGCGGATGATGGAATTGTCCATGTGGTTGAGCGGGCTTTGTACAATGTCGTTCCAATAACCACTGGAACTATACCACAAGATGAAGCCTACCCCTTTCTGACGTGCATAAGCCACCAGTTCCTCCATACGTTCACGCCCGATGTTCTTGTCCCAAAAATTGTCTACCAATACATATTCATACCCCATCGCAGCAGCCAAATCCACATACTTCACCTGGTCGGCAAAGTTGATGCTGTTATCCTGCCACAATATCCAACTCCACGTGCCGCGTCCCATCCGGTAATGGTGCCCGGTCTGGTATCGGGGTTCCACTACATCCCAAGGCACCGTGGTTTCCACTATCGGTTTCAACGTGCTTCCTACGGTAATAGTACGCCACGGCGTGCTTCCCGGCAAAGCGAAAGCCGGTTCCACCGTTCCGTTACCGTTGTTCTCTTCAGGCATGGGGAAAGCTATCGTATAAAGCCCGTTATCCGAGTCACTCAGGTGTGAGGCGCAATAGCGGCTGTCCACACCTGTCTCACTGACCAATACCCAGCCTTCCTCCCCTACCTTAAACAGGCAAGGAAATGTATAGCCATGACCATATTGCGAGCGGTCGCTCATCGGGGCGTCCGCCTTGTATTCTTCCTCATAACTGGGCTTGGTACGCTTCCAACCTATCATCGCATCGCTTTGAGGACATAAAAACGTGGTGGTGACATCGGGAAAACGGAATCCTGTCATCTCTGAAAGGACACGCGCACTACCCGTCTCGCCACTCTTGGGCAAGGTGTAGCGGAACGCTACATCGTTATTGCTTACACGGAAAGTTACCTGCATCGGCTTTTCATCCGCGTTCGTAAAATGACACACCAACTCGTTGGCCTGATAATGCACCGTAGAAGTCTTGATGCGGGTCTGTGTATAGACACGATCCAACTTTTCCGTCGCATGTTTTATCAGTTTCAAATCTTTCGAGAAATCTCCGATGTTGGTATTCATGCCTAAAGGCGAAGTTTCCAACATCTGTTTACCTTCGTAAGTAATGGTGTAGGAAGCCTTTCCGCTTTCGCACGATACACTCACTTTCAACTTTCCATCCGGGCCGGTCACATCTACCGATTGGGCAGCTATGGTCAAAGCCGACAAACCGAACAAGCCAATCACGATCAGTCTATTCTTCATGTTACTATGGATTAAGATTCGTATTTTTTACAGAGTAGGAACTACCGGCTTGATAGTGCCGTCCGGATTAAACTCCATACGGTCTATGCATACTTCCCGATGTACACCCGGCCCGTCTTTCAAGTACCACTTATTAATACGATGATACACAATCCGCCACTCATCCGTTCCGGGAATATTCAGCACCGAGTTGTGAGCCGGACCATAGATTTCTTGATCAGGACGTTGAATCAACACCACCGGCTCATTAGCCACCTTAATCGGCCCCAGCGGAGAGTCGGACGTGCCGTAGGCCACATGGTAATTGGGCGAACCCGTATCGTCTACCGACCACAAAAAGTAATAGATACCTTTGCGATAGAAAACGTAAGGAGCTTCGCGATAAGCATAATCCTGCAACGTACCTCCTTCGGGAGTCAACACCGTCAGCGTTTTCTTTTTGATGGAGACCATGTCTTTGTTCAGTTCGGCACCGGCCATATAGCCATTACCCCAATACAGATACCTTTTGCCCGATACAGGATCGGTGAAGACATCCACATCGATCTGTTGTCCATGACCTACGGGAGAATCCGTAATGATAGGATAGCCCAAATCCGTAAAAGGCCCGACAGGATTGTCGGCCACGGCTACACCTATTTGCTTGCCGCCACCGGCTTTCGGATTTCCGCTATAATAAAAGTAGTATTTATAACTGCCGTCCTTTTGCTTCACCTCTTCGATACAAGGCGCCCACGCGTTGCCATCGGCCCAAGGCACTTGTTCGGACTTCAAGTCCAACATAACGTCCTCATACGTCCAATGCTTCAAATCATCCGATGAATAGACTGTGAAATACCAACCTCCCCATCCCGGAGTGCCATCCGTAGTGGAATAGATGTAATATTTGCCTGTCTGGTTGGAGTAAAGGATTTCCGGATCGGCATGAAAACCCGGCAATACCGGATTGTTGGGCAATGCGCCCAGTTCAGCCGGTTTGCCCCATTTCTCCGTGATGCGGAGCAATTCGTCACGCGTAATCGGTATAATAGTTCCATGACGAGGATGGAAGTCCATCTTCACCTCACTGTCTATTACTTTGAAATGTTCCAGGTCAGTCGATTCTGTGAATTGATAGCGACCTTTCATGTACACATCATACATTAATATATATTTATCCTGCCCTATCAGTTTAAAGGTACCGGCTCCCTCTACCGCCTCCGGAGTCTGCTGCTTATAATCGGGCGATTCCACCCACTGACCGGAAGTCAGCGAACGGGTCGTTGCTACTTTGATACCATTCCCATGTCCTTCCGTTTTATAGAACAGATGGTAAACTCCATCCTTATACACGATGTCCCCATCAATGCACGACTTTTTATTCTCCGGGATGAACAAAGGCTTAGGCTCTCCTTCCAGATCAGTAAAGTCCTTGTTGGCGTAAGCATAGTAGATGACATCCGGTCCGGTACCGTATTGCATCGACCAATATACCATATACTTACCGATTTCAGGATCGAAAATGGTTTGCGGTGCCCATACACGTTTCAGGTTTTCCTGGCCTTCATATCGTTTCTGCATGTTGATGACCGAGTGCGTCCAGTTCACCAAGTCCGTCGATTTCAGCATGACCATGGCCCGGTTGGAGTCCCACCCGTTTCCACTCACCATGTCGGTCACTACCATATAGAATGTCTTTCCATCCTCACAACGCAAGATGTGCGGATCACGTACCCCTCCGGTCGAACTGATGACCTTCGAATCGAGCACCGGTTTGTTGTTATTCAGTGCCCAATACGAATAGCCGTCCATACTCACCGCATAACATACGGCTTCTTCACTAATGTGGTTACCTGTAAAGTAAGTAAACAGGTAAGCCACATAATCTTTTTCGCAAAGCTTCTCCGCTTGAGGAGCAGCCGATAATGTCATTCCACCCCAAAGGCAGCATGCCAAAAAAGCTAGTTGTCGTAATAAAGTGTTCCTCATACAATCTTAATTTTAGGCCAAATATACATATTCATCCCTATATATACAACTATAAATAAGTCAAATTAAGGGTAGAAATCAATCACCGGCCTTAAATTATCCCTTATAGCCCTAAATATCGCACCATTTCACAAGCTGCCAACAGGAAAGCTCCCACTCCAAAAGGAGCCGTGGAACTCTTATCAACCACTTGTCCCGGTATTGCCTTTTCACCGATGGGCTGTACATAACCGATACTTCCATCAGGTTGCAGAGCTACCGTAACAAGATAGTTCCATGCTTTCATCACTACCGGTTCATAAGTCTCCTGATTCAAAAGGCCATTGTTGATTCCCCACAACAGACCATACGTAAAGAAAGCAGTTCCGCTTGTTTCCGGTCCCGGTGCATGTTCCGGATCCAACATACTGCGCGTCCAGTAACCTTCAGGTTGTTGACAAGCTGCAACCGCTTTGGCCATCGTCCGAAAACGTTCAATATATTCTCCCCGGTATTCGTCGGTTTTCGGCAAATCTTTCAACACTTTGGCCAAAGCAGCCAAAACCCATCCATCTCCACGTGCCCAAAAATCTTTCTTCCCGTTCACACTTTTATGCTTAGGATAAACATATTTGGCATCCCGATAGTATAAACCCTCTTCCTCATCATACATAATACTATTGGCATACGCCCAATACTCATGCAACTTCTTTAAATAAAGGGGATTCTCCGTCAACTTATACATCTTCGTCATCACCGGCATCACCATATATAAGCCATCGGCCCACCACCAGTAATCTTTGTTCGACGTACTCATCTGATATTCCATCACCTCACGGGCACGGGCAATCTTTTGCGAATCCGGTTTTACAGTATACAAGTCTGCGTAGGTTTGAAAGCAAATTTGATAATCTCCAAACAATACATAATCGTCTGTCTCCCCATAGCTATATTTCCAATTCGCCTTATCGTCGCTCTTGGCTCCTTTCCATTCATTGTGTTCAGCCCAAGCTTCCGAATAGTCATAATAATCCGGATTACCTGTCAGGAAAAAAACTTCCATATTACCCGTATGATAGGCCGCATTGTCCCAAAAAGCCCGTCCATGCTCCGGATGAGTTTTCTGCCAATGCATATTCACCTTGTGGATCATATCTACCACATCATCCGCACTCATATTATGCTGTGCAAAGCATGGCATTAACACCCCTACGACCCAACTCGCTAATGTAAAAATAATCTTCTTCATATTTCTGTTTATTTATTGATTTCCAATACATACACTGGTTGTGGTTCCATCTCTACAGTCCGTTCTCCATCGCCCTGACATGTATGTTGCACAAACAGATGCAAACGTTTCTCTTTTTTCCAGAGTTCTGCATCATGCGAAGGTTCCCAAGCCTCCACTGAAAAATCCGTCAAATCAGAACAGGTCCACTCTCCATTCACTATATCATCCGTATAGGCCACAGATACCCTACTACCCCGTTCTTCATCCCGGAATATGAAATACCCTTTCTTTCCATCCACTACCATACGAGGACGGGCAATAGGTATCATTTTGGTTCCTCCTCCTTTCAAAGAAAAAGGAGTAGTACGCTGGGATACTTGCCGACTACGCCATTGCTCCCCATCATACCAAACAATTCGATATTGAGGAATGTCACTATCTTGATCGCGCCAATAAGTCGCTATATATGGATGACCATCACTATCAGCACTCATACTGGTTTGATTAATTAATTCGGAATTCTGAGGAATACGGCAAGCATACTCCGCATTCTCCAAACGAATAGGCAAGTCATATTTTTCACCATTCGCTTTTTGCCAAGTCACCCCATTATCTGTCGAACAGGCATAACACAAATCATGATTGGTCTCCACCATCCATGTCTCACGCCACACCCAGGAAAGATGAATGGTTCCCCGTTCATCCACATACAATTGCCAATAAGCATTCCGTTCGTTTTCACCATCAATCAGCACATCTTGTACCCGATGCCATTGATGTTGTTTTACGTCATATCGATTCAAGACCAAATTACCTCGTCCTGATACACCTGAACGATAAGCAAATAGCAAATCACCTCCAGACAACGTGTAAAATTCCGGATAAGTCACATCCCGTTCATCCATCCCCATCATAGATAATTTCTCACCTAACTCCAATGAGTAAGGAGCCACACTACGACAATAATTCA
Organism: uncultured Bacteroides sp.; assembly: GCA_944322355.1. GTDB lineage: Bacteria > Bacteroidota > Bacteroidia > Bacteroidales > Bacteroidaceae > Bacteroides. Next base: position 74,362 of record CALUOT010000003.1, on the reverse strand, counting down.
ATGGTTGTCCATGATGATCAAAAGCCACATGAATATATCCTTCTCCGTCCACAGCCATACTGATAACGTTATGTGCATCTTTCACATTACCTTTATACTGTGTTCGGTTCAACGTCCACTGTTCCGTACCCAGTTTGCGTTTTCCCAACACAAGATAACCGTCAGCATCATAATAAGAGATATATTGCCAATCGCCTGCCGTTGTCAACGAACTGTTTCGGAAGACAGTGGTATTTACCGATGTCTGACTGTAACCTTTACCCACTTCCACCAATCGAGCATTGAGATTGTTTTGTGCCTGAAGCGGCAAGAGTATCCATAATGCTATACAGCACAAAGCTGTCACCAATTTTCCATTCATATTTGATTAAAATTTAGAACGTAAATTGCTAGTTTTTATTCATAATATGCATGATCTTTCGGAAAATCCTTTCCCTCCCATGCTTTTTTCGAGGTCCATGGCAGAGGAGCATCTGTCCAGAAAGGATGATCTGCCGGAAGTCCTAAAGGTAAGAATGCTAACGAAGCCATGTAAAGACTACCATTGTTCGTATACCAATCAGAAATATTAGGTTGCGAGCCATTAAATCCTAAGGTCAAAAAGCCTCCGGCATTGAAATTACGGTCGTCGCCAAACATGCGCTGAATAACCGCTGTCATAGCCGCACGCACTTGCCCATTGGGTAACTCTTTTGGTAGCCATCCGCGCCAAGCCAACAAAGCCAGTGGCTGAAGCGTCCCCGTACGATACGTAATGGAACGACCGAACACTGGGAAAGTCCCCTCCGGGGAAATAAACCGCTCTAATATCATACCGAAACGTTGTAACCGTTTCTGTGCCCGTTCGTAACTACAATCAGGTGCATTCCAAATTCGATTTTTTCCACCATTGGTAAAAATCTCCAAGCACTCCACATACATGGGATGAAGTACAAAACTGTTATAATAGTCGAAAGCAAACCCCGGGCCATCACTGTACCAACCGTCGCCCACATACCATTCTTCTATCTTACGCAAAGATGAAACAATACGATATGTATCGCTTTGTGCTCCTGCCTTACGGAGGAAGCATTCTATTGTAGATGAAAAAAGCAACCAATTGGTGTAAGGAGGATCTACCCTACGCAATTGAGTAAATTCTTCCATATAACGCTGTTTAGTCAGACTGTCCAATGGCACCCACAAAGCATCAAAACCTCGAAGAAAACTTTCAGCCACATAAGCCGCATCAACCAATGGCTGTCCTTCCTTGCGCCACAGCAGATAATCTTTACTTTGTGGATCCACGGCCTGTGCATAACTTTTCAATGCCCATTCACGAAGTTGTCTGCGTTGTTTTCCTTCCGTTGTATCGTCATCCGGTAACGAGAGCCAAGGAGCCAATCCTGCCATCAACCGTCCGAAACATTCCATGTAAGTCACCTTTTGGTCCCGACCATCCCATGTAGGACTTAATTCCACCTGCATTTTCTCTTGCAACTTACCTTCACTCATATTACTCAGTACAGGCGCTGCCATCCGATATAACGTGTTACACCACAGTTCCCGGTCACTTATTTCTTTTTCTTGCTTATTTTTTGCCGAAGCCGGTTGCATCGACATCAGTAATAAAGTTGTTAGCAACAACCCGACATACATGCTGATTTTCATGATATTCTACGTATTTATAATTCATATTAATATAAAGGCAAAGATATACAAAAAAAATCACAAACTCACAATATGATCCACTTTTCATTTCATATTTTTTTAATTCACAAATTAATGAAATTATATTTTATACTTTGACCCATGATTGCACGATCTTCCACAGATTCTTAAAATCAATAAGGGCTCACCCCCCTAACCGAAAGAGTGAACCCTCATCTACCTAACCTATTGAAAACAAGTTACAATTACTTGTAAACAGATGGCTACTGCCAACCTGGATTTTGCTCAATAACTGCTCCAGTGTTTGTATCAATAACAGTCTGAGGAATGGGGAACAAAGTCCAACGGGTAATCGGAGAAGCCGATGCAGTGAAATATCCTCCCCAGAAAGGCTGATCCGCAATATACATAGCGTGCTCATTAATACTTTGAATACCTTCTTCACCCATACGGAGCAAAGTTACCCAACGACGTTCCTCGCCATAAAGTTCACGCACGCGCTCATCCAATATATATTGTATGCTCATATCATCCTCAGTAGCTAACTGGCTACACTGTGCCCGGTTACGAAGCTGGTTCACATCACTGACAGCTTCTGCCGTTTCACCGGCACGCAGATGAGCTTCGGCACGAAGCAACAAAGTCTCTGCCGAACGACAGGCATATTGGTCGCAATACATATTCGAACGGTTTCCACCATCCTCCAAGTCATCATAGCCCCAATCATCGATAGGAGCAGTCTTCGTCCAAATAGGGAAAAATTCGGTAATTTGCTGTACGGTATAATCCAACATATCATAAGGAACCGGTTGCCCGTACATGCTGTGTTGCGTATCCAAGCAGATAAACTCACGTCGGATATTACAAGGAGCATTACGCATGTCATCGGCCAAGCCACCTTCCCAGACTTGTTGAATCACGTAGTCAGTCGGAGCATAATCAGCAACACCACGCCCACCTACGTATGCACAAACATTTCCACCCGGATAGAGTGACTCATCCACCCCGCCTGCCCATGGACCGGCTGAAGCTCCGTCTTCCATATACTCTTGCTTCCAACGGACATCACGTAATACGGCAGACATCTCACGCGGAGAATTGACATAATTATCACCCCCATATTGATGATAAACGGTATAGTCGTTCTGCAATGTCCAAAGAGCCTCGGTATTCCCTTCCGCATAATCGTAGTTACCCTGCTGGAACAAATCAAAGAATACATTACCGTCAGGATAATAAGCATCGATGCCATTCTTAGCAGCACCTTGCGAAGCACGCGAACCAAAACGTTCGGTCATCAATGGATGAAGGCTCATTACACGATCAGCATAACTAATAGAAGTCTGCAAATCTGCATTGTTATTATCGTTGATGATGGCCCGTGCCAGATAGGCTTCTGCCAGGAAATGATAAGCAGCTCCCTTGGCTACACGACCAGCTTCCGAAGGATAGTCAGGTAAAGCTTCAGCCGCAGCCTCTAAATCGGCAATAGCAAAATTATAAGTTTCCTCGCGGGTAGAACGTTCGAAGTCCAATTTCAGTGTCTGATAGAATTGGTCTACCAAAGGTACCCCACCAAACAATTCACCCAAAGTCAAGTAACCATAACCACGGAAGAACATAATTTCACCATAAGTCTCCTGACGTTCACTTTCGCTATTCCAGGATAATCCTTCCGTATTGTATCCCTCCAATGCCTGATTGGCATAGTTCACCAATTGGTACAAGGCATCAAATATCTGATTAGAACTATTCGATGAAGTAGACCAATTGGAAAAGTTACTGTAACCATTTCCGGTACAACGGAAATAAGGTGTATCCATCACATCTGTCCCACAGCCTTTCATGAAATAGTTTACCTGATACCAATAGCGGATATGCAGATAAAGATTTGTCACACAAGCTTTCACTTGATCCACCGTACCAAACGAGTTTTCAGTCGTATAAATGGTTTTCGGCTTTTCGGTCAAGAATTCGTCATCGTTGCATGCTGTCATCATCAGGGCAACGGCAGTTATCAATAGAAATTTATTCGCTTTCATCATTAATTTATATTTAAGGTTTAAGGAGTTAGAATGTCAAGTTCACACCTAAAGAAACGGTCCGAGACAACGGATAACCATAGCTATAACCCGTACCAATGGTTTGTTGAATTTCCGGATCACCACCTTCCCAGCCTGTAATTGTAAAGAGGTTCTTACATGCCAAGTAGACTTTCAGATTAGAGATATACAGTTTTTTCACCCACGGTTGACGGAAGGTGTACGACAGACTTAAATCTTGCAGACGTACAAAACCATAACCTTGGAGCGGCGTATAGCGGCCATCCGTATAGTCAATGCGGGGATATACATTGCTGCGGTTCTCGGCCGTCCACCAACCATGATTCAAGTTGTTGTCGCCTTGTACGTCAGAAGCCGTACGGTAAGCATACAAATTGACCGCTTGTCCATAACCATTACCACCGAACACGCCGGTCAGCAAGAAATAGAGTTCAAAATCCTTCCAACGCAATGTATTAGAAAGACTCATACGGAAATTCTCTTTGCTATAACCCAGGATAGTACGGTCATCCGAGGTGATAACACCGTCTTCATCCAAATCAGCAAACTTCACATCACCGGGCACAGCCCCATTCGCTTCCATATACTCTGTATCTTCTTCCTGCACGATACCGATGTTCTTGTAACCATAAATGGCTCCCAACGATTTTCCCAAGAAGAGAGAGTTGGTAATATCATCCTGTCCGTCACCATACAGTTCTTTCAGCTTGTTACGGTTAATGTAAAACAGTAAGCCTGAATTCCAAGTAAAGTCTTTCGTCTGGATATTGGTCGTATTCAGGTTGATTTCAATACCCCAGTTATTTACCTGACCCATAGTGGCATACATACTGGTCAAGCCGTTAATCATCACCGGAATGCTGCGGCTGAAAATCTGGTTGGTCGTTCGAGAAACATATCCGTCGAAGTCCAAGTGAACGCGGTCGTCAAACATACCGAGTTCGAAACCATAATTGAAGGATTCAGTTTCTTCCCAACCCAAATCCTCATTACCCATTTGGGAAATACGTTGCCCCCAACTTACTTCCGAAGTATTGCCAAACGTATAACTGTAACCACCGGATTGCCCCAAAACAATACGAGACAAAGTTTGATAAGGACTCAAGCTTTGATTACCGTTGATACCCCATGATGCTTTCAGTTTCAAATAGCTGATGGCCTTGGCTTTCTCCATGAAGTCTTCATTGCTGACGGTCCATGCCAAACCCACTGCCGGGAAAGTACCCCACTTATGATTGGCACCGAACACCGACGAACCATCCCGTCTTACCGAAACACTGATATGGTAAGTATCATCGTAATTATAGTTGGCACGTCCCAAATAACCCACATCCGTATGCAAAGTATAGTTCAGACTATTAATTTGCTGAGTAGCGGCCAAGTTTAATCCGTAAGCCCCCAATGTCGTATTACCCAAAGCAGCAAAGTCAGAACCATCGAAACGGCGATAATCATACTCGTAGGAGTCACGCGTATATACATACGTTAAGTCAATGAAGTGCTTGCCAAACTGACGGGTATAATTCAAGATGTTATCCCATACCCATGACGTATTTTGCGTACGGGCACTGTAACCATTGGCAGAAGCCAAGTAGTTGGAAACCGTAGCTTCCGAGTAACGGTCATCTCCACTACCTTCCAACACATAGTAACCTTCGTGCGTGAAATAATCGCGTTCGATATTTTCTACCGAATAACTTCCGTTCATACGGAAAGTCAAGCCCTCAATCCAAGGACATTTCAGCAACAAGTGGCCTTTCATAGTCGTAGTGGCATACGTGTCATGGTCATCAATCGTGCCGCTCAACACATCCCACATCGGGTTGATACGATAGATACCTTCATTGGCCGGATATTTCTCCGGGCCGCCACCGTCTGCACGTTCCGCACGTCCGTAAGGAGTCAAACGGGTAGCTTGATACAGGTTGTAAGTCGTCGGACCGGAATAATTGTTATAGGCATAATTCACCTGTCCGCCCACTTGCAACCAATCAGTGATGTCCGATTGCAAACGAGCCGTCAAGGCCGTACGATAGTAATCATCACCTATTACGACGCCTTCCTGATCTGTATACGTAGCCGACAGGAAATAATTCACCTTTTCGGTAGCCCCGGAAACAGAAGCTGAATAGTTCTGCATCAACCCCGTCCGTGTAGAATAGTCAAACCAGTCAATCGTATTACCGTTCTGATAATTTTCATATTCATATTCACGCATCCAGGTAGGATCGGCATCCTCAGCCAAACCGTTCAGCAAATTTACCTTCTTCACATAGTCCTCCGGACTAAGCAAATCGGGCTTGGAAGCAGCTGTAGAGAAAGCCCATGAAGCATTAAAGTTAATGACAGGCTTACCCAGTTTTCCTTTCTTGGTGGTAATCATAATCACACCATTGGCAGCCTGCGAACCGTAAGCGGCCAATGAAGTAGCGTCTTTCAATACACTCATGCTCTCAATGGTAGCCGGGTCAATATCACGGAAACTACCCATGAAAATCACCCCGTCCAACACAATCAAGGGATCGGAACCGCCATTAACAGATTTCTGTCCGCGCACTTGCAGAGACGGAGCCTGACCGGCTCCCTGCTGCTGAGACACTGTAATACCGGTGGTCGTACCACGCAAGACATCCATCGCATTCGAACTGGGCATCAAAGCCAAGGGAGTCTCAGCAGTCTTAACGGTAGAAACCGAACCGGTAAAGTTCTTACGCTTCGTCGTACCGTAACCTACGACTACCACCTCCTCTAACGCTTCACTGTCCTCTTCTAAAGTAATGGTTAAGGAAGTCTGCCCATTCACTAAAATTTCCTGCGTTTTATAACCTACATAACGCACCACAACCGTAGCATTCGCAGGAACACTGAGAGAGAAATTACCGTCAATGTCGGTAATCGTACCGTTGGTGGGATTGTCTTTTTCCACGATATTGGCACCAATCACCGGTCCCATTGCATCGTTTACCACACCCTTCACTGTAATTTGATTTTGCGCACTTGCCCACTGAATATTCAAAAAACAGGCAACGCACAGCAGTAAAGTATAGAACACTTTACTCCGTTCAAAGAAAATAGTCTTTCTTTTCGTCATAGTATTATAAAGATTTTAAATAAAACTCACTTGCAGTTCTCCACCTATTCTGCGAACTGCATTTCAAAAGTAGAGATAGCCGCCCAAATTCCTAGCTAAGAAAAAGTTCATTCGGGTTGAAAAAAGGTTCAATGAAACATTTATGCATATAAAATGAACTATTTTTCTACTTATAAGGGGATAAATGGTTCATTTTCCCAACGTATTGCCGACTCTTCGATTTGTCTTCCCCAGGAAGAAAAAGGCTCTCATTTTACATTTAATGTGCCGGTCAGTTTCTTTAAATGAAACCTTCCGTTACATTAAATGTAATGACTCAAAACATACCTTGTCCTCAACCCAAAGATACGATATCTTATTTCCGGCTATTTTCGGACCGGGCGATATGGGCCAAGTATTCGGAAGGCAACATACCCATTTCCTTTTTGAAACTGAGACTAAAATAACGTGGATCAGTAAAGCCTACATCATAGGCTAACTCTGCAATACGGATATCTTTCTTTTCTTCCATGATGCGACAAGCCGCCTTGATACGGATATTCCGCACAAAAGAGACATAGGTCATCCCCGTCAGGGATTTCAACTTACGGAAGCAAGTAGACTTGGAAATATGCATTTCTGCCAAAAACTGGGGTAAGTCGTAGTTACTATCATCCAGATGCCGGTTTACACAATCGACAGCCCGCTTCAGAAAATCTTCATCCAAGTGCGTATAATCTCCCTCTTGTGTCTTAAAATTCAGTTGCTTCCTGAAGTCGTCCATCCAACGCTGACGATCGCGCAGCAGATTGGCAATGCGGGCATGCAGTACACTAGGACTGAAAGGTTTGGTAATAAATCCATCCGCTCCACTCTCGTAGGCTTCTACCCTATCGGCTTCTTCGTGTTTGACCGTCAACAACAGTACAGGAATATGGCTGGTATCTGTATGCGTTTTAATTGTCCGGCACAATTCAATGCCACTCATTCCGGGCATCATGACATCCGAAACAATCAAATCGACCGGTTTCTGCCCCACTACCGTAAGCGCTTCCTCACCACTGGCGGCAGTATATACCCGATATTGAGACCTCAATAGCTTCACCATTAAATGGAGTAACTCCGCGTTATCTTCTACTAAAAGCAGCTTCCACTTCCGGATGGGATTGGTGACAGACATCGTTTCGGCTTCTGTCGGTTCTTCCTCACTGATATTTTCATCTTCCACTTCGGTTTCCAACGCTGCATCAATTTCCTCGTTCCCATAGGCCGAACGCTCAATGGGAAAAGTAATCATAAAGGCGGTTCCTTTCCCTTTCTCGCTCTCTACCTCAATGGTACCATGATGAAGCGTCACCAAATCGTGGACCAATGATAAACCGATACCGGTTCCTGTCGTATTGAAACGGCGATAGTCACCTTCATAAAAACGTTTAAAGAGATTTTTCTGCGCTTCCGGAGAAATTCCGGGACCATTATCTTTCACCCCTAAACGAGCCCAACCTTTTTCATCTTTTTCCAAAGTGATGCTCACGACCTCGCCCGGTCGGCCATACTTGGACACATTCGACAAAAGATTGTACATGATTTTATCCAGTTTATCTGTATCAAAATAAGCATTGAAAGGATCGGGCGTACATGACACCTGGAAATGAATGTCCTGTTTCCGCATCAAAGGACGGAAACTTTCTACCCCCCGATGTAAGAAAGCCGCCAAATCACCATTAGTCACACGTAACTTCAGATTTCCAGTCTCAGCCTTACGGAATTCCAGGATTTGCCGCAATAAACGAATCAGTCGGTTGATATTGCTCGTCATGACCTGATATTGTTCCTTAAAATCCGGAGCTATTTGCTTCAGTTCTTCTACAGAAACCGACAGAATGGTGAGCGGAGTCAATAATTCGTGAGTAACGTTCGTGAAGAATTGCAATTTGACATGATTCAATTCCTCAACCTTGGCTTTCTCCATTTCACGCAGATGGAGAGCCGCACGCAAGCGAATACGATTCCGCACCATCCGGAATATCAGACATCCCACAACAAGCGTCAACAACAGATAGCCTAAATAGGCCCATCCCGTACGCCAAGGCGGGGGCAAAACCACTATCGCCTTATCGGTGGTGACCTCATTCCATACACCAGCCGAATTGGAAGCTTTCACCCGAAAAAGATAACGACCGGGAGCTAAATTGTTATAGTAAGCAAAATGCCGGGAAGCATCCGTATATTGCCAATCGGCATCAAATCCTTCCAGTTTATAAGCATACCGGTTACGATCCGGCGAAGCATACTCCAAGGCCGAAAACTCCATGGTAAAATTATTATGGCGATAGTCCAAACACAACTCTTCCGAAAAAGCAGGTGCCAATAAAGAAACTCGTTGACGTTCTTCCAAGGGTAAATCACTCCAAGAGCGATTAAAGAGCTTCACATCCGTCAGTACGACAGGCGACACAAAAGTATCTACTGTCGAATGAGAAGCATAAAAACTATTATACCCATGATGCCCCCCAAAGAACAACTCGCCATCCGCCGACTTGGCCACTGCTCCCCGATTAAACAAATTATCCTGCAAACCGTCCGAAACCGTATATAGTCGTACGCGTACCTGCTGCAAATCGTCAGACAAGCACAACTTCACCAACCCGGCATTGGTAGAAAGCCACAAACACCCGTAGTCATCTTCCAGCATACTGATTACGGCATCTCCCGGCAAGTTCCAAGCCACATGTACCGGCACAAACCGGTCTTCTGTTTCCTTATATAAATTCAGGCCACTTCCTCCCGTACCTGCCCAAATACGGCCTCGAGAATCCCTGAAAACACAATTGATATGATTATCCGTCAGTTTCCCATTACCTTCCGAATAGGCCCGTAGCTGATAATCCTCCTTTCGATTGCCTCGGCCGGATATTCTCAAGATTCCGCTTGTATTGGAAGCCGCCCATTTATCTATCCCATTTCCCCCAATCAACTGGACAAATACGATTCCGTCTGTCATCAAGCCTTCCACTTGGGACAAATCCATACACATGGCTATGCCGTCGGATGCACGCATAGAAATTCCTCCACGGGCAGCTATCCATAAGTTCCGATCGGTATCCTCATACAAGCCGTACACACAGTCATCACACAGCAAAGCCGCCCCATCATAATGAACCACCCGCTGCCCGGCAGGGGCTGAAGAGTCTATTTCATAAATACCTCCATCATACACTCCCAACCACATGCGACCCGTCGAAGGAGACTGCATAATACACATCACCGAGGAAAGCGGACGATAGGCAGCAAACTCATCCCATTGCTTGTAATAAGTAAAATGTCCGGAACGTCGGTCAAGAATGCCAAAGCCATCTGTTCCCGTACCCAGCCAAAGTTTACCTTGGTTATCCACTGTCATACTACGCACGGAACTGGATCCGGACATACGTTTCACCTGTGACAAGCGGTCCAGCGAAAAACGGGCCTTGTGAGGATTGACCAACTGGACACCTCCTCCAATCATCCCAATCCACATGATTCCCTGCCTGTCACATAACAAAGCTGCCACTTCACCACTCGCTATGGAACAATTGGTTTCTAAAGCTGAATAATTACAAAAACTTCTCATTATACACTGATAATCAGTAATAGAATCTGTATTGTGGAGGCAATTTAATGACAAAACGCTTAAAGCACCACGTGTTCCAACCCAAAGGGTATGAGTTTCGATGTCTTCTGCAAGGGCATAAATCAAATCATCTGCAAGGCTTCCTTCCACCTGATGATTCGCCCTGAAGGTAGTCCATGAAGTACGTGAAGGATCGTAAGCATCATGCAATAACTGCAAACCACATCCCCATGTGCCTACCCAAATATTCTTCCGACTATCTTGAAATACGACATGTGCCGAATTGCGCGGATTCATGGGAGGATACTGGACATAAGTATCCGACTTTCGCTCGTAACGATATAAACCACGATTCCAAGTACCGATCCAAATATCACCCCGATCATCTTCCAGCAACGACTTAACTGCTACCGAACGATACCCCCCACCAGTCATCAAACTATCCAGACTTACAAAATCATCCGTAGCTTCTCTATATTCATATAATCCTCTCTCCGTACCCAGCCATATCCGATGGTCAGTAGTTACCAGAACTTGAGAAACCCCAATACTCCCAAATGGGACATCCACATATTTCCGAACCCGACCGGTGCGCTTATCAAGCACATTCAATCCCCTCTGTGTCCCAATCCACAAACGATGGCAGCTATCTTCTGCCATACAATATATATTATTATGAGTTAGCAAATCGGGATTCGCAAAATTAGATTTATAAGCCACTAAAGAATAACCATCATAACGAAACAATCCGTTCCGCGTACCAATCCAAATATATCCTTCCCTATCCTGGCAAATGGCTTGCACTTCTTTATTAGACAATCCTTGTAAAACTGCCGGCGACTCAAAAGGCAAGGTAGCAGCCATGCAGTGCTTTCCCCAAGAAAACAAAACGAGCCATAAAAGTATGTTCCGAATACACATCATCATCATCCTATAAAGGTTAACCGAACGTCTGCAAAGATAGGAAAAACAATTGATAAAATCCGGCTATTTTCATAGTCATTTCACAAATTGGCGCATTTTCAACTCACAAATTGGCGCGTTTTCATTTCACAAGTTGGCCAAGGCTTTCGTCAGCAGACAAGAGACAAGTTAACGAGACTACAAGGAGTCCTTGTCCACTTATCCACTAACAAGTTGAGCACTTGCCAGACCTAAATGCTTAATCGCAGCTGATTGAGAAATCCCGATTTGCCTTTCAAAAAGTCGCAAATCAGTCCGTTTTGCTAACACGGCAGTTTTTCCACTCTTGAAAAAGAGGCGTTAAAGACTGCCAAAAACAGTCTCCCAATGCATCACATACCATGTTTTGGGGCAGAACAATGCTTCTTCCAGGGCATCACATTGCTTCTTCCAGGGGTAAATAAGCAACCTTCCACGGGTAGTTTAGCAACTATCCATGGGTAGTTAAGCGGTTTTAGAGGGTGAATTTGTCAAGATTCAGAAAGAAATTCGAGAATTTCGGGCTTCTACAGGCCGCTTTTTGCTCTACTTTACGTGTCTTCAAGTGTTAAATTCCGTCCTATTTACTTGTGAATGAGGTATAAAGGCCGTTTTTTCTTCATTTGAAATCCACCGGGACGTACTTCGGTCGGAAATACGCAATTCTCAGCAACTAGGAAAGTCAAAGTGTCAGAATGATTCATTTATACAAATAAAACATTCGTTCCATCAATTTCCACTTCTGCGCAGAAGTACTGCCAGGTACACATTCTTGAAAACGAGCCACATAATCTTCCCACTCTTGTTGCCGGGGCAAATGAGAAAGCTTCTCCATAGCCTTATCCCAATCAAAATCTAACGGAGTCTCTACTATCATAAACACCTGAGAACCGGAAATATACATTTCCATCTCTAATATTCCGACCGAACGTATTCCTTCCCGAATTTCCGGCCATGCTTCTTCCCGACTATGTACTCTACGATATTCAGCTATTAAGTCTGGATTATTCCTTAAGCTCAGTACCTGACAATACCTTTTAGTAGGTACTACGTATTTATTCATCAGATATCCTTTCATTTGGTTAGTCTTTATACCCACCCACCCTGCCATAAATTCATTAATATCCTTCATTCTGCTTTAAGCTCTTATTTACATTCATTTCAGCTTGCGGAATAGGGAAATAGCGATTATGAGAAGCCCATGTACGAGTTTCAAACTGATAATACATATCTTCATCCACAGGAGAAGCCGTAGAACCACTTCCACGATAATTTCTATCGGCAGGGTTATCCGAAAGCTTAACGCCTGTAAATGTATGATTTAATTCTTTATCAGCAATTCCCCAACGAAGCACATCAAAATAACGGAATCCTTCAAAAGCCAATTCAACCCTTCTTTCCTTACGCACTGCTTGTCTTACTGCCTCCTGAGAAGCAAGTTCGGCCTTTGTATAATCAGGCAAATTGACACGGTTACGAATATCATTAATAGTCTGATCCAATACACTCTGAGTAACATCACTCGGATTAGCCTCATTTAATGCTTCCAAATAACTTAAAAGCACTTCTGCGTAACGCATCAACGGAGTATAAGTAGGAGTAGAACCTAAATTATTGGTAATAGAAGGATCACATCCTTTCTTAGGACAATATCCATTAAACAATGTGTAACGATTGTAACTATCTGCTGTATTAGGCCCATTGAAACAATCATAAGTAATATCATTATATTTTGTTCCAGGATAACTACCTAATGGTGGTAAAAAGACAGAAGCATACAAACGAATTTCCCGATTCACATAGGGATCGTTATCATTATAAACTGACGAAGTTTTTATATCCTTACCATCTGTGCAGAAATATTCTTTTACCAACTCATTATAAACAGCAAACTGATGCCATCCACCGTATGCACACTCTGGATAGAGATACTGATAACGTGAAGTCGTATACAAATCTTCTATGCCCATGATGCAAAATATCATCTCAGGACTATATTCACCCCCTATTTGGAAAAGCTTCTCATAACTGTCAGTTCCATTACGACGATCTAACTCATAAAGCCCAGAATCTATAACGTCTTTCAATACAGACGCTGCCTCACTCCACTTATCTTGTGCCAAATATACACGACTCAACAACGTACGTGCAGCTCCCTTAGTGAAACGGCCATATTCCGAAGCTTCATATTCATTGGGTAAAACCTCAATAGCTTCCAACAAATCTGTTTCCACTTGATTGTATACATCCGACTGTGGGGTTTGTGATATAGTATTCGCTTCCTCCAAAGTCAATGTCGTTAATGGCATCGGTACATCCTTAAAATGAAATGCTAAATAAAACAAGAAATAAGCACGCAAGCATTTTGCTTCAGCCATCCATTGAGCTCTTACTTCTTCACTACTCATCGGACAATTTACCACATTATCCAGAAAATTATTATACTTTGCAATTTGTATATAGGCATTATTCCAATACCATTGCAGATTCCCATTAGTAGATAAAGTATTTGTACTAGCCATTAAGGTCGTAAAATTTTCCTTCTCCGTACCATTACCGCCTGCTAAATCCAAATATAATAATCCTTGAGGTGTAGCAAAATCATCATGCGACCATCCTGTTTGAAAACGGTAGCAGCCCACTAAAGCTAAATAAGCATCACTTTCACCTGTCCAGAAATTCCCATCAGAAATAGATGATTGAGGATATTTATCCAATAAATCGGAACAACCATATACTCCTCCCAGTAATGGCAGGAAGCATAAACCGTATTTCAGTGCATTAACTATATTATTATAGAAAGTTTTCATACGCATATCTTTTAAAGAATTTAGAAATTAAGATTAAGTCCAAAAGAATAAACAGCCGTAGTCGGGTAATAAGAAGGAGCATCTCCTGTTCCAATCTCATTTTCAGGATCCCAACCTTTATAAAAACCATTAAAGCTATACAGATTCTGCCCACTTACATACAAACGTAAGTTCTCTATTCCTATTTTTCTGGTCCATGATTTCGGGAAAGTATAACCTATCTGTACATTTTTGATACGCAGGAAATTTGCATTCCGCATCCAATAATCCGAAGTTTGCAAATTTGTATTGTTCATATTCAACGTTTCTATACGCGGATATTCTGCCCATTTATCCGGATTTTCCACCGTCCAACAATTTTCGGCCTGCCACCGTTGAATCTGACCGCCATTATAAAAAGCATACGCCATATACGAACCAATCAAACGCTGGTATCCTCCCAAGCCTTGTAACAAAGCTGAAAAATCAAAACCTTTGTAAGAAGCAGACAAATTCAATCCATAATAGAATTTAGGCGTCGTACTACCCAACACTGTACGGTCATATTCTGCATCAACTTTTCCATCAGGCACACCATTCGGTCCGCTAATATCTTTATACTTCACATAACCCGGCTTTAAATCACTCTTACCTACCAACTGTTCAGGTGCAGCATCAATCTCAGCTTGATCTACAAACAAACCGTCCGTTTGATAACCATAAATAATGCCAATAGGTTCACCCACAATACGGTTATTATTGATTTCCTCTGTAGCACCATTGGCCAATTCCTCTACAGCATTCTTCACCCATGTAAAGTTAGGAGCAATACTGAAACGAAAATCTTTCCCGATATGCCCGTTGAAAGAAAGATTTACTTCTATACCTTTATTGGATACAGCACCCACATTGGATTCACCTACGCTACGTCCCATTATACCAGTCACTTCTACAGGAGCCAAGATATCCGAAGTATATTTATAGAAATATTCCACACTACCATTTACCACTCCATTTAACATTCCAAAATCTAATCCGACATTGGTGATTGCCGTTTTTTCCCAAGTAATATCTTGGTTTTTATAAGTAGATACATAAGCTCCTGGAACTAAAGTTGCCGGATTACCCAACGGATAATTATGTCCTAAATCATAAGTCTGCTGATAAGGATAAATACCAATATTCTGATTACCCAATACACCGTAGGATACACGCAATTTCAAGTTGTCAAATGCATTCGATATTTCTGTTTCTTTCCAAAAATCTTCTTCCGAGATTCTCCAACCAGCAGACACGGAAGGGAAAAGTCCCCAACGGTTATCTTCTGAAAAACGAGAAGAACCATCGTACCTCAAATTACCTTCCAATAAATATCTATCCTTGAAAGCATAATTCACACGACCAAAGAAAGATACCAGTGCATATTCTTCTGTTGAACTGTTGTTGGTGGCTGTAGAAGCATCACCAGAACCTAATTCATACAGATAGTTATTAGGGAACGTATTTCGATAACCCTCCAATCCTCTGTTTTTAGTTTGCTCTACAGAGGTCCCGACAAGCACTTTCAAATTATGTTCTTTGATTTGCTTCTCATAATTTGCCAAAGCCTCAAAAGTCGTATATGTATTATTAGCTGTCCAAACATTCAAAGCAGATGGTCCGACCGTCTTGCTCTCATCAAAATAAGTTTCTGCACGATACGCCTTATCATATTTTGTCCAATAATTGACACCGGCTTTTCCCGTCAATGAAAGTCCCTCAACAGGAGTTTCCCATTTCAGCTGAGCGGCTGCACTGATGTTGCGGCTGATATTCTCCACGAAAGATTCACCCGCCAACCAAGCTTCAGGACTATAATTATCTTGATAACCAAAAGTTCCATCAGACTTCTGTCCCGCATAAATAGGCCCTTGACGGACAGCATATCCAATCATTCCGTCAATACTTTGAGGTTCACCATTAGGAGCATTATACTTATTATTATAGGCATTGACATTCAAATTCAATGACAAGGAATTACTTAGTTGACTTTGCAACGAAAGCACAGCAGTCATTCGCTCATTAGAAGTTTCAGCCGTAATACCATCTTGTTTTCTGTATCCAATCGACACACTATAATTAATCTTTTCATTTCCTCCCCTAACACTGACATTATGCTGATGTTGAAAACCAGAACCACTTTCAAGTAACCACTTCAGATGATTCACATTCGGATAATTGTCCGGATCAGAACCATCTCTATATTTCTGAATCTGTTCCGCTGAATAGGCATCCGCCAATCCCATATTACTCATAGCCATATTGTAATAAGTGGCATATTCCCAAGAAGGTAAGAAATCCGGCAATTCAGTTGCATTCTGCCAACCAAAAGATGCGTTATAGCTAACTGAAGTTTTACCAGATGCCCCTTTTTTTGTTTCAATTAAAATCACACCGTTAGCAGCACGATTACCATAAATTGAAGCCGACGCAGCATCTTTCAAAAAAGAGATACTTTGAATGTCATTAGGATCCACATCATCAATGCTTCCTGATATACCATCAATCAAAACTAAAGGATCAGTTCCTGCACTCGAGAAAGTACCGGTACCACGAATTTTAACCGTTGCACCTGCACCCGGACGTCCGGAATTTGACACAACACTTAAACCGGGAGCCAGTCCGGCAATGGCTTGAGCCGTACTCATTACAGGCTTATTAATCAAATCGTCTGAAGTAACAGATGATACGGCTCCTGTCAGATTTACTTTCTTTTGAGTGCCATAACCAACTACCACCACTTCATCCAGTCGTTTCGTATCCTCTTCCAAAACCACATTCATCATTTGGTTACCAGGAACTTGTAAATCCTGAGTAACATACCCCACATAACTGAAACTTATTACATCACCTACATTAGCAGCAATCGAAAATCTACCATCAAGATCACTCACCACACCATTGTCTGTTCCTTTTACTAAGATACTCACACCGATTAAAGGTTCTCCATTACCATCTGTCACAGTACCTTTCACTAAACCTTGGCCCTGAGCCTGCACACTACCGACGAATAATATCATCAGCAAGAATACCAAACGGATAATATGTATCCGTTTTTTACCTAACAAATCTTCCATACATTTAAAATTTAATGTTAAAAAAAGGATGTAACTCTGGCCTGCCGACTCAAAACGAGCCGGCAAACCATTCATTTTATCACACTATTTTAATTACCTGATTTTGAAAACTGGAGCTATTTTATTCAGCTGTTCATTGGGAAGTTCAATGATCAATCCTTCACTCGAACGATTGAACTTCACTTTTCCATACCCTAACAATTCTACTTGGCTGATTTCTTCTGGGTATAAATTATTACCTGATGCTAATGACTTCACCACCACTTTCTTATCTTCCGGCCAAGCCAAAGCCGACACATATAAATCCTCTCCTTTTTGCGTAAAACGTATCTCTTGAGCTGTTGCATCCGTATAAGAGCCTTCATTAAATCCTTGCGCATTAATTTGAATATCCGAATCGGCTATAGGACCTTCACCAAACACTTTCCAAGGACGGGTATCGAAGATGGCTTCTTTGTTGATTGCCATCCATTCACCAAATTCATCCAATATTTTCTTCTCTTTTTCATCGAATGTACCATCAGCACGAAGCGGTACACTTAACAGGAGATTACCGTTTTTGCTTACTACATCCATCAGTAACCTTACCACGTTGGCTGCCGATTTATAACGGTCGTTCTCATAAATCGACGTGTTATAGTGCCAACCACCTATACAGGTGCAAGTCTGCCAAGGTTCGTCGAGCATCTCGTTCGGTGCACCACGTTCCACATCCCAGACTAAGGCTTTCCGTTGCTCTTCATCCAGAATCTTACCAAACAGAACAGCCTCCAATTTACCATCATGCGTAGCCATACTGTGATTATAGAAATGAGTAGCTATTTTCAACCCGGCATCACTGATAGGATAAAATGGCAAAACCGTCACGTCAAAATATAATAAATCAGGATTATAACGATTGATAACATCTAATGTACGATTGTAAAAATTGGTCACATATTCCTGCGTAGGCACACATACACCTTCTCCCCATCCCCATTGGCGATGAATCTGTCCATTGTCCCAGCTATTTTTGCTCATCGGATGATTCTGCGCATAAAGTTCCTGCGGGTCATAGCCTTCCCACCATTTTCCTTTACCATCGGCTTTAGTCAACTTACCATCGTATGGAATGCCTTTCTTCGGACCAATAGTATCATGCCGCTGCGAAGTCTCATACCAAGTCCAAGCGTGATCCGCATGCAAACTGACGCCAAACGGAAGTCCAGATTTACGAGCTGCTTTAGCCCAGCCATCCAAAATATCTTTCTTCGGGCCCATATTCACCGAGTTCCAAGATTGATACTGACTGTCCCAAAGGTCGAAATTATCATGGTGATTGCCCAAAGCGAAGAAATATTGCGCACCTATCTGCTTATAAAAAGCTACTAACGAATCAGGATTCCATCTTTCTGCTTTAAATAAAGGAATAATGTCTTTAAAACCGACTTCCGAAGGATGCCCATAATGCTCCACATGATATTGATACTCCGGAGAACCTTCAATATACAAGCTACGAGCCATCCAATCGCCCGAACCTTCTACACATTGCGGACCCCAATGTGCCCAAATACCAAACTTGGCATTGCGGAACCATTCCGGTACTTCATAAGTCTTCAAAGATTCCCAAGTGGGTTGAAACTGCCCTTTCATCATCGGTTCGTCTGCTTCGGAGACCGGAACCTGATAGGCTGACTGCTCAGTATTGCCACATGACATCAGAGCAGCACAACATAGAGAAAATAACCAAACCTTGTTTTTCATGAAATCACCTTATTTTTTAGGGTTAATAACTACCATACTTGCTGTATGTTCAATGCAAAGGTAAGAAGAAAAACCATATAACAATAAGATAAAGACGGGTAATGATACGACAAAATCGATTTTATAAATTCGATATATCATAAAGATATAGACTATATCGATAATTCATTAAAATATTTCGACCTTACATGACCATTTACACTTTTCCTGACCATCCATAAAAAAGGATGTATCTTAACGATACACCCTTTTCCATATTTCCTACGCCTTTCCTAAGCGACGGATTATCATTTTTCTTTTTTCAACTCTTCAAAAATGAGGGCTTCCAATTCCTCTGCCAATTCCGGATTGTCTTGAATGACTTGTTTGGCAGCATCGCGGCCTTGAGCCAACTTCGTATCGTTGTAACTGAACCATGAACCGCTCTTCTTGATGATACCCAAGTCCGTACCTAAGTCGATGATTTCACCCGAACGGGAGATTCCTTCACCGAACATAATATCGAACTCAGCACGACGGAACGGAGGTGCCACTTTATTCTTCACCACCTTGACCTTGGTCTGCTTGCCCAATACTTCATCACCGTTCTTAATAGCTTGCCCCGGCCGAATATCCAGACGGACTGAAGCATAAAACTTCAATGCATTACCACCGGTGGTCGTCTCCGGATTGCCAAACATCACACCGATTTTTTCACGCAACTGGTTAATAAAGATACAGCAAGTACGCGTCTTGCTGACTGTGGCTGTAAGCTTACGCAAGGCTTGTGACATCAGACGTGCCTGTAAGCCGACTTTGTTATCTCCCATATCACCTTCAATCTCAGCTTTCGGAGTCAAAGCTGCTACAGAGTCCACCACTATAATGTCAATAGCCGAAGAGCGGATAAGCTGATCAGCAATCTCCAACGCTTGTTCTCCATTGTCGGGCTGGGAAATAAGCAGATTATCCACATCTACCCCTAATTTAGCTGCATAAAAGCGGTCGAAAGCATGTTCCGCATCGATAAATGCTGCCGTCCCTCCCATTTTTTGCGCTTCAGCAATGGCATGGATGGCCAATGTTGTTTTACCGGAAGACTCCGGACCATAAATTTCGATGATACGTCCGCGTGGATAACCGCCTACCCCTAAAGCCACATTCAAACCGATGGAACCTGTGGGAATAACCTCCACTTGCTCAACGTTGTCATCACCCATCTTCATGATAGAACCCTTACCAAAAGTCTTTTCTATCTTGTCCATAGCTGCCTGTAAGGCTTTCAGTTTTTCGCTGTTCGGCGCAGCGGCAGCTTCGTTTTCAAAATTCAATTCGTCTTTCTTCGCCATATTCACTAACTTATATAGGAGGATATTCACAGAATCTGTGCCGCATGTTCCTTGGTTTTCACCTCTTTCGGCCCAATAACACGCTCTATGATACCTTCTTCATTAATAATGAAAGTCGTACGGAAAGTCCCCATGTACTTGCGTCCGTACATACTCTTCTCACCCCATACGCCAAATTCTTCCACCAGTTTCTTATCGGTGTCGGCAATCAACGTAAAGGGCAAATTGTTTTTCTCGATAAACTTCTGATGGGACTTTTCACTATCCACACTCACCCCGATTACTTCATAACCTGCCCGGCGCAGTTCGTCGTAATTATCGCGCAGATTACAAGCTTGCGCCGTGCAACCCGATGTACTGTCTTTCGGATAAAAATACAGTATCACTTTCCTTCCCCGGTAATTGCTTAAGTGGATTTCTTCTCCTTTCTCATTCAGTCCCAAGTATTCGGGTGCTTTGTCTCCTACTTTCATACGATATCACCATTAAAGTTCCAAATCACCATCGAATACCTCATGCCACGGCAAACCTTGTTTATTCAATTGCTCCATGAACGGATCGGGATCAAATTCTTCCACATTCCATACGCCCGGTTTCTGCCAGATTCCCTTCAAGTACATCATGGCACCAATCATGGCCGGAACACCGGTTGTATAGCTGACTCCCTGCATACCCGTTTCCTGATAAGCGGCTTGATGGCTGCAATTATTATATACATAATAAGTACGCTCCTTACCATCTTTCAGGCCACGTATACGGCAACCGATAGACGTCTCCCCTTCGTAATTCTCACCAAGATCCTGCGGATTGGGCAGAACAGCTTTCAAGAACTGCAAAGGCACAATCTTCATACCGTTGTATTCCACTTCATCAATACGAGCCATACCAATATTCTGAATTACACGCAGATGAGTGAGGTATTCTTGCCCGAACGTCATCCAGAAGCGTGCCCGCTTGATCGTGGGGAAGTTCTTTACCAACGATTCCAACTCTTCATGATACAACAAATAAGAATCACGCGGACCAATGTTCGGATACGTCAAATCCTTGTGTATCTCCATCGGCTTTGTCGTTACCCATTGACCGTTTTCATAATAACGTCCGTTTTGAGTAATCTCACGTATGTTGATTTCAGGATTAAAGTTGGTTGCAAAAGCCTTATGATGATTTCCGGCATTACAATCCACGATATCCAAATATTGTATTTCATCAAAATGATGCTTGGCTGCGTATGCGGTGAAAATACCACTTACCCCCGGATCGAAGCCACAGCCCAAAATAGCCGTCAAACCGGCCTCCTCAAAGCGTTGCTTGTAAGCCCATTGCCAACTGTATTCAAAATGAGCCACATCTTTGGGTTCGTAGTTAGCGGTATCCAGATAGTTGACTCCACTCTTCAGACAAGCCTCCATGATGGTAAGGTCCTGATAAGGAAGAGCCACATTGATAACGATATCCGGTCGGAAGTCATTAAACAGAGCCACCAGTTCGTCTACATGGTCTGCATCCACCTGTGCCGTCCGGATGGCAGGGTTACCGATGGCTTTTACCACAGCGTCACACTTCGACTTCGTACGGCTGGCAATCATGATTTCAGTAAATACATCAGGATTCTGAGCCACTTTATGTGCAACAACGGTTCCTACACCGCCTGCACCGATAATTAGAACTTTACCCATTTTTATCTTTCAAATTAATAGTTTAAGTTTAATTCCCTAAGGAAAATTCCGGAAGCAAATATACGGTTTAATTCTCAGATAAACATGAAAAACTTCCTAAATACTTCACGAAACGACGTCCTAAAATCCTGCAAATAGACTAACTTCCCATAAAAATTCCTATATTTGCCCCGAATTTTAACTTAAACAATAAACGCAATGAATAAGATTCTTGTTTCCTTATGTATGGCAACTGCCCTTGCAGGACTGTCATCATGTGCTTCCAGCAAGCACGCTGCATCAATGACCGACATCAACGGTGAGTGGAATATCATTGAAATAAACGGTTCAGTAGTGGTTCCCACCCCCGGACAAGAGTTTCCTTACATCGGATTCAACTCACAATCCGGACGTGTGTATGGCCATAGCGGATGCAACCGGCTGATGGGTTCGTATGACACCAATGCCAAACCCGGTCAACTTGAACTGCAACCCATGGGAACCACACGAATGATGTGCCCTGATATGACTGTTGAACAAAACATACTTACGGCACTTGCGCAAGTGAAGAAAGTACAAAAAATAGAAAACGGACAAATTGCCCTCTGTGGAAAATCGGCTAAACGACCGATTCTTGTCCTCCAACGTCGCATACCAAAAGCCACTGTCGCCGACTTGGAAGGCCATTGGCTCATTAAAAAAGCCATGGATCTGACTATCCCCGAAGGCATGGAGAAAACACCGTTTATAGAATTTAACACTGCGACCAAGCGACTGCATGGCAACGCCGGATGCAACCTCATCAACGGTACTTATGTCACCGACGATAGCAATGCATCGGCCATCAGCTTCCCTCAAGTTATCAGCACCATGATGGCTTGTCCCGACAGCAACGTAGAAAGCACGGTATTGAAAGCACTGAATGCCGTAAAATCCATAGGGCATTTGGATGACGGAAACATTGGCCTCTATGATGAATCCGGTTCGTTGGTATTGACGTTATCCAAAAAGTAATTCTCATCACCAAATCATTATTTTAAAAATATTCCCCATTCCTCCTGTTAGCATTTCAGGAAGAATGGGGGAATCCAACCACATTGAAAAACGCAGTAGTACTTACTTAGCCAACGAAGTATATCTTACTTGGCACATGCAATAGTACTTACTTGGCTGATGGAGTATATCTTACCAAGTCCAGTCCGCTTCGCTCCAGCTGCTTTCCACCTCATTTTCTATCACATCAGGCAGATTGCAGAAGAAATCCAAACCCGTGCGTTCTTCCAAGTCATCGATGCTGAGAGCGTAGGTTTTCATCACGTCCGAAGGCGCAAATTCATCGTATTCATACCCATAATCATCCCGATGCTCCATCCAAAAACCGATAGCATGATATTCTCCCTCATGCTCTGTCAAAACGGCCATAAAATAATATTTCGGACAAGCCAATCCATGAATCGTGAAACCATTTTCATCCGTCTTAGGAATTACGCCATCATTACCAGCCTTTACTCCAGTATAATTAATCAGCAACTGGTCAAGCGTTCCTCCCTTAGCTACATAAACTTTATCATAATCATCCGAACGTCCCCAGTTCTGTACCAAGATCTCGAATGAAGCCCAAAAACCTCCGTTGAACGAACTCATCATCGGACTTATGTTGCTGTAATAGAAGGTCTGTTCATTGGCCGCTACTGTGAACAAACGATCATTAGAGGCACAAAGATGACCTCGATCGAATCCGTCGGCACGATGATCAGCATCTGTCGGACTCATCCCTGTAGGCAGCATAGGGTCAGTAGCCCAAGGATCATCGTCTGGGCGATTGGTCTGGTCAGCCTTTGTCACTTCATCAAATGTAAATGCCACCCATGCTGCATGTTTTTTCTCTTCATTCCACTCCAAGGCATAATTTAAAATTGCATTATCCTCATTGTTTACGATATGTTCCACATACAAATTCATTGGATTCATCCGTGGCATAGCATAATCGGTCACATACTTTTCATCCGCTGTCGGTACATTGGCATTTACATTTCCTTCTTCACCTGGAGCCACTTCAATCACATCATCAATTAAGTATTCTATTCCTGCATTTACACCTGTAAGATAAGAAATACGTAATTTAATGTATGTATATCGTTCCGTTGACATGTGTCGTACCCAATAGGCTTGTTTCTCTGCCACATTTGCACGAATCGTCCATGTGTCAATTTGAGAGTATGGAACCATCTCAACCAATCCTTGGCGCACGGGAGTACTGAATGAAAATCCATCCCCCATCAACTGTCCATCTACAATATACAAGACATTGCCTACTCCTTCAAACAGCAATCCTTCGGCAGGATTTTCATTGGCTGCATAAACTGGTATCACACACTGCGAAGAACCTTCCTCTGTCGTCTCTATTTGATAATTGATCGGTTCATTGTCAGAAGAACTGCAACCAACCATAAACAAAAGCATTATTCCAATGCCTCCTAAGTAGCATAATTTATTCATCAGCTTATTGATTTAAAACTTGAAATGATGAAGCGCGGATTGCATGAACTTACGCGGATGCTTCATCCGTGTTCCACGCAATTCGCGCTTAAAGTTTAAGTAGCTCTTCTTATTGGGCTTGCATCAAGCTACCTTCCACATAAGTGAACTGACCTACACCGGTTACTTCATATTGGATAGTCCATGTCGTCGTGGTGCCGTCATAGATACCGAAGTTAATCGTGTAAATCACTTCAATGCCTTCCACGGGGGAAGCATCAGGATAAAGTACTTCCAAGGCATGGGGAAATGCTTCAGGTAAACGTTCCCACATCAAATTAGAAATTTCTTCATCCGTCATACCATTATAGGTACCCTGTCCTTTCCATGCACTCACACGGAAGTCAAAATTATTTTGATAAGCCGATCCACCATAATAATAGTCATTATTACCATAGCCCGTAACATATTCTGGATAATTATCTGCTACCCAATCGGTAATAGCCTGATAGAAAGTGGATGATGCTTCAATTCCTCTACCAACCTCCAATGTAATTGTTACACTTGGATTATAGAACCACTCACCATTAGTCATTACAAATTGATTAGTAACAGTTGCTACAGCAGTAGACTGCCATGTACCTTCCACATAAGAATAAGTGCTACACTGTACAGTCGTATTGCTCCCATCATAATATTTATAAGCAATCGTGTAACAGTCTTCTTCTTGTGCATAGGGGTAGGTCTGTGCCAGATAAATAGGTAAATAGTTATCTGGAAGCATAGAGTTACTAAGATTACCATAGTTGCTACCCATAGCTTGATAGTCAGCTTCATCAAGTGACAAAGCTTCATCGAATAATTGCCACTGAGAACCGTCAAAACGGAACAGGTCACTAACTGTTTCCGTTTCAAGTTCAACAGCACCACTTGAAGCAGCTTGTATGGCCACATTATCTATCTGTACCGTTGTAGTGGCACTTTCATTATCCCCATTATAGCGGAAAGCTATGTAGATTTCTCTTCCGGCCAAATCGGACAAATCATAATCACACACATTGGCCAAAGTGCCATATTGTCCCGTAGGAACCGGAATATTGACAGCATCTGAAATATCTACCCAATTAGCAGCAGCGACCGTTGTCTCTTGAAAATCAGGCAGCTGAGAGGCCTCTATATAAAGTAAGCTAAGACGTCCACCTGCTTCCCGATAATTTCCATAACAAGCATCAAAGGTCAAGCTCATCCCATTCTCCACAGTGATTCTCGGAGAAATCATATAAGACTCCAACACGCCAGCTTGATGATTGTACGCACTTTGCTGTATATAAGAATTGCCACTATATATACGTCCGGACCAAGCATAAGTACCTACTGTTACGATATTCTGCCATCCGGGTACTTCTGCAGTATAAACAGTCCCGGTCCAAAGGCCTTCGAAATCTTCATCTAAAGCAGGTGCCGCACCGACAGGCTCTGTTTCCGAATAATTATAATCCACCAATACGACATCACCTTCTGATGCATTAGGACGTGCATTAGCCAATATAGTTGGTACATATCTCGAAGCACTTACAGTAGGAGTAAAGAAATTATTAGCCACTCCATCCCAAGCACTCAAATAATCGTCATCTGTAACAGTATACATTGTGGCCGAATTAATAGCACGTTCAGTATCTGTATAAGGAGTGCGTTGGTTATAGGTAACACGAATAGCCGAACCATCATCTGCCGAAAACCAAGTTTCAGCCAAAAAAGCCGGTACATAATCAGAGGCCGGAAGTTCATCCGTAAAAGCCAACGAAGTACTCAAAGCAGAAAGCTGATCACTCACCCCATTAGCTTCAGCTAAACTCCTATTAGCTGACAAGCTCGCTATAGTTGCATAATCTTCAACTGTCAATGCATATTCCTTCGTGAAAACATTCGTCGGACGCTCAATTTGTTCAATACCATCAAAGTCATCTTCTACATGGTTACATGCACTCAACGTCAACAAAGATGTCAGCAACGGAACTATATATTGTTTTTTCATATCCATTATTCTTAAAATAGTTTAGAAATTGATTTTAAGTCTCAATGAGTAAGTACGTCCAAAAGAATAAAGCACAGATACATCTTCCCAATTGCCAGTATTCTCTTCATCTTCTGCATCAGTGATATAGATATTGTTAAATAAATTATCCACATTACCGGAAAGTATAGCCTTAACCTTACCAATATTGAAACTATAACTTGCATTCAGATCAAATACATGCGACGAAGGTATCTGCCACGGGTCACCGCGTTCAATAACAGTCCCTGCGTAAAGATCATTACCTGTCAACGACCAATCAGCATAGTTGCGTCCAAAGTAATTCCAGTTGAGTCCCACACGAAGATCTTTCGAAACTCTGGCATTCAATCCGATAGCTGCCGTTGTCTGAGCTGAGTTACCGACTTTGGTTCCATCCAGTCTGATGGTAGCCGATGCATGATCTTCAGCCTGAATGCCCGACGCATGAATGATTTCGCCATTATTTGTCCAACTGGATACAGGCTGACCGGATGAGTCATAGAAATAGCCCGTAGCCTCACAATCCCAACGCCAGTTACCAATAGAGAACATACCACGCACATCCAACCAATGGAATGGTTTGGCTACAAGATCCAACTCAATACCTTGATGAATCGCATTCATACCACTCAGGTTAATACTGATACGATCCACAAACACGCCTCCACTACGCAAGTCGATACCACGGCTCATAGTTTTGTTCATCCACTTCGTATGATAGAGGTTAACGTTAGCGGTCAACCAACTGGACTTGAATCCATATCCTAACTCTGCGGAGAACACTTTCTCATTCACTGCATCCGGATTAACCATATTGCTAGTCGTTGACTGCAAAAATGCACCATATGAGAAGAATGGAGCACGGCTGATATAACCTACGTTGGCAAAGACATTATGGTTCTCCGTAATGTTAAAATTCGCACCTCCCTTAGCTGTCCAACCTAAGAAATTTACGGTTTCAGACTTCGCGTGAGCCTCATCATAATAAAAACGGTCGTAACGCCAGTAACCTGTATTTGAAATAGAACCGGCAACAAACGCACTCAGTTTATCACGATTGTATTCAGCCTGTGCAAAAGCTCCCTCCTGCAATGTATAGCCATCATAATCTCGATAAACCACATCACCCACTTTCAATTTTTGATTAACGTAGGCTGATCCTGCTGCCGCTGCCGCATTATTCTCAACCAACACGCTCTCACGAGAAGAAGAGTCTATAAAATATTCACCGCCATAAAGATCCACCAACTCATTGGTATGTACTCCTTTATAATAACGGAAATCAATACCCCCATAAAAATCCCAATTCTCACCAAATTTGGTCGTATAAGTAGAAATCAAACCAAGCCATGTGTGTTTATTGATTGATTTAGACATGGCCATACGCGAACCATTTTCGCTCTCTTGATTATATTCATAAACTTTATCGTAAGCAAATGATCCATCTGCATTGCGAAAATAAGTATTCAGATTACCTTCCGTATCCGTTCCATACCATTTGTAACGATCATCAGAGGTTAAACCTTGACCACTATAACCACCACCGGTACCGATAGAAGCATACACGGCTGTACTCAACGAAGACTTATGATCAATTTGCCATAAATGATTCAGTGACAATTGCGGTTTATGATACGTATTGTAGTCTGCAGTTTTACGTTCACCATTAATGCCATGCCCATAAGTAGGATTATAACGATAAGGACTTTTACCATTCATATAGCGTTCAGCTACCGTCTGCCACTCAGATATTTTCATACCACTATTGTCACGTTGATTGTGCCATTGCGGAGCACCGAATGCTGTAAACGATAACTGATGATTATCATTAAAGCGCTTAGCTATATTAACAAACCAATTATAAGCTTCAAATTCAGTTCCTTGAATATAACCATCACCCCACGTTTTAGCCCCCAACAAAGTAAGTGCCCATCCCGATTTACTCAGTCCGGTAGAAACATTAAACATAACTTTATTGTAGCCATCATTTCCCATTGCATACGAAATAGAACCACCTCGCTTAGCTTCTACAGAATTGGTTACAATGTTAATTGAACCACCCACTGATGGAGCGGACACTTTGGAGGCACCCAAACCACGTTGTGTCTGCATGCTACGGGTTACATCGGAAAGACCTGCCCAATTAGACCAATAAACTCCACCCCACTCCATATCATTCATCGGTACACCATTAATCATTACAGCAATATTTTCCGATTCAAAGCCACGCATACGGATTTCCGAATCACCAAATCCACCACCTTTCTTCGTTGCATATACACTAGGAGTTGAATTTAATATTTCAGGAAATTCCTTCGTACCCAGATTCTCCTCAATAAAAGCTGGCGTTACAGTAGAAACCGCTACCGGTGTCTTACGCGCGATAGCCACAGAAGAAGTAATAACCACATCGTTGAGCAACACCGCGTCCGGCTGCATCTCAATGACGCCCATGTCTACGGAGGCGCCCCTCCGTGGAACCTGCTTCTTCAGGTCCTTGTAGCCCACATACTTGAAGAGCAACGTCGCATTCGAAGCAACGCTTTGCTCGAAATAACCGTCAATGTCGGTCACAGAACCTTGCGTAGTACCTTCCACCATAACGGCAGCACCTACCAGAGGCTCGCCAGTCTCTGCATCTACAAGCTGGCCTTTCACTGTAGTGTTCTGGGCCCACACATACGTGCTGCATACAGACATTACAGCTAGCAACAGGAAATGAATTAGATTTCTTCTCATAATTCTCTCTTTTGTTAATAGATAAGTGTTAATTAAACATTAATATATGTTTCCTCTTGCAAAGATAATGAATATAATCCATATAAATATTACATTCCCACTACAAATTTTCAATCTACGAAAGACTTTTTAATCAGATAGGCTCCAGAAGGGTTTCTGACGGAGAAGAATAAAGAACAATTCTACGACTAGCTGCAAAAATCATATGGGGAAACGAATAACAAACCACCCATTTTAAGCCTACCAAATTCTGCCAAAAAGTCAGTTGTATACTGCCAAAATTTCTTATATATTCGTGGGCCATTTTATATAAGTGCGTGAGCCATTTCATATATATTCGTGAGCCAACGCACTTATATTCCTGTGAGCCATATACAAAAATGGCGGCATCCATACTATCTATGAATACCGCCACCTTATTATTTTAAGGAAACTGAAACCTTTCTGTTATTCCTCAAACTGAAACTTACGACTTACCTTCAACAAGTTGTTGGCATACGTCACTACATTCTGAGCCTCTTGCACCATCGTCAGATACACCATGCTGACTTTGATGCTTCCCGTATGACTCTGGATGCGTTGCAACTCTTCCCGTTTCAGATGGGCCAGCTGTCCGTTCAGGTCGTTCGCCTTGCGTATATCAGCCTCCATACCGTCATAATTGTTATCCTCTATACGGCTACGACAAACTTGCAACTGCTTGATAATCTCTGTCGTTATATCGGCAAACTCCCCTTTCTGAATGGCATCCAGCGGTTTGAAGTTATTGTCCACATGCTCCAAGCAAGGCTCACACAAACGGCCCACGCTGTACACCAACTCGCTGGCAAAGTCATTACCCTGATAATAGTAAAGCCCCTTTTCCAGAATCGTGTTGTTATCCAAGTGGCTCATAGCCAATGTTCCGGTACGTTTCATTTGCTTGATGAGTTGCTTCTCGAACTTCACCGAACCCATGGAACGACGCAAACCACGCAAATTCTCGTGCAAGAAAGAAGTAGAAATACGCTCAAAGTTCTCTTCGGTGAAGGCAAGTACTTTGCTTAATTCCTCCCGCGTATGTACTTGTAACAACCGCAACACTTCGCTGTTATCCGAACTACTGAGCAATTGTTTCAGGGTTTCGTTGACTTGTTCTTTAGCTTTACGCTTCTTGAACATCACCTGGCTTCTAATCAGCAAGAATACGGCCAAAGCTATCAGTAGCAGAATGGCTATTGAGCCTCCGTAATGAATAAATATGGTCACAAAGAAACAGAACGTGAATGCAGCACCGGCCGTGATGAACCAACCACCGATGACACTCAATACACCCGTAATGCGGAACACGGCCGAATCGCGTCCCCAAGCACGGTCGGCCAAGGAGCTACCCATAGCCACCATAAACGTAACATACGTAGTGGAGAGAGGCAATTTCAATGAAGTACCCAAAGCAATCAACAAACCGGCCAACACCAGATTGACAGAAGCACGCACCATGTCGAATGCAGCACCGTCGGCAATAATAGCCTCATCTTTGCGGAAACGGGTATCTATCCAGCGCTTGGTGCTTTCGGGCGTAATCCGGGAAATGCCGTTAGCCAATGTCAGGCTGAAACGCACCAAGGTGCGGGCTATCGGTGTACTACCGAAGTTCTCCTCTCCTTCGTCCTGACGGGACAAGTCTACGGAAGTTTTGATAACATTGTGTGCCTTCTTCGAAGTGGCCAAAGCGATAACCATGACAGCTCCTGCGCCTACCAAGAAATACCACGGTGTCTGAGCAGAGCCTAACAAAGAAGTCATCAAGAAACCGTTAGGACCTGCCTCCTGTCCGTTGGCCATGTAGTCCAGGAAAGAGGAATAACCGGCCAAGGGCACCCCAATGAAGTTCACCAAGTCATTGCCGGCAAAAGCAAGTGCCAAGGCAAAAGTACCCATCAGTACTATCACTTTGAAAACATTCACCTTGCAGATATGGAGCACCTGCATCAGAAGCGTGAAGAACACAAAGAAACCTCCTACCAGTTCCCATGTGTTATCGTGTATCCACTGTTTGTATTCGGGGGTCATAAACGAGCTATCTTTCAAGCCTTGTATCAGCATGAAATAGATAATGCTCGTAGCAGCGATTCCTCCGAAGATGCCGATGCTATACTTCATGCGGGCTCTGTAGTTGAACGAAAAAACAATACGAGCCAACCACTGCACCAACATACCGAAGAAAAAGGCAATAGCTACCGACACAAAGATGGCCATAATGACCGACAACGCCTTATCGGTATTAATCAGGTCTCCCAAACCCAATGCCCCATCGCTGGCATAGACCTTGATCAAGGCTAAAGCAAAGGTACCTCCCAACAATTCGAACACCATAGAAACAGTAGTAGAAGTAGGCATACCCATGGTATTGAACACATCAAGCAACACCACATCCGTCAGCATGACGGCCAATAAAATACACATGAGTTCCGCAAAATAGAAATGCTGCGGCTGATAAATGCCGTGCCGAGCAATATCCATCATACCATTACTCAGCGCTGCACCAATGAAGACTCCGACACCTGCTATGAAGATGATGGTTTTAAAAGATGCTGCCTTGGCTCCGATAGCCGAATTCAGAAAGTTCACAGCATCGTTACTCACGCCCACTACCAAATCGAATATGGCCAGGACGAACAGGAAAATGACAATTGCCAAATAGATTGTTTCCATATATGAATTAATGTGAAATTTTCGCCTGCAAAGGACGGTTGTTTCTATTACACCGGGTTGTCATACATATTACATTCGTGTTACAAACGAGCTTTTATATATTCATAGAAAGTATATTGCGCACGCACCTTTTCCTTATAAGGAACAGGCGACTTCCAACAATTACGCAGCTTATCGTCCAAGAAACAAGCCTTCCGCCCATCCGACAGTTGTATCCAAAGCATATCCATCAATTCTTTCTTCAACCGTTTATCCAATATCGGTGTAACCGCCTCAATACGCCGATACAAGTTGCGACGCATCCAATCGGGAGAACCGATAAACAGTTTCGGGTATCTCCCATTACCAAAATACCAGACCCGGGCATGCTCCAGGAAGGTATCGACAATGCGTGTGATCCGTATGTTCCGGCTATAGGCTTGTCCGGGTATCAGACAACAGATACCCCGCACGATCAAATCAATTTGCACCCCGGCTTGGGAAGCCTCGTACAACCGGCTAATCATGACTGGGTCTTGCAAGGCATTCATCTTCAAGATAATTCTTCCGCCCACCCCACTTCGAGCCAACTCTATTTCATGATCGATCAATCGGTTCAGTTCGGGTAACAAATTATAACGTGCCACCAGCAAACGCTTGAAGACAGGTTGCACACAGCGGCCTTGCAACATACGGAACAGCCGTTGCAGGTCGTTGACAATCGCCCGATTGCTGGTAAACAAACCGATGTCGGCATACTGTAGGGCGGTCTTTTCATTGAAGTTACCGGTACTGATGTAAGCATAACTGGTCAACCGATGGTTCTGCTTATCCCGGCGAAGCACCAAAGCCACCTTGGCATGTACCTTCAGTTTGGGAATACTATAGATAATATGAATGCCGGCATCCCTCATCATTTCGGCCGTTGCCAGATTGTTTTCTTCATCAAAACGTGCCTTCAACTCGACAAACACCGTCACCTTTTTCCCATTCTGGGCCGCTGCAATCAGCGTATTAATCACGGCCGAATTGTTGGCCACCCGGTATTGAGTCACCATAATCTCCTTGACCATCGGGTCGTGCACGGCTTCATAAAGGAAGTGAATGAAATGCTCGAAAGAATGATAAGGATAATACAACAGTAAATCGCGGTCGGCCACGTAATCGAAAATCGAATCATCGTCCAGATAAGTAAGTTTCAACGGCTGAGGTTTATGAAGGGAAGCTACATGCGGATTAGGATTGGGCAAAGATTTCAAGTCCTCCAGATTCAAGTGTTTATCACTGGGCACCCATTCGCTCCGGTCGATGTGATACACATCCACCAAGAACTCCAGAAAATCTTTCGGCATGTCCCGGTCGTACATAAAACGACAGACCGCCCCGATCTTCCGCTTTTTCACACTCGTTTTTACCTGTTCGACCAACTCCCTGCTGTTCCCCGTCTCATCTATCAGAATATCCGCATCGCGCGATATCTTAATACAATAACTTCCGTCTACTTCGTAACCGGGGAAAATAACCCCGATATTAGCTTTGATAATGTCCTCGATGAACATCAGGTAATAATTCTTTCCCACTTTGGGTAACTCGATGAAACGCGGCACTTTACTATAAGGCAACTTCATGACAAAATATTCCGTCCGTTGCGGATGGTCCTTCGGCAAATCCTTCCGATAGAGACGCACCGCCAAATAAAGACGGTTGTCACGCAAGAATGTGATGACCCGGTCTTTGCTCACCGGCACAGGAGCGAGATAAGGAAAAATCTCCTCCCGGAAGAAACGACACACAAACTCCTGATGGAAAGGCTCCACTTCGCTACGCTGATAGAAAATGATATGATTCTTCTCCAAGGCAGGAAGAATGCCTTTTTCATAAATCGAAATTCGATCCTCCTGCTGACGAAGCACCTCCTTATTGATTTGCTCCAATAGCTCGATGGCCGATTGTACGGTTTCTTCCTCTTCGGGCACCTTACCCATAGCGATGGCTTTGTGTCCGGCGACACGCACCTTATAAAACTCTTCCAGGTTGGATGAGTAAATCGCAATGAAATTGATGCGCTCATACAGAGGCAACGTGGGGTCGGCTGCTTCAAGAAGCACGCGATAGTTGAACGACAGCCAACTAAGGTCTCTATCAAAGAATGAGTACTCCATGTCTATTAGATTTAGGCCGATATATAAATTCCGGTCTTGCTTATGAATGTTTGACAAATATACGTACCTTTGCGTAATTAAACAAACAAAGCATGATAAAAATTGGATTATTATCCGATACCCACGGTTATTGGGATGAAAAATACCTGCAATACTTCGAGACCTGTGACGAGATTTGGCACGCCGGCGACATTGGTTCTTTAGAAGTGGCCCGGCGGCTGACTGCCTTCCGGACTTTTCGGGCCGTATACGGCAACATCGACGGGCAGGATATCCGGCAACTTTATCCGCAAACCCTCCGTTTCACAGTGGAAGATGCCGATGTACTGATAAAACACATCGGTGGCTATCCGGGCAAGTATGATCCTTCCATTGCAGGCACGTTACTGGTACATCCGCCTAAACTTTTCATCAGTGGCCATTCCCATATCTTGAAAGTGAAGTATGACAAGACATTAGGACTGCTTCATATCAATCCCGGTGCCGCCGGCAAGTATGGCTTCCATAAAGTACGCACGCTGGTACGTTTCGCCATAGACAACGGTGTGTTCAAAGACCTGGAAGTCATTGAACTGGCGGGATAACTGGATTAACAGATAATTCCTATCAATCTCTTTTTGAAGTTTCACCGGAACATACTATAAATCAACAATTTGTGGTGAAGGCATACAATTGCGGGTGAAAGATAGGTGAAAGATGTATGTTTCACCGTATTCTACTGTGTTTCAATAGGTTGAAAGCACGGTGAAAGCGTGAAGGCGATTTAATGAAGAGTTAAGATTTGAGAGTTAAGAATTAAGATTTAAGAAGGTGGAACATACTTTTCTTTAAAGGGGAAGCTACGGAACATTAAATGTTATGCCGGATAACATCGTATGTTATTACTCCTAAGATCGTATCTTTTCCACCCAAAGATAGTATGTTCCCTACCGAAAGAAAATATGTTTTCTGGACATAAACCAGAGGTTACCATCTTTCGGAAACTTCACACGACAGGACTTTCTCGCCCGGTGTCGTATCGGCCTCACGGGGGAAATAGACAGGCATGTCTTCCTGCATAGGCAGAATGCGCAGTTCCAGTTTCTGCGCCCCTTCAGGCAAGCGCCATAATCCGTAAAGGAATTCACGGCCGTTATAGAAGTTGTCAGCCACTAACTTCCCATCGACATACAGACGGGCACAGTCGCCTTGATAGCGGATGTGCAACAAGCCTTTCTGTTGCGGAATGTCAATCGTATAGACAGCAGCTTGGTCGAAATCGGCATCTACCGGCTCCTCGGCCACACCGGCTACCCCCATTGTTATCGTACGAGGGCTACCGGCTTCTTTCACTTTCCGGAAGCTGACCACCTGCATTTTCTCCTCTTTCGTTTCTTCCGGCAAGAATAGACGTCCAGCCTCATCAGGAGAAAGTAAATAAATGTTTTCATAAACCGGAGTATCTTTGCCCAACGCTTTGACATTTTTCAGCACCTTATCTCCTACAGCTATCTCTGTCGGAATGCCTTCTATTTGCTCTAAATAGATTTTACCATCACGTTTGGCTATCAATTGGGCCGTCGCATAGCGAATACCATCGATGTTGACGGGGAAGATACAAGCCGTACCGGCAGGAATAGTCAACGACTTCCTCGGGAACTTAACACCACACACCTCAAAACGGACTCCTTTTTTGGCGGAAAGATGTTGCAAGCGTTCGTAGTTATTGACAAAGACAAAGGCACTATTATCTTTCTGCCGGTAGCTCCACCGCAAATAGCTATCCACCCCTTTCGCCTGAGGTTGGTCGGCTTGAGGAAACTCGGCTTCCATCGGCGCCAACACTTCGCCATAGTCTTGCAAGAACAAATGAATCTTACGCAACGTATAGTAATGCGAGTTCTTTTGCCCGAACTCTCCCAAAGGAGCCTGGAAATCGTACGTCTTGACCGGCAAATCGTTATAATTCGTAGAAAGAGTTCGTTGGGTTTCGTTCAGGTAAGTAATACCCTCCGGATTGGTACCGCCATGATACATGTAATATCCCAACAGGTTGGAACCGGAACCTAACTTCACGATGGCCAACGAATAAGCATCTTCCGGATAAAGATAGACCCGACGATGGTAACTGGTCATCATACCGCCGCCCAATTCGCACGTAAAGTAAGGATACAGTTCATCGCCTGCCGTGATTTTACCGTTTCCCTCTTTCAGTTGTTCACTGGCAATGGCCGTCGACGAACGGAATGCTTTGAAGTTGAAAGCCTTCCAGTAACTTCCAGCCGTTTCCTCGATACTGCGCTCCCAGAAACCATCCGCATAGTCGCCATAGAGCGGAATCATTTCCCCATACGGAACAGGAGATTTCAATTCCGGCCATCCGGTACGGGTATAGAAAGGTAAATCAAAACCGATCTCTTGGGCGATGCGCTTCAAAGTCATCAAATAAGAGCCTTCACCTCTGTATTCGTTATCGAACTGGCAAGCCAAAACGGGACCTCCATCTTTCCAAAGCAGACCTTGAGCCTGTGTGAAGATTTGCCGATAGAGTTGGCTCACATAGCGGAGGAATTGCGGGTCCTCACTTCTCAGCTTGATGCCTTCCTTCTGAATCACCCAGTCGGGGATTCCACCATTACGAACTTCCCCATGGCAGAAAGGACCGATGCGCAGCACCACCGGCAATCCCTCTTCCTTGCATAACTCCAGGAAATGCCGCAATGAACGCTGGCCGCTCCAATTGAAGATACCTTCCGTCTCTTCCACATGATTCCAAAACACATAGTTGGCCACGAGAGTCACACCGCCCGCCTTCATCTTCTGCAATTCCGTACGCCATTCTTCTGCCGGCAGACGCGAATAGTGAATCTCGCCCATAACGGGCACTACGCGCTTCCCGTCAAAAAACAAACTTTGTGCATCCCATTCAACACGTTGCCCAAAGGTTTGTCCCCACATCGGTAAGGCACCCAACCAGGCTAAAAGCCCGATTAAATAAATCGATTTCATGATACTAAACAAGTTTAAAATAAAGGTAAATAATAGTTCAACAAAATATATCTCCAAACAGCCATCCGGAGGTCACGCGTGACCCTTGATAATACCCCACGCGTTAATCATCCAGCAGATAACGCTGCAAACTGTAAAGCAACTGACGGGCTGCCGGACGATGCTCCATGTCTTGATGGAAATCGATACCCGACACCAACAACTTGCCTTGGCCCACCTGCACCTCAAAAAGCAAAGCCAGCGGGCGGTTGGTGAACCAATCGTCTATGACTCTGACCAAGGGCTGAACCGGTCTGTCCAACTTCCCCAAATGAATGGCACTGCCATAGTGCATGGCATCCCACCACTGATAATTACTGTAAGACTCGGTAGGGAAATCGCTCAACGCCGGATGCTCAGGGTCGCACAAGATGCCTAACGTATGGGGTGCTTGCCCGTTGGTCCATGAAGTATTCCAGAAGATGCTGCTGAAACCTACCGCCACATCGCCTCCCAGGTCGGGGCTCAAGTGCCCCTTGCGGATGGAAAGCAAAACCCGTCCGCCGGCCTGCAAACAATCCATGGCGCGTTGATCCAACGTATCGGTCAGCAAGACATCTCCGGTCAATTGCTGTTTCTGCGCCGGATATACCCAGAAGTCCCAATCATTGGAATAGCCTTCCACGTTGACCACCAGTTTCAGTTGGGAAGCTTCCCGAATGAGGCTTGTATCGAAATGGACAGAACCCAACGGTAAGCCATTGCCCAGTTCCAGTTGAGGTATATCAAAAGTGCCTTGTGCCAACGTCTTCCCTTGTGCATCGCGGATAGCCCAACCGGCTTTAGGATGCCGGATAGGCTGATAGTAGTTGGCTACTTCCACGGTAGCATCGAAAGGTTCGTCATTATCCATCACCAAGCGAGGAATACGTGCCAACGGCACCAAAGGACTACAAAAACGGCTGTACTCTTCCGGAGTGACATAACCTTTTTCTTCCCAGAAAGCATCGAGCGTACCGACTAGCGCCGTGCCTTGTCCGGGGAAATCGTTCAAGCCCAGCAGTTGGAAACCTCCAAAGCGAGGGGTGCGCAAGGCTGCTTCAATATCAGCCTTGTAGCAAAGGGTTTGCAGCCGTCCGGAAGCATACAGGAAGTCATCGGCTAGTTGTCCCATACCATTGGCTTCGAGCGTGGCTTGGAAGATTTCGAAATTACGTGGCTTGTAGACACCTGTATACTTCTTCATCTCCTTAAAGGCTGGATATACACACCATTGGCCTATCTCGTGACTGATGAAAGGTTGGGTGAACTGTCCGGTATAGTCACGCCAATCGTAGGTAGTAGAAGGTTCCTTCGCATTGATGATGCTTTTCAATCCGGCTCCCCACTGCTGGATACGCGGATTAGAGTCGCTGAGGAAATCATTGACAGGCAGATTGGGCCATCCGGCGGCACTGGTATACAAACGACGGGAGTCGTGCTCTTTCCAATAGCTGACAAAATCACTCAAATATTCCTTGTGATGCTTTCCGGCAGGTTCATTGCCATAGGCCATCATGCAGAACGATGGATGATTGCCGAAGGCATTCACGATATGTTCGGCCTCTTGATGGATAAACTCATCCAACGGACCACCGTCGCCAATCGTAGTAGACTGGTTGGCCCAGGAAGAGCATTCAATCATCAAGTAAAGCCCCAACTCGTCGGCAGCTTCAAAAGCAGCTTCGGGCGGACACCAGGAGTGGAAACGGATATGATTGATGCCATATTGCTTGCAGATGCGAAATTCACGCATCCATTCTTCCTTATCCGTGGCCGGATAGCCTGTCAGTGGGAAGGAAGCACAATGAAGCGTCCCACGCATGTAGACCGGATGTCCGTTCAGCAGGAGTTCCCCTTCTTCCACGCTCCAGGTGCGGCATCCGAAAGTGACTTGATGCTCGTCCATCGTCTTTTTGCCTTGCACGAGAGTGCATTCCAACTGATAAAGATGAGGATGGAACTCATCCCACAACTGCACATCGGCAGGTAGGGGAAGCGTAACTTCCACGTAGTTATCACCCGGCTCTACCTGCACCTTTTTCTGTACGGGAGAGCCTTCACCTATACGGAAAGCCGCTTGTACCCGCTGGCGTTTATCCTTTATATTACAGATGCGGGTCTTTACCAACACCACACCTTTATCAACTTGAGGATAGACATCCACTTGCCGATAATAGGTGCTACCCTGAGCTTTCAAGACCATATCGCCCACTATCCCGTTCCAATTGCCTTGTGTATGGTCTGATATAGAATGAGAATTCTCACCGGGATCGATATTCCGAATCGCATTGTCCACCCGGATACTGAGGGTGTGCTTACCGGGAGTCAGATAGGAAGTCAAGTCGTAGATATGAGGAGCACTCAAGGCATTTTGTGTACCCACTTCTTGCCCATCTACCCATACCCGGCTTACCCAGTGACAGCGTTCCATAGTCAAGTGCACGGATTGGCCTTGCCACTCTCTCGGGATGTCAACGTCACGCTGATACCAAGCCACACCGGCATAGTACAGGTCGGGCTGTAGCCAGAAAGGCACTTTAAAGTTATCCGCCTTACGATAAGGGGCATAATGGTCTGCCTTGAAGAACGTACTGTCGTTCATGCTTCCCACCCAAGGTGTTTGCAGATCCACGGGATCGCCCTTGCCATTGGTCAACATGGAGCCGGGCAACTGTACTTCGTCTCCCAATTCACGGAGATACCATTGTTCGGCCACTCCCTTGTCTTCGCGGTCGATGGCAAAACGCCATCGACCTGCCAGATCTATCACTTGTGCCTGACACATCAGGCTCAGCGCAGCCAGAAGGCTGCATAAGATTCGTTGTTTTCTCATGGTTGTGGAATTTGGGTGTGGGTTAATGTATACGTGCTGTAAATGCCCAGATGGTTGCTATCCAACTTCCAAGCTTCATCCAGCAATTGGTGACCTTTGGCCTCATCGCCCAAGCCGAAATGACCCAACGCCATCATGTACTTGCAATGCACCACGTTGCGGGTATCCAGGCTATCGTCCCAGATGAGCAGATCGGGCAAGGAAACGGCAAAGTAGTCCATGCGTACTTGGTCGAACAGGTGCTTCTCGCCATAGGAAATGAGTTTGTGGAAGCGTCCGCGGGCTTCGGCCTCCCGTCCCAGTTTACGCAGCGCCAGACCCTGGTAGAAGATCTTGTCGGGCTTGGCATCGTTGTAGTAAAGGGCAGCGGCCGGTTCCGTGGGGCCTACAGTGGCTTTCTCCCAGCATTCGATAGC
Source organism: uncultured Bacteroides sp. (assembly GCA_944322355.1). Classification (GTDB taxonomy): domain Bacteria; phylum Bacteroidota; class Bacteroidia; order Bacteroidales; family Bacteroidaceae; genus Bacteroides. The sequence continues at coordinate 34,024 of CALUOT010000003.1, read as the reverse complement.
CTTTTCCTGTTGTCCCATCGCCTCGCAGGCACAACCCATCAGGTAGTAGAAGTCGCTTTCCTGTGCCCCATACAGCTTGCCTTCGCCCAAGTGATGCGGATAGGTGAGGCATTGCTCCAACAGGGCATAAGCTTCGGCAGGACGTTCCTCATTCAGGGCTTCTTTGGCCAACTCGACACGGGAGAACTGATACTGTCCGGACACCTTGCCTTCGCCTCCCTCCCAAGGATGGAAGTGATGGCCGTCAATCCGTTGCATAGCTTCGCGATAGGCACCGGTCTGGTTGAGCAACGTAGCTTCCTCCAGCAACAAGTCGTCGCGCTGCCGGATTAACTCCGGATACTGACGCAGGAAGGCCAACCGTTCGGCATGGGGACGACGAAGGCGTTTGTAAAGTTGGTCCAACTCCATCAGCACACGGGCATCGGTGGGATTGAGGTGGAAGGCTTTCTCCATATACTCCACGGCATGCGGTTCGTCCTGTAGCTTATTGAGATAGACCAGCGCCAGGTTGCGCCAGACAAGAGGATACGTAGCGTCTTTGTCGGCGGACGTGTGCCATGCCTCGCGAGCCAGGTCGTACTGACGCTTGTCGTAGTACAGATTGCCCAGGTAGTAAGGGGCACGGGCGTCTTCGGGATGGTGCTGCATGGCACAACGGAGAGCCAGGACAGCTTCCAGCCGGTTGGGGAAACAGTAGTCGGGACAAGCGGCGGCAGCACGGCGGAAGGCCAAGGCAGCGTCTTCCTCTTTCCCGGCCTGCGTCAGGCACCAGCCTAAGTAATAGTAGGTCATGGGCGTAACAGCATTACGCTCTTCTGCCAGCTTCCATAGGGCAGCGGCTTCGTCCCAGCAACCGGCTGCACAGTAGTCGATGGCTATCTCATCGTAGTTGTGGGCATTGTCGCGCATACGTTCCACCAGCACCGCCGGGTCGTGGTCTATCCAATACCTCTCGCAGAGACAACCGAAGTTGAAGGCATCGATGGCCAACGACTCGTCTATCCAACGCAGGGCTTCTTCCGTCCGGCCTTGGCGACGAAGGAGCGTTGCTTTCAGGGCACGGGCCTTGTGGTTGTGCCAGTTGCGGATAAGGGCTTGCTCCACTTCATACAAGGCATCATCCAGGCGACCTTGACGAGTAGAGATTTGGGCACAGGAGAAGTAGCCGGCATCTTGCCAGGCGGCATTCCACGTGGACTTATAGAACCACTTATAGGCTTCGTCCAGGCGGCCTTGATACTTCAGCGCGAGACCGAGGTTATAGAGGGGTTCGCCATCATAGGGATTGGGATTGCGCTTCATCAGCACCTTCACGGCCGTACGCAGGTAGCCTTCGGCCCGGTCGAAACGTCCACGACGCAGGTACCATAAACCGAGGGCGTTGTTGTTGCGCACATCCATAGGGTCTCGACGGAGGGCTTCTTCGTAGTAGTCCACCGGATTATACGTGGCGTGACGATATTGCTCCAGGTGTAGCCCCGTCAGATAGAGTTGCTCGGTGGTCTTGATTTCCTCGGGCAGCAGGGCGGCTTCGGCAGCATCGGGCAGAGGTGTCACCTCATCGGGTTCGGCATGCCAGGTCAGCACTTCACGGCCTGCCTTGCTAATCACGAGATTCAGCCGGTTCATCGGTGTACCCTGCACGTCGGCGGTTTCGTCCAGCAAGGTTTCGGGGCTGAGGGTGACTTCCCGCTGCCAATAGACCTGTCCGTCGTCCGAGCGCAGCGTGATGTCTACCGTTTGTAGGGACGTGGCGAACACCTTGAAGCGCACACGGCCTTCTCCGACCGGGTCGATGTTCAGCAGCAGGTCTTTCGTGGCATTCTTCACGATACCCAGTTCGCGATAGGGCAAGAAATACTGCGTGAAGCTCTTCTCCTCGTAGGGCATCAGCCAGGTGAAGTCGGGCTGGTTCTCAGTGTACACGCCGGCCATCAGCTCGATGTACGGCCCGTCCTCGTCGGTCAGATTGCGGTCCCAGGCACGACCGAAATCGCCGTTGCCCCACGTCCACTGCTTCTTGCCGGACGACACGTGGTGACTGGCCACATGCAGCATACCGGCCCGGGTGTCGTTCTCGTATCCGCCTTCGAAGTCGTACTTCGAGTTGACGGCCATGTAGGACGTGGGCACTTTGATGTTCTTGTAGTTCGAGATGTCCACCCCGGCAGAGTAGTCCATCTTATAGTACGTGCCCGTGGCAATGGGGAAACTGCTGACCGCCCGCTTGCCATGGTCGAACACGGCGTGGATGTCGGGCGGGAAGACGCTCTGGTAGTCGTCGTTCACAGCCACGGCGGGATTGGCCCACCACAGGAAGGTCTGCGGCACTTCGGTGCGGTTGTACAGCACGCCGCGTATCTCCAGGTAGGCATGACCCGGACGCAGGGTGAAGCCCGCCATGCCTTTCTGGTGGAACATACGCTCCATCTCGCTGACCCACACCGTGGCACTGCCGTCGGCATGATGCTCGATGTGCCAATCCACCGGCATGTAGGTGCTGGGGCGATGGTGTTGCGGCCAGTTGAACTCGATGCCACCCGAAATCCACGGCCCGGCCAGACCGACCAACGCGGGCTTAATGACGTGGTTGTAGTAGACGAAGTGACGTTGCTTCAGTTTGTCGTAGGCCATCTGTACCCGTCCGCCCAGTTCGGGCAGAATCATCACTTTGATGTACTCGTTCTCCAGATAGACCGCCTCGTATGCTTTATCCTCTTTGGTGTCGGATATGGACTCGATGACCGGATAGGGATAGACCACGCCGCTGCTGCCCTGATAGACCCGTTTCTCCAGGAACATGGGCGCCTTCTCCGGCGTGCCCGCCTCATAGGTGGGGATGATAATGGTTTCTTTCCAAGCTTTTACCATATTATATAGATGTATTTAGTTAGACTGATCGTTGTTTTTATAGGGTGGGGGCACCACAGTAGGCTGTGGTGGGTAGCCCCTTGTAGACAAGGGTAGGTGCACCACAGTAAGCAAGGGTGGGTAGCCCCTTGTAGACAAGGGTAGGTACACCACAGCATAGTGTGGTGGGTGCACCACATCCCGTTACTTCCCCGTCAGCTCCTTTTCCAACTGCTCCAGCGACTTTCCTTTGGTCTCCGGCAAGCGGAAAAGGAAGAAGATGAAACCTGCCGCGCAGATGGCGGTGTAAATCCAGAACGTGCCGTAGGTTCCCAATGCCTGATTGAGGAAGGGGAAGGTGTACGTCAGGATGAAGCTGGCCACCCACAGGGCGAAAGTCCCCGTAGCCACGGCCACGCCGCGCACCTTGTTGGGGAAGATTTCGGAGAGCAATACCCAGGTCACCGGTCCCAGCGACATGGCATAGCAGGCGATGGCTGCCACCACCAGCACCACCATGAAGACCCCGTGTACCTCGAAATAGTAGCACGTGCCCAGGATGAGGTAGATGCCTGCCAGTCCGCCCGCCCCTATCATCATGAGGGCCCGGCGTCCCAGGCGGTCCACCGTATAGATGGCCACGAAGGTGAACACGAGGTTGGCAATGCCCGTCACCACAATATTAATAAAGGTGTTGTCCACGTCGTAGCCTGCCGACTGGAAGATTTCCTGTGCATAGTTGAAGATGACGTTCGTGCCACACCATTGCTGGAACATGGCCACCACGATGCCCAGCACCAGCACCCGGCGGTAAGGACGACTGAAGAGCAAGCGCAGTCCGCCTTCGGTCCGTGCCTGACGGGCATCGGCTTGCAGGGAGGCCAATTCGCTCTGCGCATAGTCAGCCCCGCCGATGCGGGTCAGCGTAGCAACAGCCTGTTCCCTCCTACCCTTCAACGCCAACCAACGGGGACTCTCCGGGATGAAAGCGGCCAGCACGAGGAAAGCTCCTGCCGGGAAAGCGGCCGACCAGAACATCCAGCGCCACGCCCGTTCCACATTCCAGGCAGGATCGTCGCCCGCCAACAACCAGTTGACCACCTGTGCCGCCAGAATACCGACCACGATGGTCAGCTGATTGAGCGACACCAGCTTGCCGCGAATCTGCGCCGGCGCCACTTCGGCAATGTACATGGGCGAGAGGCCCGAAGCGATACCGATGGCAATGCCTCCGCCAAACCGCGCCACCAGGAACCAGGTGAAGTCGCTGAAGGCTCCCGTGCCATAGGCCGTCACCACAAAGACCAAAGCCGATAGCAACAACAGCGGTTTACGTCCCAACTTATCGGCCAGTATACCGGCAGTCAGTGCCCCGATGAGGCATCCCGCCAGGGCGATACTCATGGCCAACCCCTGCGAAGCCGGATTGCCCACAATGCCGAAGAACTGTTCATAGAAAATCTTTGCGCCGCCGATGACCACCCAGTCATATCCGAACAGCAATCCGCCCATGGCCGACACCAGGCAGATGAAGTAAATGAATCCTTTGTTATAGCTTCCCATGTTGCGATATAGATCAAAAAAGTTAATGTTCCTTTGTCGCTTGCAAAGGTAGACAGAATGCATAAAATGAGAAATGGAGAATCAACCAAAGGGAATGGACAATCTTACGATAAAGTAACTATAAGCAGCTACTTAAATTTAGTAAGATAGTCCATTCTCTTTTTAATTCAGTCCATTTCCTATATACCAGACTGTCTGTACTTTTGCACCCGTAAACACATAATGAATTCCAAAATGAATGCAAAGATTATTATTTTATCTCTATTATTAGCCGGATGCTTACATTCACTCCGTGCACAAGAGGTTCTTCGCTCGTCAAACGGAGACTGGGAGGCAGAGATTTCCAATAAGGGAATGATACAATCACTGAAAATGAATTTTGGCGGAGACAAGTTGGTTTCAATACCTTGGCATGCGTCGGGCGAGTATGCCGGTCCTTCGTTTAGCGGAACATCGCTTCACAAGAAAGAAGCCTTTACTTATGCCAGCAGGGAAGTTTATCCCATGTCGTATGCCATCCGCTATGCCGAAGAAAACGGCATGTTCACTCTGCAATTGTCATTGACAAACAATAGCGGCGTTCCGCAGTATGCAAGTGATAAGGCTTCCCTGTGCTTGGGAATAAATACGGTCATGGCGAATCCGGATGAATACTTTTCAGTCTTTTTCCCTACAATGCTGCGATGTGAAAAGACCCATTTGTGGGGATATTTCGAGGCCCCCGACGGACACGTGTTAGGTATAGCCTCTCCTGACCCAATAGCGTCGTGGCACCTTAATTACATAGGTAATGGTCATCGAATCGCTTCGGCAAGCCTTGATTTATTGCATGAATTGCCTTTGCCTCCACGCCATCCACAAGATTTATTTTATATGGCTCCTTATGAAACTAAGACTTGGAAACTTGTCCTGCTACCATTGACTGATATTGGAGAAATCCCCAAAGCAATGGCTGAATCCATATCGATTCCGGTAATTGATATGGAACGTACTACAGCCTCAGTCGGAGAAACGGTTGACATTCGCGTTGTTTCTCAAGCTGATGAAACGCCAAAGCTTACGATAATCGCTCCTGACGGGCAACAGGAGAACATACAGTTGAGTCATGAGAGTGACACGGATTATCATTGTGAGCTAAAGGCTCCCCAAACCGCCGGTACTTATAAGATACAGGCTGAGGCAGGTGGCTATTGTGCAGAAGCAAGTCTTTATGTACGTAAGCCGTGGGGATGGTATTTGCAGCAGGCAGGAAGGGAAGCGATGCGTATGGAACAGAAAACTGCAGCACATCGTGAGGCTTGGATGGGATTTTTCAGCGCTTATTGGTCTCAGGTGTATTTCCCCAATCAACACATGCTGGAACAAACCGAAAGAAATTTTGAGCAGTTTTGGAATGTGATGATAGACCCCAAGACCGGGTTTTATTATACGAATAAGTCAACGTGGCATTCACGTCCGCAAAACACATCGTGGATGGTTGGTGTCCTCATAGCCCGTTATGCTGCTACCCAAAAGCAAGAACATTTGGAACTTGCAGCTGATTGGGCAGACCGGCTGATTGATGATTTTCAATTGCCTAATGGAGCGTATAAGGGATATACAGCGTTGACCATGGGTGCTAAGTTCATTCAAGAGCTAATGTGGTTTGAAAGTCCATTGGCAAAGAAGAGTACATACTGGAAGACTCGTTATGAAAAGCATCGGAGGTCGGTAGAGGCAGCTTCCCGCAACATATTGGAAGTGAAAGACATGGGAGATACCGAGGGCGAAGCGACTTACGAAGATACACAGGCGGGATCAGCATGGAGCTTGCTAGCCATGCATGCCCTGACTGCCTGCGACGATAATGAAACGGCGCATTTCCTGAACGCAAGCTTGGAAGTACAAAAACGTCATGAATGTCTTACACAAGCCCTTGTTCCGGACTCACGGATGCGTGGAGGAACCTTGCGGTGGTGGGAAGCACAATATGACGTGCTTATCAACCGGAACATGATGAATTCCCCTCACGGATGGACCATGAGATCGCAATTCGGAGCCATGTATCTGTATTTGCTTACAGGCGATGAATATTATTTAAATTTAGCTTTTAATGCTATGGCAAGTTGTTCGCAAGCTATTGACTTGATGACAGGTGAATTAAGATGGGCTTTTGTGCCAGATCCGTATGTAAAAATCCAACGGTTTGTTCAGGATTATAGAAAAGGCGGAGAAGGGAAATACGTTAATGAAGTAATAGGCGAACAATGGTTACCCATGATAAGTGACTGGTGGCGTGTGCCTGAAAATAAGGTGGTATGGAATAAAGAACGCGGATGGTCGTGCGATAACGATGTTCATGAACATTTCCGCTTTTTGGCAGAAATGTTCATTCCCAACGCTTTTGTGATAGAACGTGTAGATGGCAGCATGCGCACATGGAATTGTGTTGCTGAATTGAAAGGAGAAAAGATTATTGTAACTCCGGCAGATACGTTGGTAACACGTGTACATTTCAACTTGCAGCATGCACATGAGGTGGAAGTTACATTTACTGATAATACGGAAAGCGGATTATTAGGTAAAGGATTAAATTGGTTTGGTAAAGGATTATCATTTTATAAAGTACCGGCCGTATATTTGTGGAATGAAATGATAGAGAATCATTGAAACTTTCCAGACTTAAAAACGAAAGAATAGGATACTTATCCAAAACAATTTCGTACTTTTGTGGTGGCTTTAGGATTTGTTTTTCATGAAAAGGTACTACTCCTTTTTATAAAAGAAACTTATCCTAAAGTCAGATTATTAAACCTTAAGAGACGCAAAACTATGATACGACTAAAAGACGGATTCAGCGGCGAACGAGCATTAGTGCTTCCGCAGATGACTGTTAAGATGATGGAAGAGGACCCGCTTCTTTCCATGCTTCACATTACAGATATAGGCTATTATCCGAAAGCGCACTATCATTTCCGTGAACGGAAAGAGCCTATTAATCAGTATGTGTTTATTTATTGTGTGGACGGAAAAGGCTGGTATCGAACAGGCGGACAAGAATATACTGTAGTGGAAAACCAGTATTTCATACTCCCTTCCGGCATTCCACATGCATACGCGTCCGATAAAGCTAACCCTTGGACGATTTACTGGATTCATTTCAAAGGCACCTCATCCTCTTGTTATGCAGAAGGCGTTTTGCATCCGATGGATGTTTTCCCGGGAAAGCAATCACGCATCAGTTACCGTATCCATTTATTTGAGGAAATGTTCAATACGTTACAATCGGGATTCAGCATTGAGAACCTCCGCTATGTATCCTCACTCTTCCATTATTACCTTGGCTCGCTACGATATATCCATTCGTACCGGAATGCGAATACAAATAAAGTGGCAGATGGAAACATGGTGAACGAGTCCATTCATTTTATGAAAGAAAATCTGGAGAAGCATCTTGTCTTGAATGACTTGGCTGAGAAGGCAGGCTATTCGTCTTCACATTTCTCCACACTTTTCAAAAAGCAAACGGGATATGCACCACTAGCTTATTTCAACCTGCTGAAAATACAAGAGGCGTGCCTTATGCTGGATACTACGGATATGAAAATCAACCAGATTTGTTATAAGGTAGGCATGGATGATGCCTATTACTTCTCACGTTTGTTTACTAAGCTGATGGGAATGTCACCCAGTGAGTATCGAGAGATGAAGAAAGGGTAACTCCTACCCTATCAACGTCCGGATACTCTTCTCCGACGCTTCGGGGAACAACTGCCGGAAATGGGTATAGAGCTTTCGGAACGAGACCTCCGGTGAGCATCCGGCATCCAGTCTGCCATACAACCCCTCCGGTGTAGTATAACGGGCCACCCCCCAACCATAGGGTTGCCCATGCCGGTCGATATTATACTCAAAGTCGGCAATGACCACCTGAAGCCCCATCATCAACCGTGTCAGAATAGGTTCGAGCGAGACCTTTCCCTCACCCGGCAAGCTGTCTACATAATCGGTAGCCGTACGCTTCCCCCTCCCTCTGATAAATCCAAGCAAATGACGCAACTCCTTCACCGTCACACTTCCCTCGCTGATAATCGTCTGGAGTACCACATCGTCCAAGGCTGCCGTATCTTCATCCTTGGCATACCGGCAAGAACGGCGATAATTCAACCAATCGGGCAACCATTCCAAGCTGACATATCCCGCTTTTTTATTGAACATCTTCCCATAGGCACAATGCCCCTCGCGAATGACCGGTCCTTTCCATTCCCACGGTCCTTCCTCTTCATCGGAGAACCAGTATTCCGCCGCCGTACGTTCCTCGACAGAGAAACCGGGAATGCCACAACGGAAGAACGGCAGAAAGCCGAATTCCAGCACCTGCCGCTCCATGTCCATTGCACTCCGTATGGTATCTGCTTCCGGTCTCATTTCTTCAACGCTACTCCGTCCTTGAAAGCATTACCAACCCGTTCACCCAGCACCCAATAGCCATTGTGTACAGGGTCGAATGTTATGGGACGCAATTTAACCGGGTCTATCTTCCCTTGCTCGTCCAATATCCGCTCGTCAGCCGATACATTCACAATCTTACCCACCAAATGACACATCTCCGGATCGTACGAAATAAGTTCACACTCCAACGTCATGGGCAGTTCCTCTATGATAGGAGCATGAACAAATTCAGACTTCACGGCATGGAAACCTGCCCGTGCAAATTTGTCAAGTACATCATTCCCTGACACAATGCCCACATAGTCGCATGCCACCAATTGGTCAGCCGTTGCCATACTCACGGTGAATGACTTTGTTTCCAACAGATTTTTCACCGTCTTGTGTCCGGCACTTAGACAGAGGTTTATCTGGTCGTCATAATCAATGCCACCCCATGCAGCGTTCATGGCGTCCGGATTACCTTGTTCATCATACGTAGCCACAATAAATACAGGTTGAGGATAAGTCCATGGTTTTGCTCCAAAATTCTTTCTCATACAAATTCCTCCTTACTTTATAAAACATGGAGACAAAGATAGAATTTTTTGTCCGAAAACCCGCAAATACAGATTTAAAAGACAGAATCTTTACGTACATCGTTGGAATTGCACACATTTTCCATAAAATTATGCTTGCACCAGTGATTGTTTTGTTCTAATTTTGCCGACAGAATGAAAGATTGAATGATGAAGCAAACTTATAAAATGGGACTGGACATCGGTTCTACTACCATTAAAGCAGTAGTTCTGAATGAAGATAACCAAATTGTTTTTTCACGTTATGAGCGCCATAACGCCAAGATAAAAGAAAAATTGCACGACATGCTATCAGCCGTACAGGCACAAACGGGAGATGTCTTTCTTAGACTTCACCTGACTGGATCTGTAGGTATGGGTATTGCCGAACGATGTGGCTTGCCTTTTGTGCAAGAAGTCGTAGCAGCCACCCATTATATCCGCCAAACACACCGGGAAATTTCTACTCTGATAGACATCGGTGGGGAAGATGCCAAGGTGGTATTCTTCCGCGACGGAGAATCGACCGACCTGCGCATGAACGGCAATTGTGCAGGAGGCACAGGTGCTTTTATCGACCAGATGGCCATCTTGCTCAATGTACCTACCGAGCAATTGAATGAACTGGCTCTAAAAGCTAAGCACGTTTACTCCATTGCCTCACGATGTGGTGTATTCAGTAAAACGGACATCCAAAACCTGATAGCCAAAAATGTCAGCCGGGAAGACATAGCTGCTTCAGTCTTTCATGCCGTAGCCGTACAAGTTATTGTGACTTTGGCCCATGGATGCGACATCACGGCTCCCGTATTGTTTTGCGGAGGGCCACTCACTTTCCTTCCCGCCCTGCGGAAAGCTTTCATCAACTATCTTCATTTGTCACCGGCGGATATTGTTGTACCGGAGCATAGTCACCTGATCCCTGCATGGGGTGCTGCCTTGTCCGCCCATAAGGCACAAGCCACAGAATTATCGACTTTGATTGATTCTATCCAAACTTACCTCTCCGCCAGCTATCACCCGGCGAAAAGTTTGGAACCCATATTCAAGGATGAAGCAGAATATGCCCAATGGAAAGAACGCATTTCGTCCTGCCCCATTCGACAAAAAGCATTGCAGACAGGGATAGAAGAAGTGACATTAGGCATCGATTCCGGGTCTACTACCACAAAAATAGTCGTCTTGAACAAACAAGACGAACTACTCTATAGTTATTATCATGCCAATAACGGCAATCCGATAGCTACCGTAAAAACCGGCTTACACCTCTTCCGCGAACAGTGTCAAAAAGCAGGCACAAAAATCCGCATCACCGGAAGTTGCTCTACTGGCTACGGGGAAGATCTGATTAAAGCCGCATTCCGCCTGAATGGCGGCATCATCGAAACCATTGCCCATTACTTAGCAGCACGTCACGTCACACAAGACGTTTCTTTCATTCTGGACATCGGCGGACAAGACATGAAAGCCATGTTCGTGTCTGGCGGTGTCGTCAACCGCATTGAGATCAACGAAGCCTGTTCCTCGGGGTGTGGGTCGTTCCTCGAGACATTTGCCAAGTCACTGGGAAGCAGTGTCCAGGACTTTGCAAAAGAAGCCTGCCGGGGAAAATCTCCTTATGACTTGGGGACACGCTGCACGGTCTTTATGAATTCAAAAGTAAAACAAGCCCTGCGCGAGGGAGCGACTATTCCTGACATTGCCGCCGGCTTGTCCTACTCGGTCGTAAAGAATTGTCTATATAAAGTGCTTCGTCTGAAAAATACAGAAGAGCTGGGTTCGCACATTGTCGTGCAAGGAGGCACAATGAAAAACGATTCGGTAGTACGCGCCTTTGAAAAACTAATCGGGAAAGAAGTCTTCCGAAGCAACCATCCTGAGTTAATGGGTGCCATCGGTTGTGCGCTCTATGCCCGCCGATTCATGGAAACAAGCCTATCGTTGGATGATGTGTTGAGCTGCGCTACTTATACCACCCGCCAACAACAATGTCACGGTTGCGAAAACCAATGCTTGATTACCACCTATCGTTTTGAAAATGGGAACCGATATTATTCTGGCAATCGTTGCGAAAAGATATTCAACAACAAAGGCACTGATTGCACTCAAGGCATCAACGTATATGCCCGAAAGCTGGAATTGTTATTCGACCGAAAAATACCAGTCGAATCGCCCAAGGCCGTTATCGGAATCCCGCGTTGCTTGAACATGTACGAAGAGTACCCCTTCTGGCACACATTGTTCAGCCGGGCAGGTATCCAGGTGGTTTTGTCTGCCCCGTCTACTTTCAGTAATTACGAAGCCCAAGTAAAGCTGGTCATGTCCGACAACATCTGCTTCCCGGCCAAACTGGTGCACAGCCATATACAAAACTTGATAGATCGGAAGGTGGATCGTATCTTCATGCCTTTTGTCGTATTCGAAAAGCTGGAAGGAGGGCAAAACAGTTACAACTGCCCCATTGTATCCGGCTATTCGGAGGTCATCAAGAGCGTACAAAATACAGGGATTCCCATCGACTCACCGGCCATTACGTTCAAAGACAACCGATTGCTGTATAAAGCATGCCGGGAATACTTGCGCCCATTCGGCATCGACGACTCGACCATCAAAATTGCTTTCGAGGAAGCGATACAGGCCATGGATGACTTCGAAAAACAGATGATAACCATCAATAGACAGGTACTAAAGCAAGGTACGGACAACGGACAACTGACCATCCTACTGGCCGGACGTCCTTATCATGCCGACCCGCTGATACAACACAAGTTGTCAGATACCATTGCCGCTATGGGAGCTCATGTCATTACCGACGACATCGTACGCCATGAAGATATTCCGATTGATGATGCTCATTTCGTTCCCCAATGGGCTTATGCCAACCGAATCTTGAAAGCGGCCAAATGGGTAGCCATGCAAGGCAAACTGGTACAATGCATGCAAATGACGTCTTTCGGTTGCGGCCCGGATGCGTTCCTCACCGACGAAACCCGAAACATGCTGAAACGCTACGGCAAAACGTTGACGTTACTCAAGATAGACGATGTAAGCAACACCGGTTCACTAAAGCTCCGTGTACGCTCCACCATCGAAAGTCTGAAGCTTTCTGCCCACTCATCGGAAAAGGCCGGCATCCAACCCTTCACCACAACTCCGATATTCGGCGTAGAAGACCGGAAACGAAAAATCCTTGCTCCATTCTTCACCCCATTCATATCGCCCCTGATTCCTTCACTCATGAAAGTGGCAGGATATGATGTGGACAATCTACCGGCCAGTGATGCCATCTCCTGCGATTGGGGATTACGTTATGCCAATAATGAAGTGTGCTATCCGGCTACCCTCATTGTCGGCGACATCGTGAAAGCTTTCAAAGAAGGGAAATATGACCCGCAAACTACAGCAGTGGCCATCACACAAACCGGTGGCCAGTGTCGGGCTTCCAATTACATTTCGCTCATCAAGAAAGCGTTGACCGAATCCGGCTTCGGACAAGTTCCGGTGGTATCCATGGCTTTCAGCAGTCGGTTGAAAAATACCCAACCGGGATTCAAAATCAATTGGTTCAAAATTCTGCCCATTGTGCTGAATGCCCTGCTATATAGCGACTGCATAGCCAAGTTATACTATGCCGCTGCGGTTCGCGAAAAAGAAAAAGGAGCAGCTCTCCAACTCAAAGACAGATATTTGGAAGCAGCCCAAAACGTCATCGAGCGAAATGCACCGAATGACTTATTAGATTATCTGGCCATGGCCGTCCGGGATTTCAGCCACATCATCGAAGAAAAAGAAGTCCCCCAAGTCGGCATTGTCGGAGAAATCTATTTGAAGTTCAATCCCTTTGCCCAAAAGAATATCAGTGAATGGCTGGTAAGCCAACAGATAGAAGTCGTACCTCCCCTACTCACTGAATTTTTCGTGCAAGAATTCGTCAACTACGAAGTGACCAAAAACAGCGGATTAGATAAGAAACAAATCCCGAACAAGGTAATCCATTGGCTGTATGGCAAACTATGGAAACGTGTAGAGAAATTCAATTGCATCGGAAGTGGATTCCGTTACTTCATGCCTTTCCACCCCATTTTTGAAGAATCGGAGAAAGCTTCTCAGGTGATTTCTCTGAATGCCCAATTCGGTGAAGGCTGGTTATTGCCGGGAGAAATCCTTTCGTTAGCCCAACGAGGTGTTCATCATGTAATCAGCCTGCAACCCTTCGGCTGCATTGCCAACCACATTGTGTCCAAAGGCATTGAAAAGCGCATCAAGAACTTATATCCTGACATGCACTTGTTGTCGCTTGACTTTGATAGTGGTATTAGCGATGTGAATGTGATGAACCGACTGCTTCTATTCACCGATAGCTTGACGAAGAAAGAATAGTCATATATTATAATAATCAAGGCCATCCCGCTGCTTGCACGCCCCTTTCGTGCTGCCCCGGTCTTCCCTTTGCGCTACCTTGATATTGTCTCTAAGCCTTAGAGTGAATGTCTCTAAGCCTTGGAGCGGATATCTCTAAGCCTTGGAGTGAATGTCTCTAAGCCTTGGAATATATATCGAGATAGTGAAAAGGGTGTGCCACCCATTATGACACACCCTCACAAGTCGGTTTTTATATCAAGTTTACGTTATTTTACAGCTTTGTCAATAGCTTGGCAAATATCGGAAGTGATAACATCCAGTTCACCCAATCCATTGATGTGGGCGTAAAGTCCTTCTTGTTTATACCAATCGATAAGGGGAGCCGTTTGACTGTGATATACCGTAAGACGTTTACGAATGGTCTCCTCATTGTCATCGGCGCGTCCGCTTTGCTGTCCACGGAGTATGAGACGATGCATCAATTCGTCTTCGGGTACGTCAAGGTCGAGCATGACAGATACGGTTTGATTGCGTTCGGCCAGCATCTTCTTCAGTGCTTCTGCTTGTGCGATAGTGCGAGGAAAGCCATCGAAAATGACGCCTTTCGATTCCTTCAATCCGTCAAGTGTAGAAGCCAAGATATCAATAATAAGATTATCAGGTAATAGTTGTCCTTGGTCAATATACCCTTTGGCGGTTTGTCCCAGTTCGGTACCGGCTTTAATTTCAGCCCGTAGTACGTCACCGGTAGAGATGTGGTTAATGCCATATTTGGCTACAATTCTTTCACTTTGTGTGCCCTTACCAGACCCAGGAGCACCGAAAATTACAATGTTCAGCATAATGTATTTTATTAATTAAGATTCTTCATTCTTCATTAATTACTGTATAAATATCCTTGTAGTTTCGCCCCATGCCATCGTAATCCAGCCCGTAGCCCACAATAAAGTCGTTGGGTATGCGCATGGCGGCATATTCAATGTTGAGGTCCACTTTCAACTTATCGGGTTTAACCAGCAGGGTAGCGATATGTATTTCGCTGGGGCCTCGTGTACCCAGTGTTTCCAGCAGGCGTTGCATAGTAAGCCCTGTGTCTACAATATCCTCTACCACAACCACCGTACGTCCGCTGATGTCTTCGTTCAGACCGATAACTTCCTTGATAACTCCAGTAGAGGTCACCCCCTGATAAGAGGCCAATTTAACAAACGAGATTTCACAAGGAATGGTGATGCGCTTCATCAAATCGGCAGTAAACATGAACGAGCCGTTCAGCACGCTGAGGAATATCGGTTTTTTGCCGGCAAGGTCACGATTGATTTCATCGGCCACGCGCGACACTTCCCGCAAGATGTCTTCCTCGCGGATAGAAACAGCAAATGTCTTGTCTTTAATTTGAATGGTATTCATAGAGTAAATATTAGTCGGCGCAAAGGTAGCGATTTCTTTTCATTTGCGAAATAGAAGCGGAATGACTACTTTTGCACGATTGAAAAAATAGCTTATATATGATGAAAATATTTCCTACTTCAAGCATTAAGCAACTGGATGCTTATACAATCGAACATGAACCGATAGCTTCTATCGACCTGATGGAACGGGCAGCACAGGCACTGACTGATGCCCTTATAACCCGATGGAACACCCCCTCGACTCCTTTTGTTATATTCGCTGGCCCGGGCAATAATGGCGGCGATGCGTTGGCCGTGGCGCGGCTGCTGGCGGAACGTGGCTATCGACCAGCGGTATATCTGTTCAATCCTCAGGGACATTTGTCTGACGATTGCCAAACTAACCGAGAACGGCTGGTTACGATGCAAGGAGTGGACTTTCATGAAGTTTCTACCCAATTCTCTCCTCCACAATTGACGGCAGCGCATGTCGTGGTAGACGGTCTTTTCGGTAGCGGACTGAATAAACCGTTAGGGGGAGGTTTCGCCGCTGTGGTGAAGTATATCAATGCGTCGTCTGCCCAAGTGGTAGCCATTGACGTGCCATCGGGACTGATGGGTGAAGATAATTCCTACAACATACAAGCACACATCATTCGTGCCGACCTGACACTGAGCCTGCAATTACCCAAACTGGCCTTCCTCTTCCCCGAAAATGCCCCCTATGTAGGCAAGTGGCAATTGCTGGACATCGGATTGAGCGCTCAGGCCATGGAAGAGACCGATACAGACTATGCCTTGACGGAAGACGACGATATACTCACCTTGCTGAAACCCCGCGACAAGTTTGCGCACAAAGGGAACTTCGGCCGGGCATTGCTCATTGCCGGTTCGCAGGGCATGGCAGGGGCTTCGGTACTGGCGGCAAAGGCTTGCCTGCGTTCGGGGGTGGGATTGCTGACGGTGCATGTGCCTTTCTGCAACAACTTCATCGTACAAACGGCGGTACCCGAAGCGATGACCGAACTGGATTACAGTGAAACCTGTTTTTCAGAGGCAACCGATACGGACGACTATCAGGCTATAGGCATGGGACCGGGACTGGGCACCCGACCGGAGACAGTGGAAGCCGTACTGCAACAACTGGATGACTGCCAGACACCGATGGTACTCGATGCTGACGCGCTGAATATCCTGGGAGAACATCGCGAATACTTGGGCCGCTTGCCTCAGGGCAGTATCCTCACGCCCCATCCCAAAGAACTGGAACGGCTGGTGGGCAAATGTCGGAACTCCTACGAACGGTTGGACAAAGCCCGTCAGTTGGCCCGCAGTGCCGGGGTACACATCGTATTGAAAGGAGCATATTCCGCCGTGATTACACCGGAAGGGAAATGCTGGTTCAATCCCACCGGAAACCCGGGCATGGCCACCGGAGGCAGTGGCGACGTGCTGACAGGAGTGCTTACAGCCCTATTGGCACAAGGCTACGAACCGGGCATAGCGGCACGGCTGGGTGTCTACATACACGGCGTGGCAGGCGACATAGCCCGCAAGCGTTATGGCATGACGGGGATGACGGCGGGAGACCTGGTCCAGGCATTGCCCCTGGCCTGGCAGGCATTGGAAGAAGCCTAAGCGGATGACCGCTTAAGGCTTTCTTGTGGTAATGTGGAAGCAGGCTTGCCTGATTTCATACTTCACATAGCAACACTCACGCTTACGCAAGTCGCGCAGCACTTCGGCCAGTACCAGTTTCAGCGTATCGGCCGAAACATCCTGTAGGGGGCGTCCGTTTGGGTCTTCCACCTTCTCGAAGCGCTTCCAACTGATGTCGAAGGTAGTGCCATAGGAATGCGTGGAGCGCGTAGTGGCATTGGTATTGCGCCGACGCAGGCGTTTCACATCGTTCTCGGTACGGAGGACAGAGGTCACGATAACCTTGTTCGGATTCAGTCCCTTGGAGGTCAAAGAGTCCAGGAAGTTCTGCCCGATGGTGTCCAGCAGCGCAGCAGCTCCCGGTATCAGGTAAGGGATGGAGTGCGTCAGCGAGTCGATGGCATACCGCTCGTTCGCCTCGATGCAGGTCAGTCGGTCGGTCATGTGTTCGGCTTCTTCCCGCGAGGCAATGGGGGCGATGCCGATAGCCTGAGCCACGTTCAACTGTGTCTTGTTCAAATCGCCGAACGTGCGTCCGAAGTTGGCCACCCCGTGAATGTTGCGGGGCGTGTTGAGCTTCAGCGACATGTCTTTCTCCTTGCATCCGGCAAAGGTCGATGTCAAGGTAAGCCCTGCCAGCAAGAAGGCGGGCAGGGCCTGTAGAGTACGCTTCTTCATCGGCGTTTCATCTTATGGGTTACGTAATGCAGGAACCGGTTGAGCCCCTCAGCCAGCTGGGCTTGCGGGCAAGCGATGTTCCAGCGCATGAAGCCTTCGCCCTCCGGACCATACATGGCACCGGCATTCAGCCATATCCCGGCCTCATCCATCAGGCTCTGTTCCAGGGCTTCGGACGAGGCGGACAAGGCCCGGCAATCCATCCACACCAGGTAAGTACCTTCCAGGCGGGAGATGGGGAACTGCGGGAGATTCGCCTCACAGAACCGGCGCATATACTCGTAGTTCTTCCACAGATAGGCATTGAGTTGGGTCAGCCATTCCTCGCCCTCGTTATAGGCGGCTATCAGTGCCTCCACGCCGAAGGGATTCACGTCGCACGTCTCGTTGATGTTGATGGCGCGGTCGATGTGGGTACGTATCGGCTGGTCTTCCACCACGATGTTGGCTATCTGCAAACCGGCGATGTTGAACGACTTGCTGGGCGAATTGCACGTAGCACTGTGGCGCTGGTAGGCTTCTCCCAACGAAGCGTAGGGCGTGTAGGTATGTCCCGGCATCACCAGCTCGCAGTGTATCTCGTCGGCAATGACAAATACCTGATGCTTCAGACAGATGTCGCCGATGCGCTGCAACTCTTCCCGGGTCCATACGCGGCCTGCGGGGTTGTGCGGGTTGCACAGGATCAGCACCCGGGTCAGCGGGTCGGCCGCTTTCCGCTCCAGGTCCTCGAAGTCGATGCGGTAGGTCCCGTTGTCGTTGATGAGCGGGTTG
Source organism: uncultured Bacteroides sp. (assembly GCA_944322355.1). Taxonomy (GTDB): domain Bacteria; phylum Bacteroidota; class Bacteroidia; order Bacteroidales; family Bacteroidaceae; genus Bacteroides. The sequence continues at coordinate 15,759 of CALUOT010000003.1, read as the reverse complement.
CTGGCCACCTGACAACCGCAGTTGCGGATGCACGAATAGAAGCAGTTGTACACCGGCGTCTGCATCAGCACCTTCTCGCCCGGCAGGGTCACGGCCTTGAGGATGGCGGCAATGGCGGGTATCACGCCCGACGTATAGAGTATCCACTCCTTTTCAATCGTCCACTGATGCCGACGGCCGAACCAGTCGACCACGGCCCGGTAGTAGGCATCCGGCACATGGGTGTAACCAAACACCCCGTGCTCCATCCGTCGCCTGAGGGCGTCGATGATGGGCTGGGCCACACGGAAATCCATGTCGGCCACCCAGAACGGCAATATCTTGTCATTCGTAGCTTCGTCCCACTTCACACAGTTCGTGCCCCGGCGGACGATGGGTTCATCAAAATTGTACGTCATAAGTCATCTATCTATTTATGGTTTACGAGTCGCAAAGATACAAACTTTTCGGGCACTACCGAACGTAATCTGCAATTATGCCTTTTCATTCAGAACGCAGAAGACGCAGAAAGACGCGGACTGACACAGAATTATTTTCTTCTGCGCCCCTCTGCGTTCCATGGCAGGAGTACCTGCCCCTACAAGGCTACGGGAGTTCCACACCCGCAAGCTACGGTAGCTCCACACTCGTATGCTACAGCGTACCCACACTCGCTGCCTGTTGAGCTAAATATCCACCTTGTGATTCAGCATTATCCCGTAGCGAATTTTTAAATATCCCGTGCGGGATATAACTAAATCCAAAGCGGGATATGAATCATATCCCGTACGGGATATTCAGCCTCACAGGTAGCAAGTGTGGGTACGCTGTAGCCTACCTGTGTGGGACTCCCCCAGCCTACCAGTGCGGGGTGCCCCCGAGCAGGGAGGGGCGGGCCTACAGCCGCTTCATCCAATTACCCTTATACAGACGGAGGAGGAAGATGACGCCCCGGAAGCACAGCTCGATGCACATGGCCAGCCACACGCCCAGCAATCCCATCGTGGGGGCAAGCAGGGCGGCGAGTGTCAGGCGCACGCCCCAGATGCTGGCCAGGTTCATGACGGCGGGCAGCAGCGTATCGCCCGCGCCGACAAAGACCCCGTAGCATACGATGGAGGCGGCAAACATCGGCTCGGCAAAGGCTTCGATGCGCAAGGCGCGGACGGCGAGGTCGAGCACATCGGCATCGGGCGTCATGATGCCTATCATCAGCGGCGCAGCCACGTAGAGCACGACGCCCATCAGCGTCATCACGCCGATGCCCATGAACACGGTGATGCGGGCAAAGCGCCAGGTCAGGTCCTTCCGGCCGGCCCCCAGGCTCTGGCCCACGAGGGTAGTCGCGGCGTCGCTCACCCCGTAGCCGGGCATGTAGCAGAGACTCTCGGCCGTGATACCGAAGGCGTTGGCAGCGATGGCCACCGTGCCCAGCGGAGCCACGATGACGGTGGTCATGATTTGCGCCCCGCACATGATGATGCGTTCGCACCCCATGGGCAGGCCGATGCGCAGGGCATTGCGCAGGCACGAACGGGTCAGCCGGAAACGTTCGCCCCGCCCTACGAGGCTCAGTTCGGGCGAACGGGCGCAGAGGGTATAGAGCATGAGCGAGGCCGTGACCACCATGGCCAGTGCCGTACCCAGCGCGGCTCCCGTGACGCCCAGTCCCGCGCCGGGCATGCTGACGGACAGGCCGAAGACGTCCACCTCGCGGGTGGGGAAGATGAGGAAATAGTTGAAGATGACGTCGAGCACGCACATCAGGATGTTCAGCGCACTGGGGATGGTCATGTTGCCACTGCTGCGGTGCATCCCGCTGGCCAGCACGTTCAGCTGGAACACGGGCAGCGAGAGGACGAAGATGAGGAAGTACATGGACGAGTCGTGTATGATGTCCTCGCCTCCACCCAGCCAATGGGGCAACGCCCCGCTGACGCTGCACCCGATGAGACAAAGCACGGTGCTGAACACCAGCGTCACGCCCAGTGCCTGGCGCAGCACGGCCCGGGCTCCGGCAATGTCCTTTGCCCCCAGCAGATGGGCCACCTGCACGTTGAACCCCGCCGAGGCCGACGAGCACAGCCCCATGAACAACCAGGTGGTGGTGGACACCAGACCGATGGAGGCCGAGGCACTGGCTCCCAGGCTGCCCACCATCGAAGCGTCGATGTACTGCATGATGATGGACGATATTTGGGCCAGGATAGACGGGATACTGAGCTGCACCGTGAGGTACAACTGTTGCCGGAGGGTCATGGGCTGTCCGCTTCGGATGCGCAACAGCAGGTCTTTCTTATTTTGCTTCATGGGCTTTCTCGATGTCATTGCGGGTGCAAAGGTAAGCAGATTTTGGCTGACTGTTGTAGATAAATTACGGATATTGTATCCACCGATACGCAGATTATCCGTAACTTTGCCGTCCGATTCTTAGCCTATATCTATTATATATATAATGTGTAATACCGTACAACGATACTTCATCTACCTGGCCTACGACGGCACGGCCTACCACGGCTGGCAAGTGCAACCCAACGGCGTGAGTGTGCAGGAATGCCTGATGCGCGCCCTCTCCACCCTGCTCCGCCAACCCATCGACGTGGTGGGAGCCGGCCGGACCGATGCCGGTGTACATGCCCGCCTCATGGTGGCCCACTTCGACAGCCCTCGGCCGCTGGACACCGCCTTCATGACCGACAAGCTGAACCGCCTGCTGCCGCCCGACATCTCCGTCTACCGCCTGCGGCCTGTACGTCCCGATGCCCATGCCCGGTTCGACGCCACGTCGCGCCTCTACCGCTACTACGTGACCACGGCCAAGGTGCCTTTCGACCGTCAGTACCGATGCCGCCTCTTCAGCGTGCCCGACTTCGACCGGATGAACGAAGCTGCCCGGACGCTGTTCGACTACACCGACTTCACCAGCTTCAGCAAGCTGCACACGGACGTCAAGACCAACAACTGCCGCATCATGCAGGCCCGTTGGGACAGGGTGGACGAAGTGACGTGGGTATTCACCATCCAGGCCGACCGCTTCCTGCGCAACATGGTGCGGGCCGTGGTGGGCACGTTGCTCGAAGTAGGCCGTGGCAAGCTGACGGTAGACGGCTTCCGAGGGGTCATCGAGCAGAAAGACCGATGCCGGGCAGGGACTTCGGTACCGGGACAAGCCCTCTTCCTGGAGGACATCACCTACCCCGAAGAACTATTCAACGTTAATCATTAACCCTTAATCATTCACCCATTCGCCCTATGTGGTTACTTTTAGCTTTCCTCTCAGCCGTATTGCTGGGATTCTATGACGCCTTCAAGAAGGAATCGTTGCGCGACAATGCCGTGCTGCCCGTGCTGTTCCTCAACACCGTGTTCTCCAGCCTGATATTCGTCCCCTTCATCCTGTTGTCCTTCCTGAAGCCCGACGTGTTGCACGGTACGGTATTCGACATGCCCGTGGCGGGATGGGACGAACATAAATACATCCTGCTCAAATCGTTCATCGTCCTCACCTCCTGGATATTCGGCTACTTTGGCATGAAGCACTTGCCACTGACCATCGTAGGCCCCATCAATGCCACACGCCCCGTGATGGTGCTCGTAGGTGCCTTGTTGTTCTTTGGCGAGCGACTGAATCTCTATCAGTGGATCGGTGTGCTTCTGGCTGTGCTTTCCTTCTTCATGCTGAGTCGTTCGGGGCGAAAAGAGGGCATTGACTTCCAGCACAACAAGTGGATATTATTCATTGTGCTAGCGGCCGTGACGGGAGCCATCAGCGGCCTCTATGACAAATACTTGATGACGCGGCTCAACCCCATGCTGGTACAGTCGTGGTACAACGTTTATCAAGTCGTCATCATGTGTCCCATCCTGTTGCTCCTATGGATGCCCCGTCGCCACACCAGCACGCCCTTCCGCTGGGAGTGGACCATCGTGGGCATATCGATCTTCTTGTCAGCAGCCGACTTCGCCTACTTCTACGCCCTGAGTTACGAAGACTCCATGGTGTCCATTGTCTCCATGGTGCGGCGGGGTAGCGTGGTCGTATCCTTCCTGTTCGGTGCCCTGTTCTTCCACGAGAAGAATCTTAAGAGCAAAGCCGTCGACCTGGTGCTGGTGCTCATCGGTATGTTCTTCCTCTATTTAGGAAGTCGATGATTGTTTTTTTATCAGGTTATCCGGCAGGGCTCTTGCGTGTTTCGGGGGGATTTGCCATCTTTGCAACCTGAATATAAACCATAAGACGAAGTATGGCAGAAGACTTGTACATCAGCAACGGCACGAAGGAAGAACGTTATGCCGCGCTACTTCCCCAACTGGAAGCTCTCTTGGAGGGAGAAGACGACTTGGTAGCCTGCCTGGCCAATGTAGCCGCCGCTTTGCACGACACGTTCGGCTTCTTCTGGGTAGGTTTCTATCGGATAGCGGGCGACGAGTTGGTGCTGGGGCCTTTCCAAGGACCGGTAGCCTGCACGCGCATCCGTCGCGGACGGGGTGTCTGCGGCACCGCCTGGCAAGAAGAGCGGACGCTGATAGTGCCCGATGTCAATGAGTTCCCGGGGCACATTGCCTGTAGTTCCCTGTCGCGTTCGGAAATCGTCGTACCTGTGACTGATGCCCAAGGGCAACTATGGGGTGTGCTCGATGTAGATAGTCGCGAACTGAATACGTTCGACAACGTAGATGCCGACGGATTGGCCCGTGTATGCCAGATGCTTCGTCATAAACTAAATGCATAACGTATGAGAAAGCTGATACTTTTCCTCTGCCTCGCTCTCGCGGAGGGCTTGCCTCTGTTTGGGCAAGCGGCCAAAGATTGTTTCAAAGCGATGCCCGATAGCCTGCTTCCCTTGTTGACGGAAGTGAATCGGGCGGACTTCATCGACTTCTTGGAGAGTGGCATGCGTGCCGAAGTAACCAACCGCTTTGGGCGTAAGAGTGAAATGACAACCATGTCGGCCGACTATATCCGCATACAACTGACCGAGCGTGGCACATGGCAGATGAAGCTATTGCCCCTGAATGACTCGGTGAAAGTTGTCTGCGTCGTGTCTACGGCCTACGGTCCCGTGGCCGATAGCGATGTCTATTTCTATACCCCTTCGTGGCAAGAGTTGGATGGGGCGTCTTTCTTGCAACTACCTTCCAAGGAGGATTTCTTGGCCATACCCGATTCGCTGGAAGATAACCGCATACGGCCTGCCTTAGCACGCATGGACATGACTCTCCTTTCGGCCGAGCTGTCTGCCCAAAGCGATACACTGACCATGACTTTCCATACGCCCCGCCTCCTTGACAAGGAAACGGCCGAAGTGGTACGTCCTTTCATCCGGCCTGTGCGGAAATACGTGTGGCGCGATGGCGGCTATCGTCCCGTCACTTCCCTTTGATGCGGTCAAAGCCTTCGCCATACACCCCGATCACGGCACTTTGGGATACGAATGCCTTGGGGTCAATCTCCTTGATGAGGTGGAAAATGATGCCCGACTCCCGCTTCTTGGCCAGGATAAAGAGCATCTTGATTTCCCTGCCCGTGTAGAAGCCGGACGCATTGATGACCGTCACACCCCGATGCGGATACACATTGATGCGGCGGCCTATTTCTTCATACTTATCACTGATGATGAAGAATTGCACCGATTGGCGGGCACTATTCACCACCTGGTCGAGCACAAAACTACAGATATACAGCGTAACATAGCCATATACGACCTTCTCCCAATCTCTTAATACAAAGTAACTGGAAGTGATAATGATGAGGTCGCATATCAGCATCACTCTGCCAAGCGTGATATCCCTGTATTTATTAATGATGGCTGCAATGATATCGGTGCCTCCCGTACTTCCATTGGACGAGAAAGCAATGCCGATGCCACTTCCGCAAAACGAAGCTCCAATGACACAAGCCATGAAAGGCTGATCATGCAACAAGGTAATGTCCTTTGTCACCTGCTGAATAAGTGACAGGAAAAAAGTCAGCGTAAATACGGCAAAAATCGTTTTTATGCTAAACTTCCACCCCAATATGCGTATGGCCAGCAATAACAACAAGAAGTTAATGGAAAAATAAACATATTGCACCGGCAAGCCGATAGCAAAGTAAACAATAGAAGCAATACCCGGCACACCACCGGTGGTAATGTCATTGGGCAACAGAAATACGGTCCATCCGATACCGTACAGGATCATACCCAAAGCAATCATCACGTAGTCTTTCACCTCATGCTTGGCAGCCTGCTTGGATGGTAATTTAAATATGTGTTTCATCTTTTCCGATTACACGTCTTTTTACTTGGTAAACAACAGTTCGCGATACTTGGGCAACGGCCATATCTCATCGTCCACTTCCATCTCCAGATGGTCGATGTGGTCGCGTATGCTCTCTAAGTACGGACGTACCGTTTCTTCATAAGCGAAAGCCCGGTCTTTATAATTATCCAAGTGATTAGCCACCTTGCGGGCTTCAATCATTTCGCGCACTTGCATCTTAATGGCCGTCACCCGGTGGGATATTTCACGAATCAAGTCTTTACGGTCAGCGCTGAGCTCCTCATATTCCTCCGGCGTGAATGTTTCCCGAAGTCCACGAAGATTCTCCAACAAACGATTCTGGTAGCTGACGGCCGTAGGCACAATGTGGTTGATGGCCAAGTCGCCCAACACCCGACTTTCGATCTGCACTTTCATGGTGAACTTCTCCAATTCTACCTCAAGGCGGCTATTCAGCTCTGTCTCGTTGAAGATACGTTCGCCGATGAAGACCGCACGCGACTGGTTGTCCACATAGTGCATCAACGCTTCCGGCACGTGGCAGATGTTGGTCAATCCCCGGCGGGCGGCTTCCTGCTTCCACTCTTCCGAGTAGCCGTCGCCTTCAAAACGAATGGGAGTAGAAGTCAGTATCATCTCTTTCAATGTGCGGAAAATAGCCTCATCCTTGCCGGTTCCGTCTTCCATCGCCTTATCGACCGAGGCCTTGAATTCGTTCAACTGGTTGGCCATGGCCGCATTGATGGCAATCATAGCCGCCGCACAATTGGACGACGAACCCGCCGCACGAAATTCAAAGCGATTGCCCGTGAATGCAAAGGGAGAAGTACGGTTACGGTCGGTCGTGTCCAACAAGATTTCAGGGATACGTCCGATGCCCAGCTTCAATGTCGTCTTTCCTTCGGTGGTCATCGAGTTGCCGCTTGCTTGTTGGGCTATTTCGTCAAGGATAGCCGAAAGTTGTCTACCCAAGAAGATAGACAAGATAGCAGGAGGTGCCTCATTAGCTCCCAAACGATAGCTATTGCCGGCACTGGCTATGGAAGCCCGCAACAAATCCTGGTTCTTGTACACCATCATCAATACATTGACCAGGAAAGTGAGGAAAAGCATATTGGTTTTAGGGTTGCTTCCAGGACTGAAGAGGTTGATGCCCGTGTCGGTGCAGAGTGACCAGTTGTTATGCTTGCCGCTTCCGTTCACCCCGTTATAGGGCTTTTCATGCAACAGGACGGCAAAGTTATGCTTGGTGGCGATGCGCTTCATCAAGTCCATTACCAACTGGTTATGGTCGTTGGCCAGGTTGACATTCTCGAAGATGGGAGCCAACTCGAATTGATTGGGGGCTACTTCGTTGTGACGTGTCTTAACGGGAATGCCCAGCTTATGACATTCTATCTCCAATTCTTTCATAAAGGCGGTGACACGCGGCGGTATGGAAGCAAAGTAATGGTCTTCCAATTGCTGATCCTTAGCCGAAGAATGTCCCATGAGCGTACGCCCGGTCAGACAGAGGTCCGGACGGGCATTGTAAAGGGCAAGGTCGACGAGGAAGTATTCTTGCTCCCATCCCAAGTTGGCATACACGCGGCTGACGTGTTTATCAAATAATTGGCAAACTTCCGTAGCGGCCTTGTCCACGGCGTTCAAGGCTTTCAGCAAGGGGGTCTTATAGTCCAACGCCTCGCCGGTATAAGCAATGAAGATAGTCGGGATACACAAAGTCGTATCTACCACAAAGGCTGGGGAAGATACATCCCAAGCCGTATAACCACGCGCTTCGAATGTATTGCGGATACCTCCGTTGGGGAAAGAAGAAGCGTCCGGCTCCTGCTGGATGAGCAATTTGCCCGAAAAGCGTTCAATAACATCGCCATCCTCGCTGAAATCAATGAAGCCATCGTGCTTCTCGGCCGTACCATCAGTAAGCGGTTGAAACCAGTGGGTGTAATGAGTGACACCCATTGACTTGGCCCAACTCTTCATGCCGTTGGCTATCAAGTCGGCCATCTCGCGATTGATGGGAGTACCCTTCTCAATGGCATCCGTCACGGCCTTATAAGCCTCTTTGGGCAGATATTCCTGCATCTTCTTATGGTCGAACACATGACTTCCATAATAGTCAGACAACTTTTCCGAGGGGGGAACCACTTCCAACGGCTTGCGGTTGGCCAGTTCCTGCAAAGCAAAAAAACGCATTTTTGACATATCAGACTCTTCGTTTGTAAAATTCGGCTGCAAAAATACACGTTTTTGATGGAAAACGCAGTATGTTGGGGGAAAAATCACAAGGAGCAATATGGATTGATCAAGGCCATTAATTCATCACGACCCATCCGGCGATAACACTCCCGGGCTTCCCATCCGTGGCCTACATAGAAGTCAATCCGTTCGAGCCGATTCTTGGAGAAAAGGACAAAACCAAAATCTCCATACGAATACGCATCGTACGCAACACTCGACTGGCGGACATCCAAAGGACACCACTTCCATTTATCCTTTTGTCGTTCAAACGATTGCAAGCATTCGTCTATCGGATGACACCGAGCATCGGAAGCGTGAAGCACGGTAGGCGCATACTGACTCCGTAACCAAACACCACCTTCATCGAAACAGGCATATTGAATTTCGGCATCCTCATCGTTCAATGGCCGATTTACCGGGATGTATAGGAAGATGGTAGATAAAATCTTTTTCATAACTGGCTTTTGGTCGGCAACTTATTCACTTGCCGAATAGGCGCCACAGATTCCCCGATTGGCTAAACAGACTTTTGGCTATGAATCATTACAAAAAAAGGCGAGGGAATCTGCTTTCTTGCTTATCCCACCTCTCAGGCTTCTCGCATTGCCCAACCAAAAGGATAAGCAACGCCAGTCAGCCCACGCCTGTATGATATATAACCTGCCGAAAGACTGGACATGCCCAAACATGACCATCTTCTTCCGACGTACGTATATAGTCATACCACGCAGACGCCTTTGTTGCCTTAATCTTCCTTTGGTTTTGAACTTTGCGAGAATTCAAGAGATAGAAGACAAACGCACGAAAAACGTCTTTCTATTGTAATGTCGCCCCGTCAACCCTCCACAAGGCTGAATGGGCGCAACAAAGGTACGGGAAATTGAAGAAAGTTCCAAACTTTCAAACCACAATTTTCATCCTCCTTCTTGGTAGGTATTGCACGATTCCCATAAAAGGCGTACCTTTGCCGCCCCAAATTAAATTTTGTATAAAAACTACATTAAAAACCATTTTTATCTTATGGCAATGAATTTCAAAGAAGGTCGTTGGAACCATGAAATCAACGTGACCGATTTCGTAAAGACAAACATTACTCCTTACGAAGGCGACGCCTCATTTCTGACCGGGCCGACCGAACGTACCAAAGCCGTGTGGGGCAAGTGCTTGGAAGCCTTGGCCGAAGAACGGGCTAATGGCGGTGTGCGCTCGCTCGATCCTTCCACGGTATCTACCATCACCTCCTTCGCTCCGGGATATATCGACCGGGAAAACGAAGTGATTGTGGGCTTGCAAACCGACGAAGTGTTGCGTCGGGCCATCAAGCCGTACGGAGGCATCAAAGTGGTAGAGAAAGCCTGCCGCGAAAACGGGATGGAAGTTGACCCGAAAGTGAAAGACATCTTCACTCATTACCGTAAGACGCACAACGATGGTGTGTTCGATGCGTATACGGATGAGATCCGTTCCTTCCGCTCGTTGGGATTCCTCACCGGATTGCCCGACAACTATGCACGCGGACGCATCATCGGCGACTACCGGCGTCTGGCCCTGTATGGCATCGACCGACTGATAGAAGCCAAGCAAAATGACTTGCGCAACCTGACCGGGCCTATGACCGACGCCCGCATCCGCCTGCGTGAGGAAGTGGCCGAACAGATTAAGGCATTGAAAGAAATCAAAACCCTGGGCGAACAATATGGCTTAGACCTCAGCCGGCCGGCCGAATCGGCCCAAGAAGCCGTGCAATGGGTTTATATGGCCTATCTGGCGGCGGTCAAAGAGCAAGACGGAGCGGCCATGTCGCTGGGCAACGTGTCTTCCTTCCTCGACATCTACATCGAATATGACCTGGCACAAGGCAAGTTGGACGAAGCGCATGCACAGGAGCTCATCGACCAATTCGTCATCAAGCTGCGCATGGTGCGCCACTTGCGCATGCAGGCCTATACCGACATCTTTGCAGGTGACCCGACGTGGGTGACCGAGGCACTGGGCGGACGATTCAACGACGGGCATACGAAGGTGACCAAGACATCCTTCCGCTTCCTGCAAACGCTCTATAACTTAGGCCCATCGCCCGAACCTAACCTGACCGTGTTGTGGAGCCCTCAACTGCCCGAAGGCTTCAAGAATTTCTGCGCACAAGTCTCCATCGACACCTCGTCCATCCAGTATGAAAACGACGACCTGATGCGCGAAGTACGTGGCTCGGACGACTATGGCATCGCCTGCTGCGTATCCTATCAGGACATCGGCCGTCATATCCAATTCTTCGGTGCCCGGTGTAACCTGGCCAAGGCTCTGTTGCTGGCCATCAACGGCGGACGTTGCGAAAATACCGGCACACTGATGGTGAAGGGCATCCCCGTGCTGACGGGCGACGTGCTGAACTTCGAAGAAGTGCTGGCCAACTATAAGAAGGTACTCAAGGAGATGGCACGCGTCTACAACGAAGCGATGAACATCATCCACTACATGCACGACAAGTATTACTACGAGAAAGCGCAGATGGCCTTCATCGACACCGATCCGGTCATCAACCTGGCTTATGGCGTGGCAGGCATGTCCATCGCCATCGACTCCCTGTCGGCCATCAAGTATGCCCGGGTAACCGCCCGACGCAATGACATCGGTCTGACGGAAAGCTTCGACATCGAAGGCGAATATCCTTGCTTCGGCAATGACGACGACCGCGTCGACCACCTGGCCGTCGACCTGATTTACTACTTTGACGAAGAGCTGAAGAAGCTGCCCGTCTACAAAAATGCCAAGCCGACGCTCTCCATCCTCACCATTACGTCCAACGTGATGTATGGCAAGAAGACGGGCGCCACCCCCGACGGGCGTGCCAAGGGCGTAGCCTTCGCGCCGGGAGCCAACCCCATGCACGGACGCGACAAGAACGGCGCCATCGCCTCACTCAGTTCCGTGGCCAAGTTGCGCTATCGCGATTCGCAAGACGGCATCAGCAATACGTTCTCCATCGTACCCAAGTCGCTGGGCGTAGATAGGGAAAACCGCATCGAAAACCTCGTCACCATGACCGACGGCTACTTCGTGAAGGGGGCTCATCACCTGAACGTCAACGTGCTGAACCGTGAAATGCTGGAAGACGCGATGGAGCATCCTGAAAAATACCCGCAACTCACCATCCGCGTATCGGGCTATGCGGTCAACTTCATCAAGCTGAGCCGCGAACATCAGCTGGAAGTCATCTCGCGTAGTTTCCACGAACGCATGTAAAACAGCCTGAACATGCTTCGTGTACATTCCTACGAATCATTGGGCACATACGACGGACCTGGCATCCGCTTGGTGGTATTCCTGCAAGGATGCCAGTTCCGTTGCCTCTATTGTGCCAACCCCGACACCATCGACCCCCGGGGAGAAAGCCGCGCGACGGCACCCGACGAAATCCTGCGCATGGCCACCAGCCAGAAGCCCTTCTTCGGACGGAAAGGCGGCGTGACCTTCAGCGGAGGCGAACCTACGTTGCAAGCCCGCGAACTGATTCCCCTGTGCCGGATGCTCCGCCAGGCGGGCATACACATCTGCCTGGACACCAACGGAGGTTTGTGGAACGAAGAGGTGGAAGAACTCCTGAAGCTGACCGACCTGGTGCTGCTGGATGTGAAAGAATTCAACGACGAACGTCACCGGAAGCTCACCGGCCGAAGCAACGCGCAGACGCTACTCACCGCCCGATGGCTGGAAGAGCACGAACGCCCCTTCTGGCTACGCTACGTGCTGGTGCCCGGCCATAGCGACTGGCGCGAGGACATCGAAGCGCTGGGCCGCCACTTCCACGCCTACCGCATGGTGGAGCGGGTGGAAATCCTACCCTACCACACGCTGGGCGTCCATAAGTACGAAGCCATGCACTGGGACTATGCCCTGAAGGATGTCCCCCTGAACACCCCCGAGCAGCTGGAAGAAGCCCGCGACCTCTTCCAACGCTACTTCCGGACGGTGTACGTCAACTAAAAGTCGTGCTGCACCGTGAGCCACACGCCCTCGCCTTCGGGACGCTTTGCCAAACGCTTCACGAGGCGATGAAGCCACAGGTGCGAGTCCAAGAGGAGGCCGGGTTTCACGCGCACGCCCACGAGGATGTCGCCCATGGTGTCCGCCACCGTGGAGCCGGCATGGATGCGGATGTCGGTGAACCCGGGCACGTGGAGCAGCAACGGGATCCATGTCGCGAACCGAGGGCTATAGGTCACCAGCATCGGATAGCGGCCGTCGGGGATGGCCGTCCGGCCGGGCACCGTGCGCCCGGGGCGACCCCAGCCCACGTCGCGCCACGTGGGTTCCAGGGTATCGCAAAAATTTACACCATCCACCTCCAAGTGCCCCTCGGTGAAGGTCTTCGCTTTATGCGTTCGGGTCAATGTCATTTCCATCTTTTCGGTATCTTATCTTTACATATTGTTTATCTGTCAATTGTTGAATGTGTCCGCGTTTTTTCCACTGACTGAGCAATTGAGCGGTGCTTTTAGCACTCATCCTATACTCCGCGCGCAAGGATACGAGATCCTGATAGCTAAAATCATCAGGAAGAAATGTCAACAGATTTTGAGGACCGTGCCGGGCAGGAACGGTGTCGTCGTCCATCTCGCGCGCCATGTCCTTCCCGAAGAAAAACATTTTACACCAGACGTCATACTCCAAGCTCCAGCGGATAAAATCCTCCATCTCGGGCTCCCACGCGCAACCGCTGGCTATGTAGAGGGTACAAGCCTTCAGGTAGGCAATCACGTTGGCCCGGAAGGTAAAGTTTTCATACACCCGGCTCTGCGTCAAGCGGGCATGTTCGGCACATTTTTCGCGGAGGCGTAAAGCCAAGTCAAAGGCTTCGGGACAATCGACCGGCCCCCGTGCCCGGGTCAGGCGTTCGAGATAAGGTCGTAAAGCTTCGTCGAATGCGTCATCGTAGGTGCCAAAAACGGGCATGGGACTACCAATCGGTTGCTCGGGAATGCTACAGAAATTAATGCGCGATATGGGCCCATCTGTCAGGACTTTTCTAAAGTAATTTTTTCCCTTTTTGACGGTCGTTGAAGCGTTCCAGTTGAAACGGATTGTCACCTTTTCGGAAACGCTCTGCGTGCCGACGCGGGTCTGGCCGTAGCGATTCCCGAAGTCAAAAGCCAGGCACATAATCTGGAAGTGTGTATCCCCCCGTCCATTCCCTTTGAGCGAGTCAAACTGGTTGATTTCATTCATCTTAGCATAAAGGAAATGCCCTTCGGCCTCGGCCAGACGTTGTACAAAGGCGGCATTAGTCATATCCGGGTCAACCTCCTGAATAACAAGTCATTGGGGACACTCCGGACGGGTTTGGTTCGCTCCGCGGGAGTTCACCTGATTCTTCCAAGCCCGCTCCCGAGCCAGATTCGCGTTGTCGCGCGCCCGGATGTCGGCCATAATGGCGTCTATCACGGGATTGACGCAACTCTTTCCGGCTCCCGTAGGCGCCATCAGCACGTTCATCAGCGTGGCTTCGTGGTCTGTATTGTCAATATATCGGAATGTCACGCCGCACAGATGAGCACCCAATGCGGGGAAGATGGCATGGGCCACGGCCGGTTGATAAATTTCCGGCGTGCGGCTCAGCAAAAGTTCCACCAGGCGCGGGAGTTTCTCGGGCATCGCGGGAGGCGCATCGGCCACCACGCTCGGTAATAAAACTTGACGCAAAGTCGTGGGCAAGGAAGGCAACAGAGGGAGCTCACAAGCCGAACGAATCAATGCCTTCATTTCCTCCTCAGGCAAGCCATAGCGGGGCAGAATCTGCAAGAGCAAATCAGGCTGATTATCAGCGATGTAGCGCAGCTCGCATGCCAATCGGTGAAGTTTGCTATTGCGCTCTCCCGGCACCGGTTCCCCGCCATTCCGCTCGAACCAGCGACGGATAATGTCAGCATAAGGCTCACCTTTGAAAAATGAAGAATGAATAATGGTCCCTTCGGGACGAAATGAAGAATGGTCTTCAGCTAATTCTTCATTCTTCATTGTTCGTTCTTCATTTAAATCGTTCTTCATTTCCAAAGATTCTTCATTCTTAATTCTTAATTCTTCATTTAAAGAAGGTTCTTCATTAGAAAAAAGTTTCTCCTCGTTGATAAAAAAATATACATCTCGGGCACGGCGAACGAAATCCGGGCCAGGTCTTTCACCGACCCGTCATTTTCCGGTAGCTCCAGCTCCAAAGCCATCCAGGCTTGCGCCTCGGGTATGTCCATCCCGCGCGGCCTGAGGAAGACCAGGCGCAGGCCTGAGCAACTTGGCGTGACATGTGCCAAGACAATACCCAGCTCGGCCAGGCGCGGCTCCACGCGGTCGTGGTAGAACTCGCGCGCCCCGACCATGTGGTCGAGGTCCAACATGGCGAAGCCCGTGGGCACCGCACCCTCGTTCTTCCGCTGACCACCGGGGAAAACGGCTTGGAAGGTGAATGCCGGAAGCTTCCGTTTGTTCGCATCTTTTACCACCTTGAACGCTTCCTCCTCGATCTCTCCCGCTTGCCATTGCTCATGAGCACGAGCTATGGCTTCACAAAGATTTTTGACTCGTTCTCCCCTAATGACGCCCCAGAAGAGCTCCCGAGTGCATTCCTGCACTCGAGAACTTTTTATACAATCAATGTAACCTATCATTGATATTTCCTCCTTTTAAAAGATTTGACACATAATTAATCGATACATTGTACACGAGGGTGACATGTATTTCAGGCTTACAGAGAGCCTTGGGCTTTCTGGCGGATTTCTTCCGCCGATGCGGATGAAAATCATACATTTTCCCGTCGGGCGATAAGCCAACCGTGCCTTGAAAGCGTGGTCCCCCCGCTTCTAGTTGTTGACAAATTTCATCATCAATCAATAATGTTTTCTGGTTCATAAAAACCTCCTTTTTTTTGTTAGTTTTACTAAAATCTTCTAATTTCTCCATACTCAGCACGGTGATTTCATTGCTGAGTTTTCCATAATGTTCAACCACTTCGAACCGAAGTGTTGCCAACACTTCATCCCCTTCTGCAAAAAAAGGATAAGTAGCGTCCTCGCCATGCAGCATGGCCAAGTAGGATCCTGAACTGTCCGAAAGAATCACTCGACGATGAGGGACTTCTTCCCCTCTTTCGTCGAAAGACCATCTAACTCGATCGAGAAAGATGATCTTAAAAATAATTTTCATATCATTAGTGTCCACTAAAAAATCATAGAAGTTCTTTGAAATTATTGAAATTCAATTTGTTATAGGCAATTTTAGATT